>DASXQM010000287.1:0-12411 GCA_036507195.1 Pyrinomonadaceae bacterium | reverse complement strand
TAGTTGAGTGGCTGCATCCGGTCGCCGCTCACGGTTCTATAGTTGAGTGGCTGCATTCGGTCGCTACCGCTCACGGTTCTGTAGTTGAGTGGCTGCATCCGGTCGCTACTGCTCCCGGTTCTGTAGTTGAGTAGCCGGAGCCGGTTGCTACCGCTCCCGGTTCTGTAACGACTATGCTAGCGACGCCGGTAGGATGGTTGGATACGGTCGCTACCACCACCCCACGCGGGCTGCCCGCGCGGGGGGCCCGGTCCGCTTCCGGTTCTGATGCTGCTGGACATCCAAGCATCTACAATGACTCGTCCCCTAATCATCGCGATTGACGGCCCGTCCGGCGCGGGCAAATCAACGCTTGGCCGTATGCTGGCGCGCGCTCTAAATTTGCTCTACATCGACACCGGGTCGATGTATCGAACCGTGGCCCTCGCGGTAATGGAATCGAGCATCAGCGCGAGCGATGATGTGGCGGTGGGCTCGTTGGCAGGCAGGATTGACATCGACTTGGAGGGCGATCCTGATTCGTTGCGAGTAACTCTCGGCGGACGTGACGTGACTGAGCAGATTCGCAGTGAAGAAGTCACAGACCTTTCATCGATCATTTCAACGATTCCAGCGGTGCGCCGGGCGATGGTGGCACGACAACGGGAATTAGGCGAGCGAGGCGGGGTGCTCAATGGCCGTGACATCGGCACCGTAGTTTTCCCAGACGCGGACGTGAAGTTTTTCCTGACCGCACTGCCGCAAGCACGGGCGGAAAGACGCTTCAATGAAGATCGCTCCCAGGATCCCAAGGTTAGCTTTGATGAAACTTTCGCTGACATGACCGAGAGAGACGCCCGGGATTCCACGCGCGCCGACTCGCCGCTCAAAATCGCTGCCGATGCCATTGTCGTTGACTCGACTGGATTGTCTATTGATGAGGTTTTTCAGCAAATGATGGCGGCCATTCACGAGAAGGTAAGCCACAGGAGCGCGGAGACACAGAGATGAAAACCATGAAGCCGTTTGGATTCTCATTTATGTCTAGAGCCTCTTTGGGATGCTGGTGTTCTCGCTCGCGCCGGCAGTTTCGGGTCTTCTGATTGTCTTCTTCGTTGTCTTGATTCTGAGGTTTGTGCGCTGTCAGATTCGCAATTCGAACTCTGCAATCCGAAATTCACTTATGTTCACTGGAATCATTGAGGAGCTCGGGAGAGTCACAAGCATTGAGGCGCGCGGCACCAATGTGCGCATCGAGATCGAAGCTCGTCTCGTTACCGAAGACATCCACGAAGGCGATTCGATTGCTGTTAACGGTGTTTGCCTGACGGCTCTCGACGTGAACAACAGTTCGTTTGCAGCAGATGTATCACGCGAAACTCTTGATAGATCTACACTGGGCAGACTGAAGCCCGGGGCGCGGGTGAATCTGGAGCGTTCTGTCACGCCCGTGACGCGACTTGGCGGGCATTTGGTCCAGGGCCACGTTGACGCTCGGGGAAAGTTTATCAGCGCCACCGACCATGGCGGCTCATGGACCGTACGCATCGCCTATCCGCCTGAGATCGCGCGTTATCTTGTCTTCAAAGGCTCAGTCGCCGTCGAAGGAATTAGCCTCACTATAGCCGAGCTTACCGACGATTACTTCGAAATCGCTATCATTCCCAAGACCTGGGAGGTTACCAACTTTTCTCACCTCCAACCAGGTGATGACGTAAACCTCGAGGCCGATGTAATCGCCAAGTATGTCGAGCGGATCTTGAGCTTTTCCCAAACTCCTGCTGCTGGATAGAAGAACCTCACCGTGCTGTGGGTGCCCTCCCAAGCTGTGCTACTTTTCCTTCCCAATACCATTCGGCGTGATGTTCCTTTGGGAACTCTCATTCACAACGCGGCTTTAGCCCGGTGGCAGAGCCTTCACCCGCATTTCTCTAACCGTTTTAACGGTTTTTCTTCGAGGCTGAGCCATTCGGCTTACGCCAAACCGTTAAAACGGGTTCAGGTTCGTGCGTGGCGACTGCCGGCGGGCCAAAGCCGCGGTGTGAATGAAACGACAGGGCAAACTAACTCACTTCTCCGCCCGGCTCCATGCAGAAAGACGGGTTTTTGGGTTAACATGACCTCCGAAAGTTCAAATCTCAGATTTAAGATTTCAGATCTCAGAAACTTATGGCTTTTGCCTCAATTGAAGACGCTGTCGCTGAAATACGCGAAGGGCGCATGATCATTATCGTTGACGACGAGGACCGCGAAAATGAAGGCGACCTGGTGTGCGCGGCTGAGAAAGCAACCCCTGAAATTATCAACTTCATGGCGCGGCACGCGCGCGGATTGATTTGCCTGCCGCTGACTGAGGAGCGCTGCGATGAGTTGCACCTTACTACGCAAGTGGCCGACAACACGTCTTATCTCGGCACAGCCTTCACCGTTTCCATCGACGCTCGCAAGGGAGTGACAACCGGAATCTCCGCATCGGATCGCGCGACGACCATTCAGGCTGCTGTGGATCCACAAACCCGCCCGCAGGACTTAGCGCGCCCCGGGCACGTCTTTCCCCTGCGCGCGAAAAAAGGCGGAGTACTTGTTCGTCCGGGACAGACTGAAGCGAGCGTAGACATTGCGCGTATCGCCGGTCTTTACCCTGCCGGCGTCATCTGCGAGATCATGAACGAAGATGGAACCATGGCGCGGCTGTCGGAACTCAAAGAGTTTGCCCAGCTTCACAAACTGAAGATGATCACTGTCGCTGACCTGGTCAGTTACCGCATAAACAAAGAGACACTGGTTCGTCGCGCGGTGGAGACTGACCTGCCGACAGTCTACGGGCGCTTTCGAGCTGTGGCGTATGAAAACGTCATCAATGGAGACGTGCATCTGGCGATGGTGATGGGGGACGTTAAAACGGAGGACCCGGTTCTGGTGCGCGTACATACGGAAAACGTTACCTGCGACATGTTTGGCTCCCTGATAGACGACACCGGTTTCCAACTCCATACCGCCCTGGAAAAAATTTCCGCCGCCGGTCAGGGAGTGGTTCTTTACCTGCGTCAGCGCGAACACAGCCTTGATCTTGTAAATCAGTTACGCACTTACGCGGTCATGCAGGAAAAGGCTATCGGCAAGCGTGAAGCGAGCCTGGAGACAGGTTACGGAGTGGATCGTGATTACGGAGTAGGCGCGCAGATACTTCATGACCTTGGCCTTCGTCGTATACAATTGCTGACGAACCATCCCCCCAAAGTAGCAGCTCTTGAAGGGTTCGCGCTTGAGGTTGTGGGCAATGTGCCGCTGGGCCAGCCCGCGCATCTCAAAGATACACCGGTTGCAGGAAAACAGGAGCTGCCGAAGGATAGAGAGCAACGCGCCTGAGCGTCTTGCCATCTGTCTTTAAATCACGGACCGCGAGCCTGGTCGAGAATCTCTCTCTTTTTTCTAAGGCTCATTTTAGTTTCGGGATCCCCTCTCCCATTTGCGAACTAACTATCACCGCGCTCGGGTTGTCCGCGCTGAGAAGCGGGCTCAGGCCGCGGTAACGGCCAGGGGCGGTTGCTTGCTATGAGCGTCGACGATCACGAGAAAGGTCCGGGCAAAAATCCAGGGGATTCAGGAGATTCGTCCTCAAGGGATACGCCTGCTTCGCCAGCCGAGAGTAAGGCCGTTCGCGATGCCCTTAGCTCCAAGACTGACGAGCCGCTTCCACCTCTCGCTGACGCGATCGCTGAGCGTGACGCCCAACGCAAGCACCCAAGAACACCTCAGGGCCGTCGCCGGCGCTTTCTTAACAGACGCAACTTTGTGATCGCAACAATATTCGCCGCGGTGGGTCTTGTTGCCCTGCTCCTGCTGAGCTTTATTGTCTACAGGCTTGGCTATGTCGACCGCTACGTCGCAGGCCAGATCAAAGATACATTTGCGAAGTATGGAATCCGCGCGGAGATTAAGGAGTTCCACGCCGGTTTCCCGCCGCAGACTGTAGAAATGTCGGGACTGGAACTCTACGACTTTCAAACCGGAGAGAAGCTCGGGAAGATTGATCGCTTGCTGGCCACTGTGCGCGTTGAAGACCTTTATGCTCTGAACCTGCAGCGAAACATCAATCTCAAAGACTTGACGATTGAAGGTCTGGAAGCATGGATAACGTTTGATGAACAAGGCCGCTCGAATTTTCGCAACATTCACATTCCTCCGCCCGAACCTAATAGGCGAATCCTGTTTGCATACTCCACAGCTCACGTTGAAATAAAGAACGGCGTCATTTACTACGGAGACAAGCGGCACGAGATTTCCGGGGAGGCGCGTAATCTCAACGCGACTATACAACCAGACGATCTTTCGGCTCCTGCCGCAAGCTGGATGAATACGGTTACGGTAGCCCTCTCGAATTCAACCTTCATTTACGACGGCCGACCAATTAATAACATCGACATCCAGGCGCACGGCCGCGTAAATCAAACGCGAGTTGAAATCCAGGAGATGGTGCTGCGCTCGCCCGTCGCAGAAGCGCGATTGCAGGGAACGATGGACGACTGGCGCGCCCTTCACTACCAAATGAACATAACCTCGTCGGTTGATCTGACGCAGCTTTCCGACGTGCTTCAGGCCAGTACAACTTTGCGTGGAACAGGCAATTTTGCCGGCGTGGTTTCCGGGGAAGGCGACAAATACAAGGTCGAAGGCAACATTAAGTCCGACTCGCTGGCGGCAGATAACCTGCGCCTGCAGGGCCTGAATGTTACCGCCAACGGATCCGGCCAGGGCAAAACTTACAATATCAATGGCAAAGCAGTCGCGGCCCTTTTGACGGCCGGCGACTTTCAGCTGAATAGCGTGCAACTGGTTGGCGGCGTTATGGGAACCGGTTCAGATTTCCGGTGGGTGGGAGAATTGCGCGCGGCGGCGGAAAGAAGCTATGGCACAACGATCACCGGTTTGATTCTTCAGGATGCTCGCGCTGAGATGAACGATGGTGTGCTCACGGCGTCTTCGAGCCAGTTTATCGCGGGAAGTTTAACAACCTCAGGCGCGCGGGGAAATGGAATCACAGCTTCGGACCTGCGACTTCGCAGCGACAACAACGTCACGACTGCCAGCGTCTCCAGGGTCAAGGCTGGAACGATCGTAGGTTCCCGCGCCAGGGTAAACGGCGTGACCGCTAATAATGTTGATATCGTTAGCCGCGGGGGCGTCACCAGTGTCGTTGTTAAAGATGTGCAGGTTGGCGCGACCAGCGCTGCGGGCGCGGAAATTGGCACTATTAGTATTGCCGGAGTACGGCTGTCGGTTCGCGGCGGACGGATGGAGGGCTCGACTGCCGACATCGATGCGGGCACGGTGAAGCTCGCTGATGGCCAGGTGGACAATGTGAAACTCGCCAAGCCGGTGTTCGTCGTTGAACCTTCGGGTCGTTATCGAGCGAGCGCTGATTTAAGTATTGGCGGAGGGGTGTTGGGTCAAATAAACATGGGCCAGGCGCGCGCCCAACTGGTAGCAACGAACACCGAAATACAACTCAACAATTTCACTGCGGATATATTCAATGGTAGCGCCAGCGGCAACGCGCGTATAGCAATCGCCAAAGGTGGCACGTCCCAGGTGGCGGCGACTTTTGATCAGGTGGATGTGGCGGGACCTTTGACTGCCCTTGCCGGCTCGGCTGTGCCACTTTCCGGCAGAGCCACCGGCAAAATGGATCTCGCGTTTCCGGGAACCGACTTCAAACAAGCTTCGGGTACACTCACGACTACATTTACTGCAGAGGACCTGGCAACAGCCAACGGACGTGTTCCTCTTTCAGGAGTGGTGGCAATCCGCGCAGACCGCGGATTATTCAATATCGATCGCGTCGACCTGCAAACTACCGCTACCCAACTTAAAGCGACCGGACAATTTTCATTCTCCGCGGATTCCGATCTCCAGGTTGAACTAAATTCTTCAGATGCGGCGGAGTTGCAAACTGTTCTCATTTCCTCGGGCCTGCTTCCCGATGTTGAAGAGCAGATGCGGACCTACGGTATCGACCTCGCGGGGCAGTTGGCCTTCAACGGATCGTTGCGAGGAAAACTGAGTTCGCCGGATATCGACGGCAGAGTTTCGCTGGGCACGCTGTTGATCAACGGGAACGATCTGGGCGCCTTATCGGCCTCGCTGAAAATGACAGAAGCCGAGCTGCGCATAGCGGATGGACGTTTGACGGAGAAAGACGGCGGCGGAATGCAGTTTACTCTTAATGCACCGCTCAACGGCAAAGACAACATTACGCTCGAAGCAACACTCGATCGCATGAACGCGGGCAATTTGATTGGCGCGCTGCCACTTAGCAAATCAACCCGCGCTCAACTTGCTGACACACAGGCCGATGCCTCCGGTCAAATAAAAGTAACCGGCATACCAAACGCCATGGTGGGCAGTGCCGAGCTGCGTTTCGGTCCCGGCCGTTTGGGGGGAGAACCACTGGAGGGCATGATCGCGCGCGCCACATTTGCGGGCTCGAAGGTGACTGTTGAAAGTGTCGATGCCCGGTTAACCGCAGGTCATCTAGTCGCGAGCGGCACATACGACACAACGAGCAAAGCATTCGATTTCCAGGGGCGCGCCGAGGGAGTGCAACTGAGCCGGCTTTTCTCGCTGACCAATCGGCCCGGACTTACAAGCGTCTCCGGCACAGCCGACTTCAACGCCCACATTTCCGGCAACTTGTCAGAATCGGATTTCTCCGCCTATCAAATTACTTTTGACGGGCAGGGAAAAGACGTGGTCATCAATGGCCGTCCTGCCGGCACCGTCGCGCTGGTTGGAAGAACTGAGAATAAACAACTAAACATCACGCTGACCACCGGAGTGTTTGGTCCTGGGCAGGTGATTGCGGCGCAAGTCAACCTGGGCAGCGACAAGCTGGCTGCCAACGTCGAAACCACTTTCAACAATGCTGACTTAACCAGCCTATTGAAGATGGTACTGCCGCAAGCCAATGTAAAGATTTCCGGACTGGCAACGGGTACGCTCAAGGCAAGCGGCAATCTGCTGGACGAAGACGGATATTTTTCCGCCAGCGGATTGCAGGGAACGGCAAACTTTACCAGTCTCAGTTTCAGAGTTGAAGACGTCCAACTCGACGCCACTTCGCCGCTCGTCGTGCGCTTTTCGCCAAGCGAAGTAAACTTCGAACAGACTAAGTTCACCGGTCCGGGCACAAACATCGTGCTGGGTGGAACACTTGCTGTCGGGCCCGAGGGGCGCCAGAGCATGACTGCCGATGGCCAGCTCAACCTGAGAGTCTTGAACGGACTGAATCCCGACGCGTTTTTGTCCGGCACTGCCGAGGTCGCAGTCCGAGTCACGGGCACCTACGAACAGCCGCGACTTAACGGCACGGCTTCAGTAGCCGGAGGCTCGATCTCTTTGCTGATTGGGAACGAACGTTGGACGGTCAGCAACGTGAAATCATTGGTCAGGTTCACATCCAACCAGGCCCAAATTGACTCCCTGACGGGAACCATGGGTGGTGGGCATGTCTCAGTTACCGGCGGCGCATTGCTCGAGGGCTTCACGCTTTCTCGGTTCTTATTCAATGTCACCGGCGACAATGTCACTGTGCCTTATCCCGAAAACTTCCGCACGACGGCCAACCTTGATCTCGAAATCAAAGGTACTGGGCGCGAGCAATTGATTGGTGGTGTCGTTAATGTTCGGCGCAGCGAATACACTGAGGACATCGAACTTGCGGATCTGATCAATTTCAGAGCCGGGGAATCGATCGAAGAGGGTGGTGAGATTGAGTTGGCGCGCGCCGTGTTTAGCGACTTGCGAGTAGAAGGCCGAAACGCGCTCGTCGTCAGAAACAATCTCGCGGACCTGGTGGGATCGGTTTCGTTAGTGATCAATGGCCCGGTGAAAGACCCGGTGATCTCGGGCCGGATCACTGCGACCAGCGGCACGTTGAATTTCCGCAATGATCGCTACGAGATAACGCGCGCTTTGATGGACTTGCCTCCGCAACGACAGGCCGATCCAATCATAAACATTCAGGGTGAAACGCAGATTCGCGGTTATCGCGTCACCGTCGGTCTTACCGGCCCGCTTTCCCAACCCCAGGCCGTCATCAGTTCTGAACCGGCCTTGCCGCAGGCGGATGTTGTTTCCTTGATTACCACAGGCCAACTCGCGTCCGGAGATACGAGCAGTTCGATACTTTCTCAATCTAGTTTAGGAACTGCCACAAGTCTCTTGACCGATGCACTCATCAATGCGCCCGCGCAGCGCGCGACGAGCAAGCTTTTTGGATTGAGCCGATTTGAGATCAATCCAGTCATCGGTGGCACCGGCTCGACACCGGCGGCGCGTTTGACGGTGGGCAAAAGGATCAACAAAGACCTGTCGGTTACCTACTCGACCAATGTAGCTTCCGACCCCAACCAAATCCTGGCCCTCGAGTATCGCGTTTCCGACCGGCTGTTTTTCATCGCGCAGTATGAGCAGGCATCGACGCAGCGGCTAACTGCGCGCAACAGCAATTTCAATTTTGAGATACGGTTCAGAAGACGGTTTTGAGTGATGGGAACTTTGCGCGGCTTGGCGACGATCTTTGGGTTCTTTGCGGCTTGCGTGGGCGGCCGTCGCGATTTGAGTGCAAAGGACGCAAAGGGCTCGCATAGAATCGCAAAGGTTATGGCACCACGGCTTTTCTCAGCGACGTTTCTTAGTGCCACGATCCTCTGCTCGCTCGTGAATGTGCGAGCGAGTTGGACCTTTGCGGAATATGAAGGCCGGCTAATCAACTCCGTTGAAGTTACTTTTGAAGGTTCGCCCGCCGATGCCGCAGCGGAAGCGGAGTTTCTATCCATCATCAGAGTCCTGCCTAACACTCAATTCTCGGCCGTTGCCATACGCGACTCGCTACAAGCCTTATTCGATTCGGAAAGAGTAGCGAATGCGCGGGTGGAGGTGTTTGAGGCGGGCTCCGGCCCCAGTGGCTCAGTGCGTGGGCCTATTCGCCTGCGCTTTGTAATTCAACGCCAGGTGCAGATCGGCGACGTCAAGTTTCAACTAACTCCGGCTACAGGCACACCGATTTCCGAAGATGAGCTGCGTGCGCGCGTGAACTTAAGCCAGCCCGGCACGCGTCTCTCCAGACAAATAGTTCTGCGCAACGCCGACGAGCTTCAGGTCTATTTGCGGGACCGCGGCTACTTCAATGCCGTGGTTGAGCCTGTTGAAGAATTGGATACAAGCGGGACGCGAGCTACCGTGACTTACCGCATAGTCCCCGGTGAGCAGGCACCGGTTGAATCGTTCGATATCAACATCACTGGATTTGATCCGGCAGCCGTCAAGCCTTTGTTGACGCTGCAACCAGGTGCGCCCTTCACGCGTGAGTCGCTCGGGTCGGATACGAAGACAATCCGCCAGGCCCTCATTGACCAGGGCTACCTCTCGCCCTTGCTCGAGGATGCCAGGGTGGAACGTGACGCGGAGCGCAACCTGATCACGATCAAGCTCAGCGGCAGCGTTGGCCCAAAAGTTAATGTCCTCGTTCCCGATTATCCGATGAGCGAAAAAACGGCGACCGAGCTTCTACCGGTGAAGCGTGAAGGCAATATCGATCAGTCGGCAATCATCGAGGGTTCGCGGCGGCTGCGTAACAAGTTACAGGAGCAGGGCTATTTCTTTACGGAAGTCACCCCCGTGTGCACCGTCACGCCGCCAACGCCGCAGTCAGGCGAGAATGGAACTGCCGCCACCTGTGAGACTTTGAATCCTGAGAACCTGAGTGGTCATACGGTCGAGATACGATATGACATTGAACGCGGACGCCGTTTCAAGCTTACTGATATTCGCATCACCGGGACCAATAAGCTTACGATCGATGATGTTGCCGCCGATCTGAAAACGCAAAAGGTCAGTGCGCTGGGATTGATCCCATTCTTGGGTTATGGCCGTGGCTACACAAGTCTCACCTTGCTCGAGCAGGACAGGCGAACAATCAGAAACTACATGCGCGACCTTGGCTATCGCCGCGCCGAAGTTAATGTGCTACAGGGCGTGTCGATCAACGGCGAAGATCTGATTATTACTTTTAACGTCGACGAAGGGCCGCTGACCCGAATTGCCGGCGTAGAAGTTCGCGGCAATAAGATTTATACAGACCAACGGCTGCGCGATGAGTTGAAAACGGTGATCGACGCGCCTTACTCGCGTTCGCAAGCGAGGGCGGACGGTGAGCGCATGCTCGCACTTTATGCGCACGAAGGTTATATAAACGCGCAGATGGAGTTTTCTATTGTCGAGCTGCCAAAGAAGGGCGAAGACGAGCAGGTTAGGCTCATCTATTCGATCACCAATGAAGGCGATAAAGTCTACATCAACCGGATCATTGTTAACGGAGTGACCGGCAGTGCTAAAACGCAACGCATCAAACGCGATGCGATCCTGCGTGTTATTCCCATTGCCGAGGGCGACGTGCTGCGCTCGGATCGAATAGCCGATAGCGAGCGTGAACTCTATCTGACAGATGCTTACCGGCAGGTAATTATTCGCACGGAGGCGGCCGGAGAAACGGCCTCGGGCTTCAAACGCCGTGATGTCCTGATCGATGTAGAGGAAAAGAAACCGCGCGTGATGGACTACGGCGGCGGGTTCTCGACCGACACGGGTCCGTTGGGTCTGTTTGAGCTTAGCAACGTTAATTTGATGAATAAGCTGCGGCAGGGGGCGATGCGCCTCAGAGTCAGCAGCCGGCAACAGAGGCTGAGATTTGAATATCTCGATCCGCGTTTTAAGCGCTTTGGCGAACATCGATTTGTGCCGCTGGCGTTAACGCTTGAGTACCAACGCGATTCGACGGTGACGCGGTTTTTCCGGTCGGCGATTGACCGCGGCACAATGGGGATAGTTCAGCGACTCGACGAGAAAGGCAACCCGATTGATGAATTTGGCGATGACGTTAAGCAGCCAACCATCAATCGCTTTACCGCCGCGGTTGAGACGCAAAAAGTCCTCAATCAGAAAACCCATTCGATTATATTCGCGCGTTACAGTTACGAAGACGTACGCCTGTTCAATCTTCAAAGCTTACTCGTCAAGCCCATATTGCAGCCGGATCGCGCGGTTCGCCTTTCACGGTTTGGGGCGTCCTATGTCCGCGACACGCGGGAACGATGTGAGCGCGGTCTGCTGGGGACGGTTCGTAATCCGGATGAGGAAACGGGCGCACCGGGCGAAATCTGCCGCTACAACCAGTTAGACGCGACCCGCGGCGACTTCTTCAATATTGATTACGCGGTTGCGTTACGGCAGCTGGGCGGCAATCTGTCCTTCAACCGGCTGCAGGCGACTTACCGCCGTTACTACAAGATAAACGCCTTCCGGAAGACAGTGCTTGCTGGAAACGCCACGCTGGGCCTGGCAAATCTTTTCAACCCTCGCGATCGCGACGGTAATGGCAAGATAGACGAAACCGATCTTACTTTGCCGATTAGTGAGCGGTTCTTCGCCGGCGGCTCCACTACATTGCGCGGTTTCAATTTCGAGGAAGCAGGCCCGCGACAGGTCATAATTCCCGAAGGCACCTTCATCGATCGAAACAAGGAGCCGGTGTTTTTGAATCCGTTTACCGTTCCGGTTGGCGGTAATGCCCTGGCGATTGTAAATCTTGAAGCACGCATCCCGCTAACCAGATCGCTGCAGGCGGTTCCTTTCTATGATGGCGGCAACGTTTTCCGGCGCATCGGCGATTTGTTTGGCAGACATAACGACACCCCGGTGCCCGCCGGCGACATTTTGGCGGCGATAAATGCAGCAAACCTGCGCGCACACTGGGCCAACACTGTGGGCCTCGGCTTCAGAATTCAAACGCCATTCGGAGGCGCGCTCGCGGTAGATTATGGCTTCTTGTTGACTCCACCTGAGTTTCTGATTCCGCAACGTGGCCCAAGCGGCGCGAGCGACGACTTCACCGGCACGCCGGCGATCTATCGTCTGAAGCGAACGCAGCTTCATTTCAGATTTACGCAAACATTCTGAGAAAGGGAGCAGTGGGCAGCAAATTGGGACGAGGCGGCGGGAGAAGATGATGTTGTTCAAAAGCGTAAGAGCTATATTCAACCGGTCTGGTTCAGTCCGGCCAACTGCCGTCTGCCGATTGCTGCCTGCTTTTCTACTGCTCAGTGCTCACTGCTCACTGCTCACTCGCTCAGCGAGCGGCCAGCAAGTCGTCGACAAAATGGTCGCCACCGTAAATGCCGGCGTCCAACCTGAGTGCCGGCAGATTTGCCTGATAACTTATTCTGATCTCCTTTGGCAGTTGGCGCTGCAACCGAATACGCCGCTGGACAATCCCACTTCAGTTGACCTCAACCGGGCTTTGCATTTGCTTATTGACCAGAGACTGATTCTTCAGGAGGCTGAGAAGCTGCCCTCCATCGAGCCAACTTCAGA
>DASXQM010000286.1:0-4364 GCA_036507195.1 Pyrinomonadaceae bacterium | reverse complement strand
GTGCAAAGCAACAAGAGTCCGGTTGATGTCATCAGGCGTACGCGGCAGTTATTCCTCGGTGTGGGCGCGAAGATTCTCGGCGTGGTACTTAACCAGCTCGACCTCCGGTTTGACGACTACTATTACAAATACGGTTACTATTCTTCGGCCAACCCCGGTTTGGAAAGCGGCTCCGGAGCGAACGCACAAACTCCGATTGTGACGACACCTTCGCGGCAGGCTGACACAGCAAGGACATCAGAGGAATCACCATCTTCCCCGTCCGACTCCGAGAGAAGGGCCGAAATGCCTGGACCTGCACCCGCCAGTTCCCAGATCGAAGCCTCAACCTCGGCGAAGGAGGGACGTGTTGCGGAAACGTATCTGACATTGCCGGACTCGTTTGAAGAGTATTGGAGGATGAGATGTGAAACATCCAACCCCGCGAGCTACGGCGTAGCGGAAGAGGAGCAGGGAAGTGCTCACGGCCAAGGACCACAGGGGAGTGACTTGGTTGTTGTTTCGCAGGTTGGAGAGACGAGTCCGTGGAACAAAAGCCCGAGACCACAGGGGGCTTCCCTGGCGGACCTCTCAGGTCTGGGCGAGGATGATGCTTTTGGCGAAATTCGCGCAGCTTTCAGCCATCCGGCGCCAGACGTCCGGGACGCAGCCGCGCGCGCCTTATATGATCTTAGCCCAGCCCACGCCGCGTATTTCGCCCGACTGATACGTGAAGTAGCGCCCGAGCATCGCCGCAACATCGGGTCGGCAATGGCTTCTTGCGGAATATCACGTGATGCAATCAAAAATGCAGTTGAAGGACGCCTCGAAGAGATCCAAGACTCGATTTCTTTGCTCTTCTTGATGGCGAAGACCGGTGAGGTCGAGCCGTTGTTGCGGAGCGCGGCTGACCATCCCGACAACCAGGTCCGTCTCTCTCTGATTAGGCTTATTGGTTTGACGGGGCGCGAAGAGCTGATCCCGGCCTTACGCAGCGTGGCGAAGGCCGACCCAATGCCAGGGGAAGTGGTTTCCGCGATTATGGAAGCAACTTGTGAGTTAATGAACCGTAGCGTGGAAAACGGAAAAAACGGAAAAAACGGGGGCCGACCGCCCCAGATGTAGTTATGGATAGCCTTTTGCTTTTTTTAATTGCACTGTGTGCTTCCCTGATCCTAACGCCGATCATGCGGCTGATCTGTCGCAAGTATGCCTTGACCCGTGGCCCGTCCGAGGCGCGGCGCCTACGAGACAAAGGCACTCCGCGGCTCGGGGGAGTTGCGATCTTTGCTTCTGTGTCATTGGCGCTGGCCGCTCTGTTCGTGCTCAACGACTTTGCTGCGTTGACTACGAGCCTAAGCCGCGCCGATCTCTTGATGATGGTCGCGCCCGGCATGCTGGTTTTGCTCCTGGGTGTATACGATGACGTGCGCTCCGCGAGCGTGCAGTTTAAGTTTCTGGGCCAGATCCTGGCGGCGACACTGTTCTTTCTTCTTGGCGGACGCATTGAAATTTTATCAGTGCCGTTTATTGGAGCGGTGCAACTACCGCCAACACTTGCCTTCGCCGTCACACTCGTGTGGCTCGTTGCCGTCACTAATGCATTCAATCTGATTGATGGCATTGACGGCCTGGCGACGGGTGCGGCGCTCAGCGCCGCGATTGTGATGGTAATGGTCTCTGTAATTTTTGGACATCCCGCCGTCACGATCGTTGGTCTCGCGCTGGGCGGCGCATTAATAGGATTCTTGCCCTACAACTTCAACCCAGCCTCGATCTTTCTGGGCGATTCCGGATCGCTGTTCATCGGCTTTATGCTGGCCGCCCTCTCGATCCAGGGTGCGCAGAAATCGACTACAGCGGTTGCTCTGGCCATTCCGCTGCTGGCGCTTGGCGTGCCTATCTTTGATACGGGTTTTTCTGTGGCGCGCCGTTTTATTAGCGGGCGGCCGCTCTTTGCGCGAGACCGCGAGCACATTCATTACATGTTGCTGGCCCGGGGGTGGTCAGAACGGCGCGTTGCGCTGGTGCTTTATGGTGTATGTGTGCTTTTTGGATGTCAGGCTCTGCTTTTTGTGTTTGATCGCCACGGAGGACGCATGGCGGCCCTTAGCCTTTTCGGCTTCAGCGCGGCGATGGCGTTCGCTGTCCCGCGTTTGCGATATCACGAGCTGGATGAGATTGGCGCAAGCGTCAAACGCAACCTGTCTTTGGCGCAGCGTCGCCTGCGCACCGCAAATAATATTCGCATCCGGCGAGCGTGCCAGGCTATCTCGAAAGCCGGCAGCCTCAGCGAGGTCTTCGGCGCCGTCGAGAAGATGGTGGAAATGAGCGAGTTCGTTTACGTCACCGCGAGGATCAATTGCCGCGGCCAGAGCGGGCGGCAGCGGCTCGCGCAACAGGCGCCTCGCAATTCAGTGGCTGGGTTCGAGGCCAATAACGGACACCTGCACTGGTCGTGGGGGCGCGGCGACCTTAGCGCCGTGGACATCATTGAATCGAGCCGCTTCTGGTCTCTGCGTCTCCCGCTTTCCACGGAACGCGCGGAGTGGGGCTACATCAATTTCTATCGAGAAACTGACAGCGAGGCTCTCCTGCTTGATGTCAGCTACCTTTCCAAGCTCTTCAGAAAGGAGATGGCGGTGGCTGTTGAGAGAGTGTTTGACCAGGAAGATTCGAAATCAGAGATTGGAGAAACCATAGCCGACGTGGTCAGTTTGGAATCCAGGCATAGCGGCAAACTGCCGCGCATTCCACGTCTGCCATCAGGAAAGACTCCGACCGCACGAGGCGCCGCCTGCGCGTAATAGCAAAGTAAGAGAGGGAATCAACTGCAACAGAACCGTGAGCGGAGCGAGCTGGGGGGACCGATCAGAAATGGACTTTGAGAGGATTTACTATCCGGAGAGCAAGTTCGGAGGCTTTACGCGCGTTGATGGGACGATAGACTTCTACCTTCGGCTCAACTCTCTCATCAACGGCTCATCGGTGCTTCTGGACGTGGGTTGTGGCCGAGGCGTCTATCTGGAAGATCCAGTCACTATCAGAAGAGAGCTACGGCAATTCATAGGCAGATGTCAGAAAGTGATCGGCATAGATGTTGATGCCAGAGCGGCAGCCAATCCGCTTTTGAACGAATTTCGACTTATAGAAAACGGTCGTTGGCCGGTCGAAGATGCGTCTGTTGACCTCTGCGTCTCCGACTTTGTGCTCGAACACATTGCCCAGCCCGAGTCGTTTTTCTCTGAATGTCGCAGAGTGCTCAAAACAGGCGGATACCTGTGTATCAGGACCGCCAATACTCGCAGTTATGTCGGACTGATTTCCCGACTGGTTCCGGAAAGGCTACATGCCCCAGTGCTTGAGAGAGTTCAGCCTTGTCAACGGAAAGAGGAAGATGTTTTTCCGACCCTCTATCGGTGCAATACTAAACAGAAAATTAGACGCATGCTCAACAAATACGGTTTCGACTGCTGTGTCTATGAGCACGAGGCTGAACCCTACTATTTGTCTTTCAACCGCTTCTGCTACTGGCTCGGTGTCATCCACCAGCGATTTGCCCCTGCTGCTGTGAAGCTTGCAATTTTTGCCTTTGCCAGAAAGCGTGTCACCACTTGACCACATCACCTTCAAGCCGAGCATAAGCAACAAAACTTGCTCATGATACCTAAGCCCATTTGTGCCGTAGTTGGTGATGGAATGCGCGTGCAACAAACAGCCGCGCGACGATTTGATCTCGGCCCGGGTTTGTGCCTCGGAGAAATGGGATGGGTTGCGTTGGCCCAAATGGGAGTTCCCCTTGCCTCCATCCTCAGTGTCAAGCTGTTAACTCAGTTGCTCGTTCCCAGCGAGTATGGCGTTGTCGCGGTAGTAGTCAGTTATGTGCTAGCGGCTCTATCTATATCAATTGTGCCCATGAGCGGCCCCGGAATTATCCTTTTTCACAAATGGCACGGGATGGGACGCACTCGTGAATTCCTCGGAACGCTGTTGGCTTTTTATGCAATTTCCGCAGGATTAATCGGACTAGCGCTTATTGCTGTCACGTCAGTCCGACAACTGAGCGCCTCGCAATTGGTTAAGGCCACTCTGCTCTACGGAACGCTGTTACTATTCGCCGAAGTCATCAAAGCGCCGATGATAAGTCTTACAAACGCGGCGAGACTTCGGCGGCGCTATGCGATCTTGTCAATGCTGGATGGTTGGGGAAGGCTTGCTCTCGCTCTGTTAATAATCATTCTGGCGGGCAGCACGTTCCGCTCGGTATTGATCGCCTATGCGCTTAACAGTGCCGTGGTCGTGTTCTTGGGCTGGTACGCGCTTTTCAGTTCCAGCTCACATCCGATCAGCAATGCACCAGTACCGTTCTTCTCGCCGGGATTGTT
>DASXQM010000285.1:0-13427 GCA_036507195.1 Pyrinomonadaceae bacterium | reverse complement strand
AGAGAACCTATCCGTAGAGCGCGTAGCAATCGCCACCTTACCCACCGAATGGGGCGACTTTCAGATTGCGGGTTATCGTTCGTTACTTAGCGATGAAGAGTTTGTGGCTCTCTTTAAGGGCGAAATGCGCCGCGACATACCCACGCTGGTACGTATTCATTCGCAGTGTCTGACAGGTGACGTTTTTGGATCGACAAAGTGTGATTGCGGGGCACAGCTGCACCAGACGATGCAGATGATCGAGCGTGAGGGGCGTGGCGCTATTGTCTATCAGCAGCAGGAAGGCCGCGGCATTGGCATATTAAACAAGATTCGCGCTTATGCTCTGCAGGACAAGGGCGCGGATACGGTAGAGGCAAATGAACAACTGGGCCTGGCGGTGGATCTGCGCGAATACAAGCAATGCGCCGAGATTCTCTTCGATCTGGGACTTTGTAAGGTTCGAGTGGTTTCAAACAATCCGCTCAAACTTCGCGCCCTGGAAGAAGCTGGCTTGAGGGTCGTCGAACGAATATCTATAGAGGTCGAGCCTACCGAGAAAGCGGCTGGTTATCTTCGGACCAAGAAGGAGAAGCTCGGCCATTTACTGGATCTCAATTTGAGGTAAACCAGATCGAAAGTCCGTTATGTCCGCTCATTCGCGTGAATTCTGGAGTGTTCCTCTACTTTGGTACCACTCTAATGAGCTGATAGATTTGGGATCTGTATCCATTGCATAGCACTGCCAATCTTTCCGCTCTTTGGATCGCGCACTCCTACTCGCACCTGGAACAGGCCTGAACGCAACCAGGCGTGAAAAACATAAACTACCGGACGATTTGTCGGGGACGAGTTCTCAGGGACAGGCAAGATTTTCAACCGCCCCACAAAACTACTTATCGGTTTCCCCTTATCGTCATAAAAAATTCCGGCAATATCTAGATCGGCGGCCTGTTTACCGTCATTGAGCTCAAACGTCAGAGACTCTCGACTTATCTGTATAGTCGCGTTAAGGCGTGTTCCAACGCCGGGCATTTGTGCCAGGTTGAGTGCCAGTTCAATTGGTATCTGGCGCTGTGAAACAGGGGCGTCGACAATCAAACGCATATCATCTTCGCGCTCCTTGGTCGGATCCTTTTCCCCTTTCTTCTTGATCGTCAAAAGTGGTAAAGGAGCGGTCTTGAAATAGCTTTGGCGCAGACGGACTGTCAAATCGGGCCGGCCCACTATGCTCACTGAGATATTTTTGAACTTGCCTCTCTTCTGCTCTTCATTATCCGGGCTCCACGCGAGCAAGTAATAGTTCGCTGTCTCGTCAAGCACTTTATCTATCCACTTAGCCATTGGCGCGTTGGTGTTGCGAAAGGCCCGTCCGCCGGTATCCGCAGCCAGCGCGTTAAGGCCGTCCTGCGACGCAGAAATCTCACCGATGGATGCGCTACTGGTCAGGCCTTTCGAATCTATCGGTCTGTTATTGGTCACGTCGAGAGACTCGCCGATGATGCCGCGAGCGTCGAGTGTGTAAATAACGACGCCAGCCCGTCCAGCAGCATCAGTAATGCGTTTGATTCGGTCGCGCGAACCCGTTTTGACGTCGTTCAAATAGAATCCGTCAGAGATGAAAAAGACCAGCTTGCGTCCCGGCAGTTGGCCAGCACTCCGCATTAGTCCTTCTAACAGGCGCAGTGTGTTGTCTGTATCGGGCGCGGCGTTCACCACGATCTCCTGGGCGCGCTGCTTCACCATTTCCCTGGCCGATTGCGGAGTCACTGTACAAATAAGAGTGCCACTTGCTCGAAAGCAATTCTGCTGTTGTACTTGCTGTGTGTAATAAGTGATAGCTTGTTCGTCCCCCTCACGAATCTTGAGGGCGATATATTCAGACATGGGCGGGTTGTCCATATCTATTTTGGTATTCGTGCGATAGTTGAGGCGGTCGACCGCGGAGCGCAGAGCAACTTTGTCATCCGTAAACTGCTGGAGGAAACCTATTTGGCCGCTGGCTGAGGTTATTGCCACTTGATCGTTTTCCACCATGCCGTGATCGATGAAGTTCAGCAACGCTTTGCGTGTATTTACGAGGCTGGTCGGTGCCAAATGAAGATCGTCGACAAAGTAGATAACCGTGCGACCATTGTTTACTGAGGGCGGCGGGGTTGCGGGCGCAGGATTCGTCAACGCCCGCGTGCTATCTGCTTCCGGCTTCGTTGCTTCACGCAGACTCCCGGATGCAACGCTCTCAAAGAAGGCAATGCTTCGTGGTTTGTTGTCAATCTTTAGAACAAACTGGTCGGCTTTCAAACCGCTCACGAAGTGGCCTTTCTTATCAAAGACCATGGCGTCTGTTTGCACGAGTTCGGTGTTAACGCGGATGACGTCGTCGGCCTGAGGTTGCTGCGACTGGTTCCGCGGGCTTTGCCCTCGGGCCGAAGTACCAGCCAGAAAAAGGCCAGCGATAATTACTAAAAGGTGGCGCCCGCGACGGTGGGTGAAAATGCTCATATGCGTTTATTGCTTGGTGCGAAGCTCTTTGATTGTACCCCTAATTCGTTCAGCGTCAGCAGCCTTCGGATCAAGACGAAGGTATTTTTCCAATTCGTCAGCGGCCTCTGTATTCCGGTGCGTGCTGAGATAGAGACCGCCTAGATACTTGTGAACCAACGCGATGTTCTCCCCACCGTTACTAACCGTAAGCTGAAGCTCTTTTTCAGCCTCGTCATAATGCTTTGTCTTGAGGAGCACCATACCAAGATAGTAATGAGCGCTGGGGCCATTGCTCTTTAGTTTGAGGGCCTCTCGCAAGTGGGTCTCCGCCAGGTCCAACTTATTCTGATTGTAGAAGGCGATGCTGAGATTGAGTTGCGTAGTCGCATCAGTCGCGCGCAGTTTTAGCAGTGTCTCGAACGTCTCCGCTGCCTTGTCCCACTCACTGAGTTTGAGATACTGGATGCCAAGTTCGTCCAAGGCAACCGCAAAATTCGGATGCGCGGCTACGGCTTTACCAAGAAACTCGATTGCGCTTTTCGCATTCCCTTTCTGCGCCGCAGCTACTCCTTTTTGATAAAGGTCTATCGCATTCTGGGGAACGTTTGCAAAAGCCGGGTTTGACGCACCAGCCTTGAGACGAAGTTGAATCGGGACGTTAACGCTAGCTTGGCGATCGATATTCACAGGTTCGCGGGCCGTTTCATATTCCTTGCCGGCATCAACCACAACCGTATAGTCTCCAGAGTGCAGATTGTTGAACCTGAAAGCTCCGTCTTGATCCGTTACGGTGGAGAGTCCAAACGAGCTAACGCTCTCCAATCTCACTTTGACAGACTTGCCCTCCGGTGATTCACCAGACGGGAAATAAACACGCCCCTGAATTGTGTGAGTGCCATCACCACCGGGCAAGCCCCGCGAACTCCCCACGCCCTGTGCGTTAGCGGAAAGGCCGCCCCACAAAACCAAACAGGCGGCGAGAACAACGCTTGAGCGGCAAAGCAGTTTCAAAAGAGAAGAGTTGATTAGATTATCGGGCATAGATATCCACCTTTTCATAAACTGATGAACCGTCAATCGAGTAGTGACCCCTAAACAGCAGCTAAGACCGGTTACGAAGGTCTTTGATGCTAGCACGCACGCGTTCGGCATCAGAAGCATTGGGCGTTAAGCGAAGGTAAGTTTCCAACTCATCTGCGGCTCGTCGGTAGTCTCGCTTTTGCCAGTAGAGTCCACCGAGATAATAGTGAACCAAGCCGAGATCATTGCCGCCCAAGTCAATGGCGCGCAGTAGTTCTTTCTCCGCCTCCTGATAGTTCAGTAACTTGAGTAGCGTAAGTCCCAAATACATATGGGCTGTCGGGGCTGATTGGTTTAGCTTCAGAGCATCGCGCAATTGCGTTTCCGCCTCGGGCAATTGCTTCGCCTCCAACAATGCAATCCCGAAGTTAAGCTTTGGGATGAAGGTGTCGGGGCTAAGCTTTGACGCCGTCTTG
Organism: Pyrinomonadaceae bacterium; assembly: GCA_036507195.1. Classification (GTDB taxonomy): domain Bacteria; phylum Acidobacteriota; class Blastocatellia; order Pyrinomonadales; family Pyrinomonadaceae; genus PSRF01. The sequence goes on along the minus strand of DASXQM010000285.1, from coordinate 9,468 downwards.
AGGGCCTCGATCGCTTTGTCTGCGTGCCCCAGCTTCAGGTATTGGACGCCGAGTTCGTTGAGCGCCAAGGGGAATTTCGGATATAGCGCAACAGCGGCTTTCAGGTTGTCAACCGCTTCCATCGCCTTACCTGTGCGCGCGAGGTCGAGAGCCTGCTCATAAAGTTTTCGGGGCCGCTCCGGCACTTCCGCCAGCGCCGCATTTACCACCGAAGCCTTCGCGCGATTGCCCGATTCGAGTCTAGGTTGCAGGGTTATCCATACCGTGTAGCGGCGCGACAGATTATTACTAGGAAGGCCTGATCGCGAAAGGTTTACATCCGAGTCGATGAGGACGCTTTCTCTTGCCATCTCATAGGCCTCACCTGCGTTAACGACCACAGTGTAACTACCCGGCGCAAGGGAGGTGAATTTGAACGAGCCGCTGGAATCTGCCATCACCGAAATCTCGCCGGAATTGTAGCTTTGTAATTTGATCTGGATGGAACCCTCGGCTTTGCGCCCCGAGGGAAAAAACACATAGCCCTGAATGACATGGTTTCCGCCTGTGCCGGTCGAAGCAATGCCGCTCCCCTGGGCGTAAACAGAAACCGGTATGAGAAACAGCAAGAGCGTGAATGGAAGAAACCCATTCCCGAGCGAATGCGGGTCTTTACGATAGGAAGAGGGCGCGAAGAGCATTTGGTACCTCCTTACAACTGCTCACCTGAACTCAAGGGGGGTTGATTGTATTTAGACTCAAAGAAGGAATGTTGGTTAGTACATCATAGTCGAAAAAAGAAACGGGGAGAAGCGCATTTCCAGCGCCTCTCCCCGAGGTTAACGGCAATGACTATCGCCAGCGGCGAAACTATTGCCTAGAAGGTGAACTTGGCGCCGAACCTAAACGCCGAGGGAGACTGCACCAGCACGGCCGCACCGTAGAACGGATTGAGTACTGGGGCAACTCCCGTTACGCCACTGTTAAGGGAGAACGTCTGATCCAGAGTCACAGCTCGCTGGCTGTTGAAAACGTTGAACCAGTCTCCAGTAAACCGGAGTTCGCGCGTCTCACCCAGCTTGATAGGATAGTAGAAGCCCAAATCCAGGTTCGTTGTCGTCGGCGTGCGGCTAGAACCGACGCTGTTGACAACGTTCGGGAATCCGGCCTGAGTAGCGGTAACTAACGGAACAATGGCTGTTCCGCGTTGTACCGCGAACCCTTCGTTGTTTCCATAAACCGGATGCGGAAACAGTTGATTAAACGGAGTGCCAGACTGAGCGTAGAAGTTGCCACTAATGAGAAGCTTCCACGGGGTCCGGTAGCTGCCGTTGAATTTGAACTGATGCGGCCGGTCGTTTGGTAAACGACCATAGGAGTTTGCCAGCAAGCTAACCAGATCGAACAGCGATGTAATGTTCGGGTCAGACTGGCCGTTATCGTTACGAAACAGACCTTCGTAATTACCGGTCAGGCTTGAGAACACGTAGGAAGCGATGAACTGGTAGTTGTTTTCAAAACGCTTCGTAGCTGTGAATTCAAGTGCCCGATAGTAGCGACGCGCACGACCAAAACACTGCGCGCTCGGCGAGCCATTGGTTCCCGTACAAGCCGAGTCTTCGGTTGTTTCGCCATTGCCTCTGCGGCCCGGGTTGAAGAGGAAGTAGGTGTTGCCGTCATCGAACGAGCCGTCTTCGACAACCCACCCCATATAACGGTAGGCGCCGCGAACTCCGAGGGTCAAACCATTTTTGACCTCGTATTCAACGCCCCCAGTAACTTCGTTGCTGCTTTGGGGCTTTAGACCCGGATCTATCGGTGTTGCGTCAGCGCCAAGATTGACTGGGGTGAACCCGGAGGCCAAGGTCGCACTGGCGGGAGCACTGTATGTACTGACGTTAAAGTTCTTGTCGGTTTGGCTGCTGCCTCCACCGGCGCGAACATTGACATCCAGCGGAAGTGGCACTTCGATGAATTTGGAGTAATTGAGGAACAGCTTGCCCCTGCCAGTCCCGGTGAAATCCCAACTCAAGCCGAACCGGGGCGCCAAGTTGTCCTTAAAGTTGTTCAACTTGATATACGACCCGCCGTCAGCGTTGTAGGCTTGTTCGTAATCCCATCTGGCGCCATAGCTAAACAACCAGTTCTTGGCGAACTTCCAGTCGTCCCCGGCGTAGAAGGCTTCCGCGCTCGTGTAGGTGTTCGCATTAAGCTCGAAATCACGCACGCGCGTGGTGGTTCTGACCAGAAACGGATTGCCGAAGGCCTCGGCTGCAGTTATCGTATTGAATTGGACGGCAGTAATTCCGATACCAACAAACCTAGCTGTGGCAACCGTAGTACCAGCAGTCGGGAAATCAGCCGTCGAGCCACCAGTCAAACGAGCCGCAGACGTAGCACTCGGGCATACAATCGTTGCCGTGCGAACCGTGCAGACGCCGAAGTTGTTCGTAATGCGCACTCCATGTGTCTGATTAACGTCCGCACCGTTTACAAAGGCGAGCCCAAGCGGATTTGCGTAAGTAACATCGGGCCCGCTCGACAGAGTGTTGATGTTGTATATGTTTTTGAACCACTCGAAACCGTACTTGATCGTGTGCTGGCCCACGATATTCTGCAAATGCGCATTGAACTCATAGCGATTGCGCTTCTGGGTCGAGAAGAGTCCGAAGCCCGGTCCCCGCAAGAAACCGCGCTGCAACGATCCTCCGCGGCCGTCCACATAGTCAAGAGTACCAGTATTTGTGCTACCGGAACTAAGGCCTGACTGCGTTACCGTAAGGACCGCGCCGCTTCTCAAGACGGCAAAGTTGTCGGCGATGAGCGGCTGGTCGGTAGCAACGGGAATGGTATTACTCCTTTGAAAGTGCAGACCGCCAGAGAGCTCGGCAATGAAGTTGTTCGTGATTGTTGAGTTGAGGCGAAACGCGTAGTTATGGCCACCCGTCTGTGTCGTGCCCTGAAACGCATCAATATCAGATCCAAATCCGGAAGCGTTCGTAAGCGCACCGGTCGCAAGGAATCCCTCAACCTTCGTGAAATCACCAAAAGTTGATGCTGTGAAGGTATTCCTATTATTGATGGCCCACGTGATCTTGCCGGCATAGAAAGGAGTTGTCACCCGATTCTCTGCGGGAGTATGGAAAGTCTGCGTCAGGTAGAAGTTCTTCCGGCGCTGTGGATTTAAGGCACCAAAGAACCAGAGCTTGTCTTTCTTGATCGGACCACCAACGTCGATGCCGGCATCGATTTCCGAGTATCCATTCGCAGCAGCCCCGGTAAACGGAAAGTTCTTCACTCCGCGGACGAGGCCCTTGGTTACGCCATAGCCATAAGCGTCACCGTGAAACTCATGGGTACCGCTCTTGGTTACGACATTGAAGATGCCGCCAGTAGACTTGCCGTATTCGGGGCCGTAGGCGCCGGTCTTGATTTCGACTTCCTGAACAAACTCAAACGGAAGATTCGCGCCCGCTCCACCGAAAGCCGGGTCGGAAGTGTTGACGCCATCGAGAATATAATTGTTCTCTGGTCCCGAAGCGCCACCAACCGAAGGATCACGTTCGCGGCCAGATGCATCCCGCAAACCGGAGCGTGCGGCAGTCGGGGCAATCGTGTAAAGCCCTTGCACCGTTCGCGCCGTGGGGAAGTTTGAGAACTGATCGGACGATACGTTCGTTCCCGTAGTATTTTGCGTGGTGTCGATAGCCGAGCCGGCGGTGTCGGTAACATTCACCGTAGCGCCTACCTGACCAGGACTGAGAGAGACATCTAACGAGGAAGTCTTGGAAAGATTGACCTCGATGTTTTTCTGCTCAAACCTGGCAAAGCCTTTGCCCGCCGCTTCGACCGAAACTGTGTATCTTCCGGGGGGAAGACTGAGGATACGGAAATGACCAGAGTCGTCTGTGGTGGCAGACTGCGCACTGATCAGATTCGGACTCGACACATTAACCGTTGCTCCGGGGACCGCCGCACCATTTTGGTCGACTATTGTCCCTTCGATTGAACCTGTCGTTGAAGACTGTGCAAACGCGCTGAGCGAGAAGCACAGTACAAACAGCGACAGAACAAAAAATCGCATGCTATTTTTCATGCTCAATGATCCTTTCTTATTAGTGATTCCGGTTGTACTACCGCGCGATGATACCCCGACTTCCCAAGTGCTTAAGCGCTCCAGAAGGGGTAGTGCGGCAGTAGGTTTATCTGACTCGGGAGAAAAGCGCATAATGGCGAGGGGGAATTTGCAAGTCTTGTGCCCAGCCCGGTTAATCCGGGGAATCTCCGAGTCGTCAACCAGTTAGCAGGTGTTGCCGTATCCCGGCCCGCTCCTAAAATCCAAAAAATTGGGAAGAATCCATAAACCGCAATTCCTTTCGCGCTGGCCCGGAATTTAGCCAGGGACTGCTTTTCGCCCTGCTTTCTTCTTTATTTCGAGGTAGCCGCGTTCTTCTGAAGACTCAGCCGGGATCGACATAAGGACTACACGTTTGATGGGATACGAGGAATTTCAGAGAACGAACAAACAGGAGTTGGCCCACTTACTGCATGCCGATAGCTAAATGGCGCCTGGGAATTCAGTGAATTTCTTTAGGCTTCCTGTTGAAGGTGGCCGCGGCTTTCTGGAGCTTCCCACTCAGTTTTATCACTACCTCAAGATCGTGACTCGCACGAGTTGCCGGTCCAACCTCTACAACATTCGTTTTTTGGAAGAGAGGGTTAGTTACGAAACTCATTATTGACTGATCCAGTAGCAAGAGCGCCGCTCGAAACTCTTTTACACCGGTGAGCACCGAGTCCAGTTGCTTTTTCTCGACGTCCCTGGCTTGGGGCAAGGACAGGTTTGTTTTCAGACGAACAGCCTTCGCTCTTATTTGAGAGACCTTATCTGAAATGTAGAAGTAGTCTAGTTCTTCTCGAGACCAGGCGTTAGCCATCATCGTATTATTCACATCCTGTATGTCTCGAAAATCTTCTTTAATCTGTTTTAGAGCAAGCAGCCGATCGGATTTAGTTTGCCTCGATGGCAGAGGAGCAAGTAGAAGTTGCCGATCCATTTCTTTACGTTGTATCTCGCGAACGGTATCTCTTGCTGACGGCCGAGCCGGCTGCTGTCCTTGAGTTTCTGATACGCAGGCCGAAAGTAGGATGAGAGCCTCTACTAATACAAAACTCCTCAACCAAGGTGAGCTCCGAGTGTTTTTATGGCCATACATAATGTTCGCCAACCTCTCAATCCTAAGACAAATCAACGTCTCGATGGAAGCTTTTGCCGGCGTAAGTTGGGACTCTGCTTTTATTTTCCACGAACTAGCTGCAATCGAGTCCAACAATAGAAACTTCGATCTGAATTCTCTTCGGTCTTAAAGAGAGAGGTGGTGGACGGAGCCACCACCTCTCGTGTTTTCGTGTGAACCTCGAAACTGGCAGTTTAGAAGTTGAATCGAGCTGCCAACTGAATCACACGCGGATTGCTGCTCAATACCGCTGAAGGATGCAGGAAGTCCGGCGTGAGCGGAAAGATCTGATTTAGCGTCGTCAAGCCCGTCGTGCCGACTGGATCCACGCTGTTCACCGAACCCGGCACGTACTGCGCGTGGTTGAGCGCGTTGAAGAAGTCAGCACGAATCTGAAACGCCTTCGAAGACTCTCCTAAGCGGAAATTCTTGAACAGCGAGATGTCGAAGTTGTTAATCGGTGCCAGCAGGAACGTGTTGCGACTAATGTTTGACTGCGCGCCAGTGCCAGCCTGAATGTAACGTGCATTGGGATTGTTAGCCAGGTAGCCGACGGTAGCGCCGGCCGTATTCTGAAGCGCCGTTACCGTGCTTCCTATGCCTTCCGACCCGTTAGGATTAAGGATGGCGCGGTCACCGGCGGCGTCACCATTAAGGTTGGCGTCATTGCCGCTGCGAATCGTGATTCTTTCGCCGGTTTCATAGGTGTACGTCCCAGCGATGTTAAAGCCACCCAGCATGGTCTTTGCGAAACCACTTCTGTTTTTGAACCATGGCAGCTCGTAGATCCAGGAGCTAACAAACCGATGCCTGTGATCGAGTGCCGAATCGGCGCGTTCACGCCGCAGGTTCTGGAAATCTTCGACGCGCCGCGGCGAAAGCACGGTAGAAAATACTTCCGCTGTGGTGTCGTCGATTAGGTGACTCCACGTGTACGCGTTGGTCATTTGGAAACCCTTGGAGAACCGCTTGGTTACCTGGGCCGACGCTCCGTGGTAGGTCGAGTTGCCGTTCGAAAGGAATGCCACGACGCTTGCACCATTGAAACCAGCCGCAGCATACCTCGGCACGAAGCTTGAGCGAGCATTGATGGTGTCCAACGTCAGTGTCAACGCGTCGAGCTGCGCCTGCGTAGGAGCACTCAGAAACGTCGGTAGTCCGGGGCGGCCATCCTCTGGCGCCACCTTCGCCTGGCGATTCAGCCGGTTCTGAGTCAGCAAGTGAACTCCACGCGTTCCGACGTAGCGACCCTCAAAGGACCAGTCATTGCCAAACTGGCGCTGGTAACTTACCGTCCACGTCAGCGCGTATGGCACCTGCTGGTCGGGAATGAAAGAGCCAGTATTCTGCCGAGCGACGGCCGGATCGGTTATTGCGACCGGGGAGTCCGGGAGGCCGCCATTAGCCAGGAAGTTCGGGGTAGACGCGACTGTGGTGTCGACGTCGTTCGTCTGTTGGAGTTGCGGCGGGTTCGAGAGGATGTACAGGTTATCGAAAATGTAGTCATAGCCCATCGAGAAACCTGCTCGAATCGAACTCTTGCCGCTCGATCCAAAGATGCGGCCCAGCATTCCATCTTTGTAATCGGGCGACCAGGCAAACCCGACCTTCGGCGCAAAGTTTTTGGTTTGCGTCTTCGGCGCACGAAACTCAAGTAGCCCGGGCACTGAGGAGATGGAGTTAAGCGCCTGACTCGTTCTGGCGCCCAGCGGAACTTGTTGATAGGAGTAGCTGACTCCCAGATTAAGGGTCAGATTCGGACGGAAGCGCCAGTCGTCCTGCACAAAGGCGTACAAGACTTTCTGGTTCCCGTAGTAAATGTTGTTGCCGGCGTTGCGCTCGCCGAAGACGTCCGGGCTGAGATCGCGCAGAAACTGCTCAGTGGTCCCGTATTCGTAGTCGCCACGCACGCGTTGGGAGAAGCTCTGCGGCGAGATGACATCGCGGAAGTCGCCGCCAAACTTAAACGAGTGATTACCATGAATTACGGTCAGGTTGTTGACGACCTGGTAGTTGTTTTCGATTCCGAACTGCGGAGCATTCGGATCCGGCCCAATGTTCAACCCAAGGTCATCAAGACTAATGTTCGGGAAAACAGTGAGACCCGGAAAAGTGATTCCTGGCACCGGGAAGTTCGCGGATGAACGGCGAAATGCGAGTCGGCTCTCGTCGATCAGATTCGCGCTGAAATTGTGGATCATCGTGTAAGAGAACAACCGCTGCTTGCTCGGCAGGGCCACGAAGAAGACAGGAAGGTTAGCGGAATTATCAATGTCCGCGCCGTTCGTCATCGTGAAACGGAAGTGATGTTGCGTCGCAGTACTTTGGTTGTAATCGAGATTGATAATCGCGTGGTTCTGTTTGAAGAAGTTTGGCGCCGGGAAAGATACGCTGCCGACCGCAATAGAGCGTCCCAGGACCGAGATCGCACCCTGGTCGTTGACCGGGGCTGTCGGCACGTATGTTTGGAAGACACCGAGGTTGTTTGCAGACAAGCCCGGAATCGTGGCCAAGGTGGCGAAACCGGCTGCTGTCGGCGTGACGATACCCCCCGCACTTGACGCGCTACCGGTTTGTATCCTTTCGTACGAGGTAAAGAAGTAAAGCTTGTCTCTTAGCTTCCAGAGATTCGGGCCACCTTCGCCGAAACGCGGAAAGAAGACCGGACCGCCTAAATTGTAGCCGCCACGAAAGTAATCTGAACGCGGCATGAAGAGATCGCCGTCCGCTTTGTTGCGCGTAATGCCGGCGTTCTTCTGGATGGTATCGAGCGCATTTAAATAACGATTGCGGAAGAAGCCGTAGAATGTTCCGCGGAAATCGTTAGTGCCGCTCTTGGTGACGGTAAGAAAATTGCCACCGTTTGACCGCGCAAACTCAGCCGAGAATTGATTTTGAAGCAGCGTAAATTCCGCCACCTCTTCCGGCGAGATGTAGCTTTGCGGACCCGTTACTGATTTGTCATTGTTGTCAACGCCGTCGACCACGAAGTTGTTATCGCGCGGACGTTGGCCACCGACTGAACCCCCAGTGCCGACACCGACGCCGCCTGAGCTGGTAACGCCTGGCGCGAGCAACGCGAGGTTGTTAACGCCCGCGGCGCTGCCGGCCGGACCCGCCGTTGTTTGAGCAAGTTCGACGACCTGCCTCGAGCTGAAGGCTTTGGACAGGTTGGCGGTGGACGTGTCAACAAGCTCAGTGCCGCCTGCTGTGATCGTCACGGTTTCACTAACGGCACCCGCAGCGAGCTGGGCTGGTAGATCCGTCACCTGATTCACGCTCACCTTTACGTCTGTGAGCGATAGGGTCTTGAAGTTTGGTGCTTCGACTGTAACATTGTAGTCATCGCCTGGCTGTAGATTAGTAAACTCAAACTGACCAGAACTGGAAGTTTGAGCCGTCTGAGAGCCACCAGTCGATTTCCTCGTCAGTGTCACCTTTGCGTTAGGGACAACTGCGCCGGTCTGGTCACTAACGACGCCGCGGATGCTACCGGTTGTTACCTGGGCGTGCGTTGCAAATACACACGCCACCACGACAAGAGTCACGCTCATAAGGTATGTGAGTTTACGAAAGCTATTCATAGGATTATCCCCTTCTTTGGATTAGGAAGTTTGGTCTGGTTTGACATCGCGCCTCAGGGGGGTTGAGCACGTAGGGGAGTATGCTCTCGTTCGCAACTATCGTTCCCGCGAATCCATGGCTGAATAGACCCAGATCCAACTTCCCTAACTAATTTAGCTTGGCCGAGTTACGTAATTCCGTGAGGTTGCGGCCCACCAGATTTCAAGCAGAGGCGAATCCAACTTCCTAAATGAATTCCAAAAAAATGGATAGGAATAGATGTTGCCCTTTCAAGGTCGCCTGCCTTAGAAGCTGTACCTGAAGTTAAAGCAAGGCAGACATCGCTTGTGCGGCAGGCGGACAATGGCAACTCCCGGGCGCGCAGCCTGCGAGCCGGTAAACGGGTGGTGACTAGTATAAAATAGTCCATCACCAGGAAGCTCAAACTCAAGGAATTCGAAGAGTAGCCGAAACTCGCTTCACGCCAGCACCGGCATGATAAGCTTTGGTGCACAGATTGAGTTTATGCCAGAAGGAATGGACTGCGTGTCCGAACGAATCTATCGCGATCCGGTTCACAACATCATTCGCCTTCGCACCGACACCAACGAAGGCGAGCTGATGATGCGTTTGATCGACACGCCGGAGTTTCAGAGACTGCGTCGTATCAAGCAGCTCGGACTCGGAC
>DASXQM010000284.1:0-23829 GCA_036507195.1 Pyrinomonadaceae bacterium | reverse complement strand
CGCGTTTCGTTCCTCGAGCCCCAGCGAGAAATTTGAGCCATTCCTTTGCCATTAGTCGGTGATAGGGCTCCGTCATGTGAATGCCGTCCAGGCAAAGAAACCTTGCCCTGTCCGGCGACGAAGACAAGACGCTTCCAACCTCAATCACCTCGATGCCTCCAGCGCGTGCGGCCGCAACGGCCCGCTCGACGGTGTCGGAATTTATACTCGCTGGGTCGTGCACTTCGTCAAACATGTAAGTTTTGATACCGGCGGCCGCAAACCCAACACCGAGTTGTTTCAAGGCATCGTAGTCAGCATCCGTGCGCGTCATTACCACGAGCATCACTTTGTCTGGTTTCCAATCGAGCACGCTTTGGTAGAAGCGCTGCTGCGCACGCGTGGCAGTCAAGCCGCCTCCGGCAAATTGCTTGAATTCTACTTTTGGATTTTCGCGCCTGAAGACTTCGATCACTATGGGAACAAAACTCGAGGGCGAAGACCAATGCAGTCCCATGGTGAACGAGTGACCGATAACAGCGACCTTCTGCGGAGGCAAGGCGCGTAAACGCGGTCTAAGAACTTTCACATCCTGCTCGCTGAGCAATTCAGCAGCGAGCACTTTCTCATCGCGGAGGTGAAGATTCTTCTCACCCCAGTTCCAGATTTTCCGTCCGGCGATCTGCCAATTGGCGCTGCCGGTATCAAATGGCGCAACGCACGTATGCCCCGCAAGCTCCCGCCCTACTGCTAGCAGGTCTGCGTCACTGCCCGGCAGGTGTAATTGCCCGACATATACCGGCAAGCCGAGGGCAATGTAGAAGGCAAATTCATCTTGTAAGAGATTGCCGTCTCGCTCGACCTCAAGCACTGTCTGATACAGATTAGCAATCGCTCGAGTTTTTACCTCTGCAAACTTCGTCTTCTGGCGTAGGTAATTAGCGAAAATATTGATTGGTGTGGTTGCGGGCACCGGCAGCCCGGAGGAGAGAATCGGCCCAAGATCCTGCGCCAGATCAAAGTTAGACTGTGCTCCGCGTGCCCATGCGTTCAAGGCGGGCAGATTAGATTTCAGCAGCTTCGCTTGATGCTCGACCAGGGCTTCGAGCTCGCTATGCGAAAGTTTGCCTGACCCAAAACAGTTGGGATCGCCTTTGCCGGACTTTTGCGCCAGCAGTACCTGGTAGGCGTGCGTGGCAATGACATTCGCCTCGACGAGCTGCGAGAGTCTAAAAATGCTACTTTCTTTTTTTGTAGACTCGGACAGGGTTCCATTTTGGCTGTAAACTGAAACAGGCGCGCCCACACTTAGCACAACGGAAAAAATGAGTAACCTCACTAAGACTCGACTATCCATTACGATTCCTCTTTCTGGTAAAAAGTGTTCTTGTAGGAGAGTTCGAATTCCTTAGGGTCATGTTTTAGTGATCTGACGGTGACAGCTGCATCTTCTCTACTAACGACCGGTGCGGCTCTTGGCAATCCGTTGACTCCCTGTAAGCTCAGCCAACTGCGAGCGTGCCAACTCACTTTCAGGGTCCATTTTCAATGCGCGCTCCAGCGCCACACGCGCCTCCGCCGGACGACCAAGCGCTTTCAGGGCCGAGCCCGCAAGCACGAAACGAATCGCGCCAGTCGGCGGCCAGGGTTCAGCGTCGAGCATTCGCTGTTCGTCGTTCAAGCGCGCGAGGCGTTCGTAGAGCGCATGAGCCTCAGCTTTGCGTCCCACGTGTTCAAGGGCCACGGCTTTATAGAAATAGTGTTCCGACCAGGGCTCTTCCGGCTGAGTTGGCGGATTGAGTTCCTCCGAGGCTGCGCGGTCCCACCAACGTCCAGATTCGTCGCGCTTGCGGGCGAGTTCGTACTCACGCGCAGCCGCAACATACTCGCGCGCCTGCGACTGCATCGCCGGGCGGCCGACACCGAAGTTGCGCGGGTACTCAGTCGCCGCTACAAACTCAGCTGCCGCCTTCAAATGTTCTCCTGCCAGTTGATAATTACGCGCGAGGCCCAGGTGAGCTTTGCGATAAAGGCCAAGAGCCGCATCCTCGCCTTCGCCGGAAGTGAAAGTATTATTCGCGAGCAGCATGACAGCGTCTGCGAATCGCTTAGTGTCAACGTAAGCAGCCGCGAGGGCTTGAATGAAAGGCGTGTGCGTGCGCGTGGATAGAGGCGCACTCTCCAATACCTTTACCCGCCTGTCTTGCGCTCCCATCTCGGCAAATAGATTTCCGATCTCAACGTACAGTCGATAATCTTCCGGCGCGCCGATGATGGCTTGCTGGTATTGGCTTGCCGCTTCTTCCTTCTTATCGGTGACCCACAACGCACGTCCCAGATTACGGCGCGCAACAGTGTTCGACGGATCTAACCTGACCGCTTCGCGCCATGCGGCCAGCGCTTCTTCATCTCGATTCTTGGAGGCGAGTACATTGCCCAAATAGTAAGCCGCATGTCCGTCGTTCGGGTTGGCCGCCAGCGCCTTGCGTAATACGGATATCTCCTCTAATCGGTGTGGAAAAACAAACGCAGGATCGCCTTTCGCACCGATCATATACTCCGAACGACCGCGGGCGCGGTCGCCATCCTGTTCATACAAGTAGCCGAGCGTGTAGTGGAGCATGGGGTTGTCGCGCTTCGCCTTACCGGCCGTTGTCGGCTCCTGCGTCCGGTCGATTGCTTCTTCAAGAATCCGTCGCGCCTCTTCACGACGACCGACAGCCGCGTAGTCAAATGCGACTTCGAGTACCGAATCGGGCTCCCTTGTTAACAAGCGCCATAACTCCGCCCAGGATGCTTTGGCCTGGCCTTCGTGACCAAGGGCTTTATGGATTTCGTACTGCTCATGCCGCGCGAAGTAATCGATCGGCATTTCCTCTACAACTGCGTAAATGCGATGCTGCGCAACATCGAGTTTGCCGGCGAGCCGTTCGGCAAGGGCGAGGACAGTTCGAGCCTTGAGATCTCGTGGATCAAGCGTGACAGATTGCGAGAGATTTTGGAGTGCTTCCTGCGTGTGACCATCCGCCAACGCCATCTCGCCCAACACGTAACGCGACACTGACTCGCGATGTCCCGCACGCACGTTCCACATCAACTGCTCGGCTGCTTCCGCGTTCCGCCCCTGCTCTCGTTCAACAAGCGCGAGATAGTAGTGAGCGTCGCCGGCATCTTTGTTGCGTCTAAGTGCCTGGGTGAGATGAGCGGCTGCCCTATCGTATTCGCCGCTACGGTAGTAAGAGAGGCCCAGCGCGATGTGTGCGGGTGCAAAGCCGGGATCGCGTTTGAGGGCTTCTTTGTAAGAGGCCCGGGCCTCGCGCTCCTTGCTCTTATTGTCAAAGGCCACGCCTTCTATATAAGCCTGTTCAGCGCTGCTAGAAATCTTTGGATCAGGAATCGGGCGCGTTGCCGGTTTGAAGTCGGGATTGCCATCAATAGGCGTATCCGTGCGGTATTTAATAAGCACGCGCCCCTCTTTGCTCTTGAACGTCACGGTTAACGGCTGGCCTACAGCCGCGGCAGGCAGATCAATTGTGGCGGTGAATGTTTTCGCCGGGTCGAGCGTGACGCGTTCTGAGCGCAGGACGACTCCGCCACGCTCGACTGCAAAGTCGGCATCACTGAAGCGCGAGTTTACGTTCGCGGTAATGACAGCGCGGCTTCCTGGAACACTGACCCGGAGCGCCGCATCGTGTGTGGCTTCGTCCCAGCCTCCGCCAAGGTTATTCACGGGAAACCAGTGTTCGACGAAGTGCTCCACGCGATGTGGAGCGATGAACTGGTGTTCCATCTGCGTCTCAAAGCGCCCACCCTGAAACTCCACATACTGGCCGCCGCCGTCTGTTAACTTGTCGATCCAAATGTCGCCGTTCTCATCAGTGCCCCAAGTCCAGGTTTTCTTGCCCGGCATTTCGCGGTGATCTGCGACATGGACGATGCCCCAGTCGGACTTCTCGTAATAAACGCCGAAGTAATCGCGATTCGAGTTGCGGGCGAAAAGCGAGAGAAAATTCGGCACATCCGTGAACTTACTCACGTCTACGCCTTTTTCTTTTGGAAAGGAAAAAACGGGCCAGAATGCATGCGGGTAAGCTTCGCGCATCGGATAAATGAAACGCATGTCCTTGGCCGCGCTAGCACCGGCGGTGGACCAGAACCAGTATCGGCCGGGCACTTCACGGCGGTTGTTGAGGGTCACTTCCGTTTCGACGGCCCGTTGTCCGGGGCGCAGCCGAATGATGACTTGCCACTGCATTCCCTGCACGCGCTCAGTGTCGCCGACCGCTACGGCGGCGCTGCCATCCGATTCCTTCCTCATGGTGTAGTCGATCGGCGAAACCGTGGTCAGAGTGTGGCCGTCCGGGAAGTTCCACTCGATACCACCGGAAACCCAGGCGCCGCGAATCGCCACCATCGCGTACTTGATGACTGGATTCGAATAGAGCACGTCGCGGTTAGTCGTCTTATCGAAGATTTGGTAAATGTGGCCGCCCAGTTCCGGCAAGACCGAAACGCGCAAGTATTCATTCTCCAGATAGACCGCCTTGTACGTCTTATCCCTGCGCCTATTGCTTAACGCATCGAGGAATGGGTACGGATAGACCGGGCGCCACTTGCGCCGTTGCCAGTCGAGCAGCGCGGGATAGGGGTTAGGTGGGCCAAGTTCATAGGTTGGAATGGACAACGGTGCTTCCCACACGCGGGGAGAGGTAATCGACCCCTGGTCCTGAGCTGTCATAACATTCGACAGCACAAGGACCAGCATCACCGCGTAGCCAACGCTCAAAAAATGACGTGCAAACGTGTTAAGGGTTTTAGCTCTCATGAAATTTATCCTTGGTGATATGAAGTCTTAAGTCTTCAGCTCAACCGCTCCAGCCTTGCGGCTCGGTCCACTATCCTCGGGGCAGTAGCCTCGGAGTAGCCTCGGGGCAGTAGCCTCGGGGCAGTAGCCTCGGGGCAGTAGCCCGACTGTTAAGGAGGGCTTACTTCCCCAGGGATCAATCGCCGCTGCCACCAAGCCCTCCCTAACGGTCGGGCTACTGCCCCAACTCAAGCCACGAACTCTTCGGCGGCAATGGCGTACTGCTCGACCTTCTCGCGAACGATGCTGTATCCCATGCCCGCGCCCGCGGGCAATTGTATGTAGCCTCGCGCGTCGATCTCGATGAGCGGATTGATCACATCATCAACATACCAGCGTGCCGAAGCCTCGATGTCGGTTGGGTAAGTGAACCCGTCGAGCGTAGCCAGATGCAGCCCTTGAGCGGAGGCCACGCCCAATTCAGGCATCGTGCCGACCCAACATTCCAACCCCGCGACGCGCGCTCTTTTAAGCATCAGACGCGCTTCGCTTAAGCCCCCAACTCGCTGCACCTTGATGTTGATGATTCGTGCCGCGTTCGTCGCAATCAGGGACTCGAGCGCTTCACTCGACTCGGCAGACTCGTCGGCGCAGAGCGGCGTGCGCAACTGCCGCTGCAGCTCTGCCGCTTCCGCATGTGCCTCGCGTGCGAGCGGTTGCTCGATCATCATCAAGCCCTGAGCATCCAGCTCACGAAACACCGCGGCGTCTGCAATCGTGTAAGCAGCGTTAGCGTCGACCATTAACGGCAAGTTTGGGAAGCGACAGCGCACCGCTGCGACCGGCTCGACGTCCCAACCAGGTTCAATCTTGATTTTTACACGCTGGTAGCCTTCGGCTATATACCGCTCGACGCGTTCGAGCAACTCGGCAACTTGATCGTAAATACCGATGGCCACACCCGAAGGGATAGGTCGCGGTCGCGCGCCTAGAAGTTCGCAGAGTGGCACGCCCACGTTCTTAGCGTAAGCGTCCCATAACGCGCCCTCAATTCCTGCCTTGGCGAAGCGATCGCCTGGCTGCATGCGCGTAAGCTCGTAAAAACGTCTGACATCGATCTCCCTGGCACTGAGCACTTCCGGGATCAGCGAACCGCTCAGCGCCGCCCAGGCGCTCTCCGGTGTGTCCTCCGAATAAAACGCGCCCGACATCGCCGAAGCCTCGCCCCAGCCAACTATGTCCCTTTCCGTTTTGAGCTCTACGAGAATCGCGTCCTTCTCGGTTATAGTGCCATTGCTGATGCGAAAGGGCTCAATCAGGGGCACGCGAACGTGATGGAGCGCGACGCTCTTGATGCTAATTAACTCTGCCTTAGTGTTAAGAGTCGCAGTCAACTTTCCTGCTCTTTCAAACGATACTGTGCGCCCGTTTTATTTCTTAGACGGTCCATACCCCCGGGGACGATTACGTCATAGTCGCAAGCATCTCTCGCGTAACAACATTCTCTTGCGGCTCGCCTTTGCAGAAGCGGACGACCTCTTCGACCGCTATCGCGCCGATAGCCCGACGCAATTCAATGCCACCCGCCGCGATGTGCGGGGTGAGCAGTACATGTGGAAGTCGGCGCAGCTCATGATCGGGTGGCAGGGGTTCCAACGGATCGGTCACGTCGAGCGCAACTGTGAGTCGGGCTTTGCGCAACTCTGCTAAGAGTGCATTCATCTCAACGAGTCCACCGCGGGCAACATTAATAAGGTATGCGCCGTCGGGCATAAGGGCGAGCCGCCGCTTGTCCAAAAGATTCCGCGTCTCGGGCGTCAATCCCGCTGCCAGGACAACAACTGAGCATGAACTCAGGAGTTCATCCAGACCCAATAACTTTCCCCTGTGTGCAGCGACCGTTTCGGCAGTGCAGTAAGGATCGGTCACGAGGAGTTCGACACCCAGCGGCTCGACGAGTCGCGCGAAAGCTTTGCCGATGCGGCCGAAACCAATCAGGCCGACTTTCCTACCACCCACTGTCTCGCCACAACTTACGGACTCATTAGTTCTAACCACTCCGGCGCGCATCTCGTCGGCATAATCGGGAACCCTGCGGACCAGTGTTAGCATCAGGGCCATTGCCAGTTCGGCAACCGGTGCCGCCATTGGCTCCGCTGCGTTTGTCACTGTGATGTGATCGAAAATCCCTTCCTCCATGCGTGACTTTACTTCGCCACCGCAATGCGCTATGAGGCGCACTCGGGGTCGCGTCCCCAACATTCCCATTTGCAGGAAGGGCGAATGCCACGTCGTCATAAGCACGTCGGCCTGGGCGATCTCGACGCGTAACTCTGGTGAGTCGTCGCGCCCGGCGTGTTGAGACCACTCAGCGACTTTGCTTAAGCGCGCGCGCGCAGTTTCGGGAAAGAAGTGTGAGAAGAGCACATCGCTCGCGAGCACCAGCACGCGTGGCCGGGCGGACCCCTCCATGGTCGGGTAGTCGTCTAAGCTCTGCCGTTCGCCGTTTACCATCACTACACAAGAACGCTGATCAAGTGCTTTCTCAAGTAAATCACGCGGTATGGAGGCGCCCATGGACGCCGACGCCCTGGAAGATCGCCTTCATCGCTTTTACGAAATCCGGTAAGGCAACCTCCGGTTCTTCTATCTCCGGGTGCCAGTATTTCTCCCACTCAAAACTGATGTAACCCTTGTAGTTCAACTCGCAGAGCACGTTCACCGCTGCTGCAAACGAAACTACGCCGCGCCCGGCCAGTACGGGCAACCAGTGATCCTGACCCTTAGCCGCACGCGCGTCGCGCAGGTGGACGTGCGCGAGATAGGGACCGACTTCGTGTGCCGCTGCTTCAATGGAATCTCCGGCCGCAACCGAATTCGCAACGTCCCAGATGAGCGCAACATTCGGATGATTCGCGAGCTTCATAATCTCCGCCGCGATGTAGCCGCGCGCAAAATCGCCGTGCGTCTCTAATCCGACGCGTACACCGGCAGGACCACGCTCCGCAACTTCGTGCAAACAAGCAGCGATGTTGTCGCGCGTCTCATTCCGCGTTGCGCCTGCCTGAATTTTGTCAGGGAAAATGCGGATGAGCGGCGCACCGAGGGCGGCGGCGAGTTCCGCGTGCCTGAGAGCTATCTCGACCTGCTTGCGTCGCTCGCCCGCGTCTCGGGAATCAAACGTGCATGAAGTGTCAACACAACAGATTGCGATAGTCTGGTCAGTTAGCCAACGACCCGTCGTCTCAATTGTTCCCGCTTGGAACTCGGGCCGCTTGAGCAGGTCAAGATCGCCGCCGATTGCGCGCAGCTCAATAGCCGCATAGCCGTAAGCGCGAGCAGCCTGTGAGATCCTCTCAAGCTCCCAATGGGGACATCCAAGCGTTGAAAACGCCAACTTGATCTGTTTCATCGGCTTTCAGTAACTGCTCCTGCGTTTTGCTGATAACTAGCCAGATCCGCGATTCTTCACTCCGTAGGAGTGAGATGTTTATAGTTTTCGCGTCAACCCCCATCCCGCGCCGTTCGGAGGAGCGGAATTCAAGTAGAAAGTGAAGGGGGAATGGGCGATGCCTGTTCCCCTTTTTGTTTTGTGTGTCAGATCAAGAAGCAGATTTTCCATTTCTCATTTACCATTTTTCATTTGGCCCATTGCCACAGCGTGCGACTCTCAACTTCCCATCGATCAAACTTGCTAAGAGTCTCAAGGTAGGGAAGGGTGACTTGCCCCTGCCTCCAAGTCTAGGGCCCATCCGACTTTCAGGGCCATTTCGACTCGCAACAGAGCAGTATCTTCAGACAATGACAAATGAAAAATTTGAAATGAGAAATGGAAAATCTTCAGTGACCTCCCGTAAACAGGTACCCATCTAGAAACATTCCGCTCCTCCGAACGGCGCCGGAGGGGTGTTGGGTTGCGAGCTAAACATCTCACTCCTACGGAGTGAAGAACCTGGTAATCAATAAACCGTCTCCCACTTACAACGTAGCAGCAACCAATTCGCGCTGGTCGGTTCCCTTTTTACGACATACTCGCTTTGGGGGTGCTCGTCAGGTCAGCGCCCTCCACGAGTTCACGGCGCGTACTCATACGCACCGATGTCGATCGCGCCATAGACCGGTCTCAGACTCGCCGTTCCAACCGCAAGGGCGGTGTGTAGCGGCGGATGGTAAGCGGGCGGAAACAGCGGGTTGATAAAAGGATGGCCCACCGGACTCGCTGGGGCGGTGTCGCCAGCGTTGACCAGCGGGCTGCTGACGATCGGACGCACGTCGTACGTGCTGATGTTCGTGAAGCCTGGGTCAGTGCCGAGGATGGTCCCTGTCCAGGCAGTTGGGATCAGTGCTGACCCGGTTGGGACCCAGTTGTTCGAGCCCGTGCTCACGCGCCCCGCGACCCACTTCACACGGGTCTCGTACACAACCTTGTCAATCGGCGCTCCGCCCACGCGGAAGAAGACATTGTTATGCACTTCAAGGCTTTCGATGCCCTGGAAAACCTCAATGCCCGGGCTGGTCTGTCCCTGCCGGAGAATGAATGTATTGTTGACAAAACGATAACGCCCGTTAGTGTACCCCGTGCCGTCCCCACCGACGCGCGCCATGCGCGTGCCTTGCGTGGCGATATGCTGGAAGACGTTGCCCACTACATCAGAATCTTCGCGTGCGGTGTCGGTGGAGACATTCTTGTTGCCGTGTGGGTCTGGACCAATCAACTCAATCTCGCCATAAAAGCCGCCCGAGACCCAGTTGTAATAGATTTCATTGCGCTCAGCCCGGCTTTTGATGTTGTTTCCGCCATTCTGATCGTGGAGGTAGCAGTACTGCATGCGAAACACCGAACCTGGATGGGCGATTTCATCGGTAGCCATGTAGAGCGGATGTTGGCCCGTACCGCTGCCGCAGTGGTAAATCTCGACGTACTCAAGCGTCAGCGAACCAGAGTCGGTGTCGGCGCCGAGGATGCCGTGGGCAGGACAATCATGAACGACCGTATCGCGAATTGTGATGTCGTCCGCGTGATGGTAGATACCGCGGAAGCTGCCGCCAGTTACATCGAAGCCTTCGAAGATGTAATGGTCAGACAGACGAAATTCTATCGTGTTGGTCCCACCTGAGATGATGGGACGGAGGCCATTGACGCGAAGACCACGAATCGTAATCTTACTTACGACTGTGCCGGGTCTTGTGAAGATAAGATCGCCGGGGTAGGTTGCGTTGCCGTCAACTTCGACGAGGTCGCCTGGCGCAAGCAGCGCGGCCACATCCTGCAGTTTCTTATATGTTCTAGTCGGTCCAACCTGATAACTGATAGCAGACGCGCTACTGACACAACAGGCAGCGATGAACAAAGTGATGATGAGGTGTTTCATGAGTCTTCTCCTTCCCGCAGAGCGGTGCAACTGACGGTGTTAACTCGGCGCCGTGATCGACGCCTATCCAGGGGGCTGCTACTTTTTGCGATTCTTCTGTTGTGCGATGGCCTGCGCAAGGCTGTACCGGGCGCGCTCGTACTCATTGCCCGTCTCGGCGAAGCCAATCGTGCCTTTAGCGTCGGAGAAGACACGCGGAACAACCGCTTGCAGGACTTCGTTGATCAGCGAGTTCAAGCCAAGTTGGCGCGCCATAGTCAGGTATTGATGGTCTTGCAGGCCGCGCCGAAAGTTTGCAAGTTGAATGGTACTAATCGGTCCCGCGATACCACGGTCTTGATCGGGATGTAGTTTTTCTTCCCCGGGGTACATCAGAACTCCGTCGCCGTTAATATAGCCCTGATCGTCTATAGGCTTGTTCGGCTGCCCGCGATTGTCGAAAGTGATGGGGTTGACCCACACGTCCTGCCGACGCTCGCCCACCTTCTGCCGATTGTGTTGCCAGTGAACTCCATGCCAGAAAAAGTAATTGTCTACACCATGCTTGAAGCAGGCCCAGATTGTTGCGCGCGGATCAGTGGCCGGCGCGTCGATTACGATGGCGCCGGCTGCGGGGCGTCCGCCGTTATAGATCCAATATTTATGACCGCGTGAGCGTTCCGTTATGGCGCGCTCGATATCGTAGCCAAGCGGTCCGGTATCCCAGATGTCGATCGAACCGTCGAGTTCTTTCACAAAGCGTTTGGTTACGAATGCCGGCAAGGCTTTTCCGGCTCCTGGATTGGAATGAAGGTTGTCGGCGAGTTTGCGAATGTAAGCATATTCCGACCTTCCGGGCTCGTCCGGCAGGTAAAGGAAGGTCACCGCGTCAGGGAACTTTTGCGTGATGAAAGTCACCCACTCGTCGGCGTGTCGCCACGCGCTTGCGCGTTCGTCGAAATCTTTGCCTGGCCCGTAGAATGTGCGTGGGATTACTCGGTTTCCGACACCTTCTCCGGGCCCCTCATAACCGTATCCTTTTGTGAAGGCCTGGCCGTTAAAAAGCCCGATCGCTGCGGTTGCCGTTTCAATGTTGTACTCGTGAACAAGTTCGATCCGCTGGCGATGCGCAAAGCGGTTATATTCCGCATCGAGGTTGCGTCCCTGATACATGACGGGCTGCAAACTTTCGTAGTAGACCATCGCGTCCATGCTGTTCCGGTCGGGCAACGTGAAGTCAAAGAGCTCCAGCTCAATTGGGATCGTCTGCTTCCGACCATCTGCGTTGACACTGATTTGCCCACGATAAATGCCGGCCGGAAGAGTTTTGTTGGTATAGACTTCGATCCAAACCGCCTGGTTCTGCGAAGGTGCAACCTGAAGCGGAAAGCCGCCACGGCCAACCTTTGCATTTTCGGAAACCAACTGCACGGGCTTCCACCCCGTCGGGTCCTTCGGCGCAGCGAGGGAACCGGGCTTAAATACCCAGTCGGCGTGAGAGGCCATCGCCACCTTCATGTAGTTGATGGAGAATAATTGAATCGGTCGTCCCACATAGTTCGTTGGGTCGAGGGCAGGTGGCGCGTATGTGATCCTGGCCTTGCCGCTTTGCTGACGTAGTTCGGGCAGCGACACAGTCAACTGTTGCACTCCGTCCGATCCAGCTTCTACGATCAATTGGAAAGCGATGATTTCGTTTCGCGCTCCGAAGATTTTTATCTGGTGACCGTCCCAGGCGGAGTTGGCACTCTTGTTCGGGCTGTCGAGGTCGTCTCGCTCAACCTTCTCGCCATCATTGACAGCCCAGACGTGTACTACTGAGGCCGAGACGCTGACCGGCAAAACCGTAATAAGTAATAGCACTGCCAAACTTCTGAACTTCGCCAGATTCATCGAAACCAATCTCCCAAATATCATGTCCCACCCCACCCGTCCGTTAACTCTCAGTCACTTCTCTTCCGCCACGAGGCTCGGCTCAGCTCCCTTCGGTAGCGGCGCGGAGGCTTGTGGCGCACGACCAGCGGCAACGAAAGCTAAGCCGACGAGCGTTGTGACTACGGCGTAAATAGCCGTGATCATCCGGTCACGTCCTGGCGAACTCACCAGCACGATTAAGAAACAAGCCAGACCCATTCCGGTGGTTACTTTTCCGACCAAGGCCAGCTGGCCTCGTCCCGAAAAACCCGTGGCTCCTAATTCAGTAGCGGTATTAATCGGCGTATCGAGTTTCTTGAAGAAAGCGCTGACACGCTCAGCATCCTCGGCCGCTGGTTTGAACAGCAGTACCGGTACAAAGAATGCGACGGTCGTCGTGATTGCCGGGATGCCAATCAGGTAAGTCTCATTCAACCCCATACCAAGATGGCGGTTGAGATAGAAGTTCACAAATAGCGATGTAATCGCCCCGACAACATATGCGCAAACGGCCGACCACCAAGGGCCACGCCTGACCAGGAAGCCATAGAGCAGTGGTAGGCCGAGCGGAATCAGGAACATCGATTCGAGGATGAAGAGCAAGGTGAAGATGCCGGTCGCACCCTGGGCAAAGAGCAGCGCGACGCCAATCATCACGAAACCCACACCCAGTGAAGCAATTCGGCTTGCTGTTAACATGTGGCGGTCGGATGCGTCCTTGCGCAGATAGCCTTGATATAGGTCCTTGGCGAAGATGCCGGTAATGATGTGGTTATGAGCTGACAACGAAGCCATCGATGAAGCCAGCATCGCGGCCAGGAGCACCCCGATCATTCCCGGCGGAAGTACGCGCATACCCATTGCGATGTAGGCGGCCTCCGAGGGCTGCCTTAAGCCGTTGGCTGTAGTGCCGAGTTCGGGTAAGGCAACCCGCGCGATTAGGGGGGGCAGGTAAAAAATGACACTACCGATCGTGAAGAGGATCATGCAAAGAATGGCGATCCTCTTTGCTGACTGCTCAGTGTCGGCGCAGAAATATCGTTGTGCGTTGCCGAAATTGTTGTAGCCGGTGGTTTGAGAGATCGTATAGACAATGAGAAACAACCAGCCGTACTCGCCTGCGAGTGGGTTGAAAAATCCTTGCGGGGCGTGGGCGACAAAGTTGCTGAAGCCGCCCACGTTGGAAAGCGACAGCACCATTAGCATGCAGGCGATCGGAAAAAGAAACATGAACTGAAACATGTCCGTGAAGCAGACCGCCCAATAGCCCCCAAGCGAGGTGTAGGCGAGTACCACCAGGCCGCAGACAATTACCAGGTACTCGACCGGCACTCCCAACGCTACGGACATAAAGCTCGAGAGTGCGAAGAGCCTGACTGATCCGAACATCAACTGACTTGGTCCAGTCAACCAGGAAAATGTTTTATGCGTGCCATCACCGAAGCGGCTGCGGATGTACTCGACCACGGTTGTAACGCGCGAGCGTCTCCAGCATTTCGCGAAAACAAGGTAGCCGAAGAAAAACGCAGGCACCGCCAACGCCATGAGGAAAACTCCGATTACGCCCTGGCGGTAGGCAAAGCCGGCCCCACCCGTGAAGGTCCAGACGGAGAAGCCAGACATGAATGAGGCCATTCCCGCTACCCACCACTCGACGCGGTTTCCGCCTTTGAGAAAATCCGTGCCCACCCGCATGAAACGCATGAAGAAGGCGCCGACCCCCGCCATCAACAGCAGGTAGCAGACCAACACGATGTAGTCTATGGTCTGTACTGAAGAGCGCATGCGGTTCTCCTACTTACCCTCCGGTGTTTGGTCGCGACAGCAGCGATGCCGAATCGCGATCAATGAAGAGATGCGCGTCAGGGTGCCGGCGCAAAATGGAGGCCGGACATGTGGTCGCCACGGGCCCTTCGATAGTGCCTTTGATCGCCTCCCTTTTAGCCGGCCCAGGCACAATTGCAAATAACCTCGGACAAGCCATAATAGTTGGAATCGTCAGGGACAGAGCGTGGCGCGGGACGTCGTCAATAGTTGCAAACGCCCCATCATTTACTTGCTGCGCTCGACATACCTCATCAAGCTCCACTAGCTTCACCCGCTGCGGATCGTCGAAATCGCAGAAGGGCGGATCAATGAAGGCCAGATGACCATTCTCGCCTATGCCAAGCACGGCGAAGTCGGGAGGATCAGCCGCAAGGAGTTTGCTATAACGTTCGCTCTCCCTCGCTCCATCTTCGGCGTCGCCGCGCAGCCCGTGAAATTCGCGCAATCCCACTTTGCTGACAAGACGATCGATGAGAAAACGTCGGAAGGATTGTGGTGCCCGATCATCCATCCCGAGATACTCATCGAGATGGAAACCAACAACTCGCGACCAATCAATGCCGGAAGTTTCGACGAGTGCCGCCAGAAATTCATTCTGCGACGGCGCGGACGCGAATATACTGACCGACCTGCCGCGCGTTTCAATCAGTCCGCGGATTTCCGCCGCTACGACGGCGGCCGCAGCAGCTCCCATTCTCGGTCTTGAGTCGTAAACGTATACATTGAGCTTATCGGCGCGAAAGCTATCGACCAATCCGTCTGTTTTGATTGCTATCCCAGCTGATGATTCCATGTTCACTCCTGATCATTTTCCGTTTTTCATTTGAGATTTTTCATTTGGTCATTTTTGTCTGAAAGTAGAACTCTGATTGTGCGCGAGACTTCTGTTGCGATGATAATCCTGGAGAGAATGCTTCTTATTCATAGATGACAAATGAAAAATCTCAAATGACAAATGGAAAATGATCCGCTTCTCGGTCCTGTAGTGAATGACCCCAATCCCACCTCAGCCAACCTCCGGGCCCGCGATAGCGAAGATTGACGGGGAAGATCCGGCATTACTTTCCTTGCCATAAAACATACGGATTAGATCGCGCTGCTTTACTAGACCACGCTCGGTTAAGATCTTCCGGCCTTCCGCAAAATTCGTATTCAGATCGAGGTAAACACGCTGGCCCGACACTTGATTGAGTAGCCCATCCAAAAGAGTCGTGGCCGCATCCGTGCTCGTTGCTACTACAGGACCGGCGTAAACGGCGGCGCTCCCATGCCGCGCGAGCGCGTATCCCGTCAACCGCCCGTCCGCTTCCGCTGCGACAAGGGGTGCGACATAAGAATCTTCAATTAACATCTCAATTAGCTTCGACCTCTCCCCGCCGAACGCATGGCGATCGAGGACTAGTGCTTCTCTGCGCCGAGGGGTATCCATAGTCGAACAAGCAACGGCCCTCGTGCCGGCAATCCCTTCCCAACGCTCGATCAACGACTCCTCTTTGAAACCGAGATTCTTATAGAGCGAACAACCAGCCGGCGTGGCATCGAGTTTGACCGTTGCAACCCCTGCTTTAGATAAGTATTCAATCGCGACGTTCATTAACTTGGTAGCGATTCCAAGTCGGCGGCGATCTGGGTCAACGAGAACCATACCGATCCACGCCAGCTCATGCCCGTAAATAGTAGTCGTCGTGGTCGCCACTACATCGCCATCTATCGTCGCGCAGAAGCAGCCATTCGGTTCCAGACGAAGCAAGCGCAGCCAGTCGTTGTCAGTCTGGTTCCACCGGGCCAACTCTTTGAGTCGCAGCGCAGCCGGGATATCCGACTCTCGGAGCAAACGAACTTCAATCTGCATCATTTCAGTGAAGGACGGATTCAGTTGCGGAAGCCCAAACTCGATTTGCTGGATCCACGCAAAATTCAGCCATCTGCTTAATATTCCAGTCAGCTGGCCAATCGAACGCCCGTCGCAAGTGCAGCAGCCACGCGAGCAGTCCCTCCACTGGATGGAAATATAGTTCGTGCAGTGCGCGTGCAGTCTTGCCACCTATCCTCATCTTGTACTCACTGCTCGGCAGCTGAAAATACGTGTGTACTTGGAAACTGCTGGCGCCGCGCAAGAGATACTCCGCTGCAATCCGCCCCGTCGCGATGTTTCCGGTAGCACTTATTGGGAAAAGGCAGATTGGAATCTGCCCGACTTGCTCGAGAGCCCGCATGCTTCCCAGGACAGCAAGATTGCGCTCACTCAGATCAGGTCCGCCATAAGCGATTCCTCTCACGCCGTCGAACTCCCGATCCGGGTCGAAAAGACGGTTGCCATAGACTAAAAAATCCGGCACGTCCTCAGCCTCGCAGTGCTCATTAATTGCGCGCAACATCTCCAATTGAAAGGCGTCGTCGAAGACTGCGTTAAAAACCTTCAGCCCAACTCTGATGCGGATCGGACTGGCGGCTTGGCGCATCAATCCCGTGACGCGCATCAGCCACTGAAGGATGATGTGCTTTTGAGCCGCGCGGTCGGACCCGGCCAGGGTCGGGCTAAAGTCCTTCTCCAGCGGCATCTCGAGCCCTGCCGGACCGTGGCGTTGCCAAACGTCGAGTAACCGACGCGTAGTGTATTGGTATTCTCCGAGTTTCCATTCACCCTCACCGTTCCGTGGCAGGTGATACTTGCAAGAAGGCACTACCGGCATTCCC
Source organism: Pyrinomonadaceae bacterium (assembly GCA_036507195.1). Classification (GTDB taxonomy): domain Bacteria; phylum Acidobacteriota; class Blastocatellia; order Pyrinomonadales; family Pyrinomonadaceae; genus PSRF01. The sequence goes on along the minus strand of DASXQM010000284.1, from coordinate 7,257 downwards.
AGGTCCTGACCGACTCGCAAGGCCTCGCCGAAAAACTCCAGATACTTTTCAAACGTGTCGTACCACCCCCGCCCCTTCCAAGTGACCGTCCATCCCTCGCAGCCGTTCGCTCCCTTTATCTGCTCAACAATCATTCGCGTCTCGTGAATGGCCCATTCGCTCATTGACTGAACACCATACTCGTCTTCGGCAATGATCGTCTTGAGGATGACGAACCCGAGACCCTCCTCGGCGTCGCGACGCACCTGGGAGACATTGAGAGACAGCTGACCAGACGCCTTGCCGAAAGGGTTCTTGATTGGCAGGCCGCCATACTCGCTGCTCAAATTGATCTCGTACCGCTCACGCACGTATTCTTCGAGCGGCTGTGGCAGCCCATTCGCAAAACGTTCGTAGTCTCCCGCAAGCGCCGAGCGCCAGGAAGAATCGATCTCCACTTCTTTTAGTAGTACGGACGACAACACTGGTTACGACCTCAACATTCGTCGGTTACAAGGGGCGGTTACTAGTGCCAGGGCGTTTAGCGTTCGACCCACGTTTTCAAACTCATCACGAGCCAGTTGCGGTCCCCAGGGATCGTTAGCTGCCTCCAATGGAATTACACCAAGATGAACCAGAGCCCAGAGCAGTCGCCTGATATAGCCCTCCATCGGTCTGACAAAAATCGTTTCGGCGAGCATATCAACTGCGTCGGACAGTGCGAGAAAACGAGCGCCGTCACCGACGGCATTTGCCCGTATCAATTCCGCTTGTAGATCGCAGCAAATTGCGCCCATTCCTATTAAAGCGGCACGGGCGCCGCGCCGCAGGCTGTAGCCGAGAAACCGATCCTCGCCCGTGATAAGCAGCTTCTCCGGATGCCGCTCTCGTAGTTGCCGCGAAACATCCTGGTAAGTCATCACGCTGTCGAGCGTCGCCATCTTGATTCCTACCACCTCAGGCAGAGCCAGCAATTCATCAAGCACCTTCGGGCTATACCCAATGCCACCGGCTGCCTCATAGAGATAAAAAAGAATGAGTGGCAATCCCACGCCGGCTACCCGTTTGTGATGCTCTACAATTAACTGATCTTGGAGCGAGTGCCCGCGCAACCAGGTCGGAGGGTAAACGAGCAGAGCATCTGCCCCGATACGAGCGGCGCCTTCGGCCATTTTCACCGTGCCTGCGGTGGCGTGCTCAAAGCTTGGATCCCGCGAGCCGACTCCCGCAACGATAACTGTCTCCGGCAAGGCTTCGCGCCAATCACGCAAGACTTTCTGCGCAGTCTCGCCGTCCAGCATTAGCCCACGTCCTGTATGCGCCCAGACGGCGACTCCCGCAATAGGTTGGCGAGCCATGTGATGCAGATACAATTCGTGACCGGCTTCGTGCAGCTTGCCATTTTCGTCAAAGGGGACAGGCGCTGCAGAGATCAACCCATTTGCCAATCGCTCACGGACACCCTCTGCTTTGCTAACAGACTGGAAACTGTTCATGGTTGGCATTTCACATCAGCGGAAACTCTCAGACGCCAACTTACGGGCATTCATTCAACCTACGTGCGGCACCGATAAGAGATCTTTTTGGATCAGCGTGAGTGCACCTTTCAGGCTTGGGCGCACCTCAAAAGCCGAACGCCGGATTGCGACACCGTACGCGCCGGGGGCTAGCAAGCTTCGTTTGGTTTCTTCAACAATGATCGGCTCTATGAGTCCCCACGCTTTCGTGATCTCCCCGCCGATTACGACCACCTCTGGGTCCAGGCCGTTGATCAGACCGGTGATTCCAATACCCAGATAGCGTGCCGTCTCGCGCACGGCTTCTGTAGCAGCTCGATCGCCCGCCTCCACCAACTCAACGAGTTTACGCATGGTAGACAAGCGTTTCCCAGATCCTCCGCGCAATACGTGGTAACGCGCTATGGTGGCCTTGTCGGAGGCATAAAGATCCCAGCAGCCGCGCTGCCCGCAGCGACACTCAGGACCGCTCAAGTCAATTGAGATATGGCCGAACTGGCCAGCGGTATTATTGCCGCCGCGATAGAGACCACCGTCAATAACTATTCCGCAAGCCAGGCCCGTACTAACACCAACGTAGAGTAAATTGCGGAGGTGAGCGTACTGCGCTTTGCCGTGCCAGATTTCGGCGAGCGCGGCGCAGCGCGCGGAGTTATCTATAACAACCGGGAGTCGCGTCGCCTTTTCCAATAACTGGACCACCGGCACATCACGCCAGGGAAGAACCACGGAGATCAGGAATTTTCCGCTGTGGCTATCAACCAGGCCGGGAAGACTAACGCCAATACCTGCAAACTCAATGAACTCATCGTGCTTGGCACGCAGCTTCGTAATCTCCTTGCCGATCTTTGAGAGAAAAGTGCCCGCATCGTTTGCAGTCTCGAAGCTTAGTCGTGCAATAAGACGATTATTAAAATCGCTCAACGCCAGAATTGTTTCTTCAGCTCGAATATCCACACCGAACAAACCAAAGCGCAAAGCATTAAGACGCAACGGAGTCGGCGGCTTGCCGCCAATCGGAGTGGTTCTTCCAGAACCCTCTTCGATGATGCATCGATCTTTGAGCAATTCACTGGTGATGGTTGAGATGGTGGCCTTGTTGAGACCGCTGATTTTCGCAATTTCGGCGCGAGAAATCGGTTGCCGATCTGACAGAATGCTGAGCAGGATACGACGGTTGACGAGCCGGAGCATGTCGTGACCGGCAGCTTTGACATCGGCCAAGTTTGGTTTTCGCGTGAAGGTGTGCCCGAGCCGGACTGCTCTAGTCATTGGAGGCGACTCCCTTCTTGCCAGCCGAGTAATCTTCGGTAGTTGCGCGAAGAGTGGCATAAAGATCACGAGAGGGGGCAAAAGCATTCTACCTCTTCTGCCCCGTCCTCAAGCCTTGCCCTGCGCTCTTGTTTCAGAATGAGAGGCGCAACTTCAAACGTATGAGCCGGCGGTTGTCGATTCCCTCCTGGTTGAAGCTCGTCCTAATGCGTCCGAAATCCTCATTGCGTTGAATATTCGTGATCGGGAGGAGCCGGCCGGTTGTTTGGTCAACATCAAGGGAGAAGGTACCGAGCTCAGCGAAATATTGATCGGTTGGCGAGGGGAGCGGGTGATTGAAAACGTTGTTCAAGTCCGCGCCGACTTCCAGCCGCATCGTCTCACTGAATTTGAAAAACTTGCGGATGCCGAGGTTCACTCCCCACGTGCCGGGTCCGGTGAGAATGTTGCGCCTGGCCACATTGGGATTGTCGAGGGCATCAGCACCAATGGGTGGCGGTAGAAACGCCGCTGGGTTGAAGAACTGATCGCCCAGCTTAACGTATTGGCTGATGCCCGACACCACCAGGGGCCGGAAGCTCGTGCCGCCGAAGCCCCCAACGGCGTCGATAAACTCACTGCCGATGTTACCCGGAAAGATGGGATCACAGGTGTCGCAGAACCAATACGGAGTAAAGCCCGTACCGCTTTTGGCGAACATATTCCATGAAAGCTGGAAGCCACCGAACGCCGCGTCGGCCCACTTTGGAATATCGTTCGCGAAGCTTCTGCCCCTGCCGAACGGCAGGTCGTAGATGCCGTAGGCGACGAAACGATGGCGTGAGACGAACGCGTCGCGCGCGAAGTCGTTGTTTGGGATGAACTGGTTGTAAAACGTGCCGCCGAGGCTTGCATTGCCGGTATCGAAACCGCTGCCCTTCTGGTCGAGCAGCGTATAGCTGGCGTTGAAGGTGAGGCCATTGGCGAACCGGCGGTTGATCTCGGTTTGCAGCGCGCGCGACCGCCCGCTGCCAAAATTGCCGTAGCGGCCGAGGAACGTTCCGAGCTCCGGGAACGGGCGGCGCGCGGCATCAATCGAGGCGTCGCAGCCAATATCACCCGATGGATCACAGATCACTACATTTCCGTCATCGTCGAAGCCGTGAGTTCCAAACGGCACGTCGCTCGGTGGTAGCATGTTAAGATCAATGCCGCCGATCAGTCCGTGCATCCGCGTACCGAGGAAGGAAACGCGCACGCCCATCTGCCAGGGTAACTCGTGCTCGAACGTAGCGTTGAACTGCTCTATGCGCGGTTGTTGCAAGTCGATCGGGATGCTATTAGCCTCCGGAAAGCTGTCGAAACCGCTCAGGCGCCCGCCGGTAAACGGGATGAGTCCGGGAGCCGTCAAGCCCCCCGGAAAGCCGCCGAGAGGAGTCGCTGGCTGGTTCGTTTTCGTCAACCCGTGGTTGAAGGGCGATGAGCCGAGTGCGTCGCGGATTCCCTGTGCCGAGGCGGTCGGGTAGAAGACACCATAGCCACCACGGAGGACTGTTTTGTCTGTGACGCGCCAGGCTACGCCGAGGCGCGGCGCCAGGTTATTGCGGTCAGTTTTGACGAGCCCGCGACCTACCCCGGCCTGGTCTGCCGTAATGACGCCATAGTTGATTATCCGCGGGTCGATTAGAGGGAGCACATCCGCCGTCGGCACGATGAAGTGTCCTTTCCTGTGCGTGGTCGGGTCCACGAAGTCAGGGTCAAAGTTCACCAGCAGATCCTCGCTGTCAACGAATGGCGTAATCAGTTCGTAGCGCAGGCCGAGGCTGAGGGTAACCCGCGGATGAACCTTGAATTCGTCCTGGAGAAAGAATCCATACTCGAAGTTTTTTGCGTCGAGCTGGCCCCGCAGCTTCTCGACATACTGAACACTATTAGGGGGCAGGCCGATCAGGAACCGAGCAAAGGCATCTGTGGCGGTGGTCCCAGTGTAGTTGATGCGACCACGGGGATTACCTCTATTGGCGACAAAACCATCGGTGCCATGATTGCGCACAACGTCGACGCCACCTTTGAGACTGTGGAGTCCCTTTATCCAGGTTAGAGTGTCTCCGAAGGTGACTAGTTTTTGATCGAGCGTGCGATTGACGCTACGGCCACCATTGCTGAGAGTGGCGAAGTTTGCAACCCTGATCTCTGTTTGCCCGGGAGTGTCAATCGCTGCCGAACCAACCACGGCGCCGTAGGCTGTGATCTCCGCGTCGCTGAAACCTATGGAAGTGAGAAATTGATGGAGAGTTAACGGAGCCCTTCTGAACAAGCTCTGCGAATTAAAACCGCCGCGCGCCTCGTTGATGAGATTTGGCGAGAACAGACGCGTGTAGGAAAGTGAGAGCGTATGATTGGTCTGCTCGTTCAAACGTAGGCCGAAAGCTGGATACGCTGCGCCAGCCACTTGCCCTGAAGTCCCCGGGTTTCTCTGGTAGTTGTAAACTGCATAAAACTTATCATCAGCTGTGAAATCGTGATCGACTCTTCCGGTCACGAGATCCCGAGTCCCATAGGAGGACACGTTCTGCGCAAAATCCGACAGTCTTCCACGCGAATCAACGGAAGCATTGAGGCTGGAAGTCGGGTAATAAGTCTGAATAAGCTTGGCCACCGTTGGATTCAGTAACCGCTGCGGGATCGTGGTAAAGCGCCGAGTTGATCCTACCAGGACCGTATTCGCAGCCAATTCCGCCGGCGTCAGCAGAGGGAGTACCGCTGCTGGAACGGCCGGCTTATTCGAATTGCTAAGCTGCGTAAAGTCGGCATTGAGAAGGCGCTGCCCGGGCAGTGAATTTCTAGCCGTAAACGCCACTGAATTAACATTCCAACGGCGTTCGTAAGCACCGAGAAAAAAGGTCTTCTTATTACCGAACAGACGCACAGGACCGTTCAGCGATCCGCCTGTCTCATTGAGGTTGAAATATGGCTTGGGGTAATCCGGGCGCGCGGGATTCGGCACAAAATTAGCCAGGTTAAGCTTATCCTGGATCGTCCAGGCGGCGAGGGCGGAGTTTTTGTTGTTGTAAAACAGTGACCCGTGAAAATCCTTCTCACCCCGCTTGGTATCAATGCGGATGTTAGCGATGCCTGCATACTCCGCAGTGAAGTTGTTCGACAGCACGGTTAATTCGCTGATGGCTTCAAGCGATGGCTGGCTCGCAGTTGCCCCACCGAAAATTCCCCCGTTGGAGCGTTGTCCGTCGAGCGAGAAGGCGGCGCCATAGCTCTGCGCACCGATGAATTTGAAATCGAGTCCGTCGGCCGACGTCGTAATGTTCGGGTTGAGATAAAGGAACTGGTAAATGTCGCGGCTGTCGCGCGGCAACTCGATAAGTTGCCTGTTATTGATAGTGCCGCCAATCGTCGGCGTCTCGGTCTGAATCAGGCCCGCTTCTGCAGTGACTGTGACTATTGCGCTCGCGTCACCGACCTCGAGCTTGGCGTCGGCTCGCACCACATCGCTGCCGCTCAACACGGCGTTGATGGCCGTGGTTTTGAAGCCCGGAGCGGTAACCGTCACGCGATAATTGCCGGACTTGAGACCTGGCGCTTCGTAATCGCCCTCGCCGTTAGTTGCGAGACTCTGGGAAATGTTTGTCGCCAAGTCGGTTACCTGCACCGAGGCATTCGGGACCGCTTCACCTTTCTGATCGACCACTGTTCCGCGAATGGTCCCCAGGTGTGTGCCCTGCGAATAGGTTCTGCTCGCAAGGCAGAAAAGGCAGCCGGTTACGAACAAGCTCGTGATAATAATTGTCCGTACGATTCTCATATAGACTCCTTTAACTAGAAGAGATCCTTTGTGGCAGCAACAGGCATTCGCGCGAATGAAGCCCGCCTCTTAAATTCACTTCCGCAGCGCACTGGTTCCGGTTTTTTACAAAAAATGAGCTAACCAACTATCTCAGGTTAGTCTACGTTTCAGACGAATGACTGTTCTATTGGCTTAGGAAAGGCCGTGTTCACTTCTCTCTTGACACCTTCCAAGTTGTTAGCTTTAAGCTGGGATGGACAAGAAACTTTATTTATCAGCCATTCTTACTTCCCGACGGGCCAAATGCAGGGAGATCGTCGTCGCCGGGGGTTAGTTTGCGTTTAAGACTAACTTTAAGGCGCGACTTATAGCACTGGCTGCTGACCAATTGCAAGAACTTTTACAGACTTTTTACAGACACCAGCCACACCGCGTCGGTAGGCACTTTAGACCGGTGGCGCGCAAACGGACTTCGCGCTTTGGAAGAAGACAATTACCAGAACCAAAGACCAACTGACCACTGACCATTACCTCGGAATCACAGGCAGAATAAGTGCCGAACTATACTTGCCGTCGTGATAGACCGTCTGCTTGGCGCTTACCATACGCAACCCGCCAAGCATTGGCTCTGCTGTATTCAGATTGCGATTGAACCTGGGAAAGTTACTGCTGGAAACGTAAAGTCGTAACCGGTGCCCCTTCTTAAAC
>DASXQM010000283.1:0-8770 GCA_036507195.1 Pyrinomonadaceae bacterium | reverse complement strand
AGCAGCACCGCGGTGCTGCTCCAGATGTGAATTCAAGAAATGACCGCGGCGGGGGAAGTAATCAAAATCAAAGTGTCAACGATGTCATGATAGCTAATTGTTAACCCTGTCTTGACACTCAACAGCTTTGGCAACCCTGGGAAAAACGCGTCCGAATGTTTTTGAAGACGCAACCCTGAAAGGGTTGCGTCGCCGTCGTCGAGTCGCAAACCCGTCGCAACTCCTTCAGAGTTGCGACCAGATAAATGTGCACTTTTTACCCAGGGTTTCAAAGCAAACCCTGGGCTTAAATTAGCGAACGCTTTCAGCGTTATTGGAGAATAATCATTGACCTGCGTGCAGAAGCCAAGTAAACTTCGGGCTGCTTAGGGCTCCAAATCTCAAATTTGCGCGTTAACTTTTGAAGGGACATTAAATTATGACTACACAACGTCGAATAGGTTACAAAGCAACTGCTGTGTTCCTTGCTTTTGCCCTTGTCCAAATATGTATCCAATTGAGTTTTGCAGCCCCGGCTTCGTCTTCGGGATCCGTCGTTGTGCCACAACAATTCATCGCTCGCCTGACCACTACAGGTAATCAGCCGATTACGGTCAATGGCGCCAGTGCTGCGAGCGGCGCGAGTCTGCTTACGGGCGCCACTATTGAAACACCTGACGCAGTTAGCGCGACGATTGACCTGGGCGCGCTCGGCACCGTTGAGCTGCAACCAAACTCGTCCATCCAACTTGATTTTGACGACAGCGGTAATGTTCGCGTCAAGGTCCTCCGCGGATGCGTTGTGATTAAGAAGAAGGGCCCCGGCGAGGCTGAGGCATATACCGCCGAAGGCGCTTCCGAGAAAACTAACAGTAACCGTAAGGGAATGGGTTTCTGTTATCTAAACGGTGGTCTCAGTCCCACTGGCCAGGCAGCAGCTGCTACTGGCGGCGGCGCAGCTGGAGATCATATTGCAACCGAAGCCTTGATAGCGATTCTCGCTGGTGGCGGCGCTCTGGTTGCCGGCTTGATTTGGGCATTTCATGGCGGCGGCAATCCCAGCCCAAGCTAAACTAACAAGCAGGTTCTAACTTCTAAAAAGCGTGCCCTCCGAAAGGAGCAGGCACGCTTTTCTTTGATTCGAATCGATTCGAATCTGCCCTTTCATGCCGCCCGTGAAAGCGGGACAAGCTTGAAAACTTTACCTTCTCGTTTCTCTTCGCATCGCTACCTGCGACTGCTATTGGTCGTAACGGCTATAGCGAGTTGTCTGTTTGTCATCCAGGCGGCGGCCAGGTACGGTTTTTCTCACCTGCTGACGACTTACGCGCTTAGCTCAGGTAGTCTCTCCGCCGCGAAAAAGGCGATTCAACTCGCGCCTAAAGATGCCGAAGCCCATTTTGCCGGCGCGGCGGCCTTGAGCTTGTCCGGCACACCTGACCAGGCCGTTATCGAACTCGAGCGCGCGGTGGCTTTGAGATCGGCCGACTATGGACTTTGGTCGGAGCTCGGGCTTCTTCGTGACCAAATTGGCGACCCGACAGGCGCGTTGAAAGCGTTCGATGAAGCTGTTGCCCGCGCTCCGTTCTATTCCCAGCCGCGCTGGAACCGTGGGAATGTGCTTTTGAGAAAAGGTGAATATGAGGCTGCATTCAACGACCTGAACCGCGCGGCGCAAAGTAATCCGGATTTAATTCCCAGCCTTATCGATCTCGCCTGGAGCGTATCCAGAGGTGATGTGAAGTTGACTGAGCAACTGGCTCAAATCAACGGCGACAAAATGCGAATTGCTTTCGCTCGGTTTCTGGCTCGGCACGGAAAAGCGAAGGACGCGATCAGCCAAATTGACGACGCGGGCAACGTTCCTGATGGCATTAAGCGAGAACTGGTTGAACAGTTGCTGGCCGGCGGCGCCTTCAAGGAAGCTTTCGACATTTGGAAAGTGACTTATGGAGAGTCGGGCAGGGAAGCGGCGGCGCCTTCAATCTATGATGGCGGTTTTGAAGGACCGCTGGGTTTTGGCCAAGGTGGTTTTAGTTGGCGGGTGCCGAGCGATCGGCAGGCCGCCTCCGTCTCATTGGATTCCAGTCAACCTCAGAGTGGTTCGAAGAATTTGCGGATAGAGTTTCGCGGTAATTCGAATCCGGGATCGGTATTGATATCTCAGTTGATATTGGTTGAGCCATCCAAACCGGGGGCGCCAGCGGGGCAAGGTAGACGTTACCAGGTCAACTTTGCTGCTCGCTCCGAGGACGTTGTCACCGGCGGACTGCCGTTTCTGAGTGTTAGCGAGGCTTCGGGCGACCGTAAGCGTTTGGGACAATCGCGGTCGCTGGCCTCAGGCACCACTGGCTGGCAGTTCTTTAGTTTTGAGTTTACTACGACGCCTACAACAACCGCGGTGGTGCTGAGTCTTCAGCGAGAGAACTGCAGCACGTCGCCGTGTCCAATCTTCGGTTCGATCTCGCTTGATAGTTTCTCCATGGAACAATTGCAATGATCGCGCCTACAAATGAGCTTATTGTAACTGGACCCGGTCGCTACCGCTCCTGGTTCTGTATTTGTTTGGCGCTGTAGCTCGCTCCCTGCTGAAGACAAAGCCGCGTAAGCAAAACTCTGGCATCGTGGGTCGACAAATACGGAACGGGGAGCGGTAGCGACCTGGTCCGTGACCATCACAAATGAGCTTATTGTAACTGTACCCGGTCGCTACCGCTCCTGGTTCTGTATTTGTTTAGCATTGCAGCATTGAATGCCAGCATCTGGTCGCTACCGCTCCCAGTTCTGTAACGACTGGGCCCCGCTGCTTGAATCAATGAACCTGAAAGCATAAACAGTCTAAAAAATAAACATGTCGGAATCAAACTTACCAAGGCTCAAATTACCTTCCACTTGAATGAAGAAGGTGGACCGCCTTGGCTGGGCGGTGGGCTTCTCATTAAAGTCTTACGGTGTGCGAATCGGCATTCGCTCCAACGACCCCGCTGCGCTTGCTCGAGTTTGCCGTCACCTGCCGAGTGAGTGGGAGAACGTTTCTTCCTCGGTCGTTGATCGCGTGTACTCCATATTGATCGGCGGCAAGGGACCGCGCGCCCATGTGCGACGCCTTAACCTCCTTTACGGAGACCATGTACGGCTGGTCCGCTCGCTTGACCTCGATACGGTGTTTGAAACGCTTGAGTCAGACCTGAGACTTTTCGTAGCCGAGTTGGCAAGGCATCGTGTTTTTGTTCACGCCGGTGTGGTTGGTTGGAAGGGGAAGGCCATTGTTATACCCGGGCGAAGCTACAGCGGTAAATCAACCCTCGTCGCAGAACTTGTTCGTGCCGGCGCCACCTATTATTCCGATGAGTATGCGGTACTGGATTCGCGTGGCCGCGTTCATCCTTTCTCAAAGCCGCTTGAGCTCCGCGAGGACGGAGAGTTCAGGCAAACAAAGATCACTGCGGCTGAGCTCGGAGGCCAGTCGGGAACAAAGCCGCTGCCGGTAGGATTGGTTTTGATGACACAGTTTAAGAACGGTGCGCATTGGCGGCCGCGGAAACTAACGGCAGGAAAAGGAGTGTTGGAGATGCTTTTCAATACCGTTTCCGCACGCCGCAGTCCTGAAAGGGCTCTCGCAACTCTACAACGCGTGGCGGCGCAAGCTGATGTGTTGAAAGGGGTCAGAGGAGACGCCAGGAACGTTGCCCCGGCACTGCTGGACCGATTAGGGAATCAGAACCGGTAGTGTGCCTAACACAAAATCGTTTAGAGAGCGCACTTGTGCGCCTACGCGGAAAGGACTTAAGCGATGATTGAGCGTTGCGCCGGCGCGGCAGACAAGTCTGCTTTCTAAACGGCGGTAAGTTTAAGAGTTTCGATTCCGAGTTGTTCATTCAGGGAGCGACGCTCCACTAAGTTTAACTCGAGACTCGAAACCCGAAACCCGAAACATATTTGGGTATGAAATCAAGGGAAGCTATGCGCAAAGGTAATTTGGTGGCGGAAGTGCTTGCCGGCGCGTGGCGCGGAGCAGCATTTCCAACTCTGCAGATCTCTGAACGTGAGCTGGATGAAATAACTCCTCTGCTGTACGACTCGGGTACGGCAGCGCTCGGTTGGCGTCGCATCAGCAAGACGCCGCTTCAAGAATGCTCCGCCGGGGAAGTTCTTCACCAGGCGTATCGCCTTCAGTCCCTGCAAGCGGAGATTCACGAAGAAAAAATCACAAAACTTTTTTCGTTGCTGCGGCAGGCGCAGGTTGAAGCAGTTCTCGCAAAGGGTTGGGCCACGGCGGGTATGTATGCCGAGAGAGCACTCAGGCCCTACGGCGATATAGATATTTGCGTGCGTCCGGAACATTTCAAATTGGCAGAAGAAGTTCTGAGAGCTCCCGAAGCAAACGATTGCTGGGTCGATCTCCACAAACATTTCTCAGAGATTGACGAAAGAACACTTGACGAAATATTCGCCCGCTCGCGGACGGTCAGTTTGGGAGCAGAGCAGATTCGCATACTCGGCCCTGAAGACCAGCTTGCGCTTTCATGTATTCATCTGTTGAAACACGGAGCCTGGCGTCCGCTATGGCTTTGCGACGTTGGCGTGGCGATTGAGTCTCTGCCGGCGACATTTGATTGGGGCGTTTGCCTGGGCGGTAATAACACCCGGTCGCATTGGATCATCAGTGCGATTGGTTTGGCGAAACGCTTGCTTCGCGCCGATACCGGCAACCTGCCGGCGGAATTGGAGACACAACTGCCGGCCTGGCTGGTAGAAAATGTGGTCAAGCAGTGGGCGAATCCTTTTGCGATCGATCAGCCGCCCATGAGTCATCCCATACCCATGGCCGACCTGCTGCGCCACCCGGCTGGATTGCTGGACGGACTCCGTCAACGCTGGCCCAATCCGATAATTGCGACCATCAGTGTCAATGGAGAATTCAATAATCTGCCACGGTTGCCATACCAAATGGCTAACTGCCTTTCGCGCATCGGGCGGTTGTTATTAAACTCGCCCGGCTAGTGACCGAGAATGATCTCGAATATGTGCCAACCTGAGCGGACTTTGCACTTTGCCCCTAACCAGCAGTGAACAGGGTGTGGCAAAACTCAGGAATCCCACCCACGGGCGTGGGTGGATTTTTCAGATCCCACTAACCTCCGATCACGACAGGCGGGATCTGAACCATCCACCCACTCCCGTGGGTGGGATTCCAAAACTCGGTCACCGCTGTTTGTAGGCCGGACTTGGAACAATCCACCCACTCCCGTGGATGGGATTCCAAAACTCGGTCACCGCTGTTTGTAGGCCGAACTTGAACCATCCACCCACTCCCGTGGGTGGGATTTCTGAGTTTGGACCCAACACTGAAACTGCCGGGCTATTGTCAGTCGTCCGCTACTGCGGACTGACCGATTTACTTTTTGCGCAAAAACAACATGAGCGACGCTCCTCTTATCTTGAGTTTAGAGAGTGCCACGCTGGGCGGCAGTGTCTTCCTCGGACGCGGAAGCGTACAGTTAGCTGCGCGCCAGGGCGATCCTCAGGTTTCGCAGTCGTCGAGTCTGCTGAGCGACATCAATGAGAGCCTGTTGCAGGCCGGCGTTGCGCTTCAAGAAGTGGATCTTTTTGCATGTGCCTCTGGTCCGGGCAGCTTCACCGGTTTAAGAATCGGTATTGCCACTTTGAAAGCTTTGGCGGCGTCGCTAAAGCGACCGTGTGTCGGCATCCCTACGTTGCAAGCCGTTGCTTACTCTGCCGGCCCTTCCAGTGCGACGGTTGCACTCTTGCCCGCGGGACGTGGCGAAGTCTTCGCTCAGCTGTTTTCAGTTTCCGAGGACCATACAGTGACTGAACTTGATGCGGCTACTCACCTGTCTCCGCTGAGGCTGGTTGAGAAATATGCGGCGATTACAAATCTCAGGTGGGCCGGCAATGGTGCGCACGTGCAGCGTGACTTTCTCAAAAGTCATGCGCAAGAACAAGGTATCGACTTCGCGGAGGAGACGAGCGAATTAAATGCCCTGCCTACAGGGCCCGGGTATAACATCTGGCAGCTCGCGGCGAAGGAGACAAATCTTGCGAAGCACGTAGCGGCCCTGGCGTTACGCGCTTTTCAAACTGGCCGGATAGACTCCCCCTATTCTCTCAGCGCCATCTACGTCAGGCCCTCCGATGCAGAACTGAAGGAACAATGTCGATAACACAGCAGGCTATTGCGGGCCCAGAGCCGGGTATCTCGATTACGGGAATGACTGAGCATGACTTGCTGGAAGTTGTTGAGATCGAAGAGAGCACCGGCCTAAGCCGGTGGGGATGGACTGCGTACTATGCGGAGCTTCAGGGTAGCAACAAGGACCTGATGCTCGTGGCGCGAGTAGCTGATGCCGCGCGAAGGCGAAACACCTCCCGGCTGGCTGGATATATAGTGGGCCGAATGGGTGGGGGTGAGCTTCACATCAACAACGTGGCAGTTCGCGGTATTTACCGCCGGCGGGGGATTGGGCGCGCCTTATTAATCCGTATTCTGGAGACCGGGAGGCGCGCCGGCGTACCACACGCCTTTCTGGAACTGCGTGCTGGAAACACCGCCGCGCTTGCACTTTATGAAGAGTGTGGCTTCCACGTGACTTCGCGGCGCCGGAACTATTACTCAGAACCAGTGGAGGACGCACTGGTCATGACCATTCAACTCGTGCGAAACGCTTGATCCGTCGCGATAATTGGGCTACCATTTTTTCGTGTCCCAAACATTCCCGGGAGGTCTTCCGAGCACCTTCCTCAAACCAATCTTGCCAGTCCCATCGTCTGAAAGGAGACATGCGCGAAAATGGACATTACAACCGCGGATAAGCTGAAGGAAGAGCTGATGAGTCGAGACCCTGAGTTTCGAGAATTGGCCCGCGAACACACTCGCTACGAAGAACGATTAAGTGAACTCACGGCCCTGGCTTATCCGAGTGACGAAGAACAACTGGAAGAGGTTACTCTCAAGAAGAAGAAGCTGGCTCTTAAAGATCAAATGTACTCGCTAATCATGCAACACCAGAAGACTCAAAGCGTGAGTCATTAAATTCAACCGGAGAAGAGTTTCTCCAAATCGGTTTACTCTGGAGGGGACGTGGGGTGTCACACGTCCCCTTTCTTACAACGCAGGTTCTTGGATTGAGGAAAGTTATACGACAAAAAGTCGAATAAGGAGTGAAAATAGCTCGCGAAGGAAATTTTTATGTTCTGGTGCCGGCGGCTCTGGCGCTTGTGGTCCTATGGATGGGTTTCTGGCCAGTGGCGCTCCTGTTGGGAATCCTGGCAGCCTTTATGGCCTTCTTCTTTCGCGATCCCGAGCGGAGGCCGCCATCTGATCCCAATGTGGTTGTTGCGCCGGCCGATGGCCGGGTAACACGCGTCAGAGCGATCACAGATAACAGTGACGACGGTTCGGCAACGGTAGTTAGTATTTTCCTGTCGCCCTTCGACGTGCATATCAACCGCGCGCCGATTGCCGGTGAGATCACCAATGTGGCCTACACGCGGGGAAAGTTTTTGATGGCCACTAACGAAAACGCCAGTTTGGTTAACGAGCAGAACGCCCTTACTATCAAGGGCGAGAGAATCACCATCGTGTGTAAGCAGGTCGCCGGTATTCTCGCAAGAAGAATTGTTTGCTGGAAGCGAGCGGGTGAGCGAGTGGCCTTAGGCGAACGATTCGGCTTGATAAAGTTTAGCTCACGCACGGACATCCTGCTGCCGGAAAACGTGGATGTTGTGGTGGCAGAGGGCGCCCGAGTCCAGGGTGGAACCACAATTATCGGGAGGATACGATGACGGTTGTGGCCCGTCAGTAACTGGTATGGAAACAAAAAACCCCGAGCGGCGCGGGCTGAGGAAAGGCGTATATCTCATCCCTTCCGTTTTCACTGCTGCCAATATCGGCATGGGATTCTACGCCGTAATGGCTGCGGTTCGCGGTTTTCAGATTATGGGAAACGGCACCCCCGCTGATCTCCTGCAAGCCTCTAGCTATCTTGATAACGCGGCCAAGGCGATAGGTTGGGCACTCCTTTTTGACATGCTTGATGGCCGGCTTGCTCGCATGACTAAAACGACTACCGAGATCGGCGTGCAACTGGATTCGATGGCGGACATAGTGACCTTCGGTCTCGCCCCTGCCGTGTTGGCTTATGTCTGGGGATACGGCGGCACCCTCGAGGAGGGAAGTGGTTTACACAGCCTGGCGTGGTTTCTCTCTTTTATGTACCTGATGTGCGGCGCCTTTCGTCTTGCTCGTTTTAATGTTCAGGCTTCGCGCCCGCGAATTCTGGCAGAGGGCCTGGTCAAGACCGATAAAAAGAATTTTGTGGGTTTGCCAATCCCGGTTGCCGGTGGCCTGATTGCGGCTATTATCCACTTCGCGCCTGTCCCGCTGGTGAGATATGGAGCAGAGCGAGCCGAGATCTATTCCATTCTGCTAATGGCCCTGGTGGGCTTCTTGAGTGTGCTAATGGTTAGCACGTTGCGGTTCTCAAGTTTCAAGACAGTGGGAACTCGCAGTCGCAGCATGCGCACAATAATCCTCGCCGTAGCCGTCGGCATGCTTATTTTTCTTTACTCTCGTTATGTCCTGCTGGCGCTGGTTATTGGATATATTCTCAATGGGCTGCTCTCTCGCGTATTCGGAATGTTTCGCCGGCGGTCTGAGCCGGGCGAGGCCAGCGTTCAAGTAAACCAACAATAGCGCCAGTAGGCAGTAAGCAGTAAGCAGTAAGCAGCGGGCAGTGAGATTAGCAATCAGCAGACAGAACATCAGAAC
>DASXQM010000282.1:0-4831 GCA_036507195.1 Pyrinomonadaceae bacterium | reverse complement strand
AGAAGCAGGTCGACGAGATGCAGCAGTTCAAGAAGCTTTACAGCAATCCATTCATCAATTTCGCTTTCAGCTTCACCGAACCGTTTCCCGTCGGCCTGATCATCACGCTGATTTCGGCGGCGATACTGAGGAAGAAGAAAGTACTGAGTAGTGAGTAGCACGACGAACTCGTAACTCATCACTCGTATTTCACCTATCACCCATCACCGATCAGTATTCTCGAACTCTGCGTTGTGGTTTTCCGTACCGCTAATCATGAGATCCCCGCAGAGCGCAGGACGACTGGTCGGCATTCTGTTGTTGGCTCATCTCGCGACTGGGCTGATGACCCCATACATCATCCTCCGACCGCTCAATGAACCACTGACATTTGCCGGCAATGACCCGACGCATGATGCGCTGGTTCGCTTGGCGGTCATGCTCTTGTTCATCGGCGGCGCGATTCCGATAGCGATTGCGGTGACGGCGCGGCCCATCTTTCGGCAACACATTCCTGCGCTGGCGCTTTGGCTGCTCGCATTTGCGGTCGCTAACTTCGCGCTTCAATGCATCGAGAACGCCGCGTGGATGTCACTGTTCAGCCTGAGCCAGGCCTATGGCAAAGCGTCAGCCGCCGACTTAGGTTCTTACAATTTGATCGCTGCGAGCGTGCGTTGGAATTGGAAGTGGGTGCATTACACGCACCTGTTCGTCATGGTGAGTTGGATGTTTCTTTTCTTCGTCGCGCTTTGGCGGTCAACCTTGGTTCCACGAGTGCTCGCCGGCCTGGGACTGCTGACAACGCTGATGCAGATCACCGGCATCACTCTGCCACAGTTCATTCCGTATCCGACGCCTCCGATGATCGTGATGGGCGTGCCACTTGGCTTTGTCTATTTGGCGCTCTCGGTCTGGCTGATGACTAGAGGGTTCAAGCCACCGATGAACGCGGATCTACGCTGATAAAGAAACTCCAAATGTTTTTCTGATCCGCGGCTGTCGGCGCAAATCCGCGGCTACCTCTTCGCCTTTTCGGTGAACATTTCTGTGTAATCGGCGTAATCTGTGGACATGACCAACAAAACTTCACCGCGCCTGCTCGGCCGCGTCATGGCACTCCTTTTCCTGGTAACAATTATTACCGGAGTCTTCGCTCAAGGGTTCGTCAGCAACAGCCTGTATGTTTCCAACGATGCGGCAGCCACGGCGACAAACCTTCTGACACACCGAGGCTTGTACGAGTTGAGCTTCAGTGTCTTCATCATTGAGATGGTCAGCAATATCGCTACCACCGCGCTCTGGTACGTGCTGCTGCGACCGGTGAACCGGACCATCGCCCTGGTGGCCGCGTTCCTCGACCTAAGCGGCGGCATCATGAAGACTTTTGCACGCGTCTTCTACATCGCTCCACTGTTCGTGCTGGCAAATAGCGGGTCGGTATTCCCCGGCTTCACGCCGCAACAATTGCAGTCCATCGCGCTCGTTCTTTTCAAGGTGAATAGTCAGGGTACATCTCTCGCGGTGGCATTCTTTGGCTTCTCGATATTGCTGAACGGGTTTCTGATCTTTCGGTCGACGTTTCTGCCGCGCTGGCTGGGGGTGCTGGCGATGGTTTCAGCCCTCGGCTGGCTGATGTTTATTTATCCGCCACTCGGCCGCAGCCTGTTCACTTTCACGGCACTCCTCAGCCTGTTGAATGCCGTGGTGATGATTCTGTGGCTCTTGATACGCGGTATTGATGAACAAAAATGGAAAGAAGTAGCAGCCGCGGATGCATGAGTTCTGAGTTTGGATTTGCCGCTGCTTTCTGCCTCCCGCCTTTTGCCTCCTGCCTTCTGTCTCCTGCTTTCTGTCTGTTTACGATCGGTGATATAAGGCCGTGCTATGCGCAAGCTAATCCTCGTCCTGGCTCTTCTTTTGGTATTGACCTCATCATTCGGCCAGGACGCAAATAACCAACCCTTAGGCGGCAAAACAAGTGAGCCGAAAACCACTCCTGCTAAGAAAAGGCCCGTTCCGAAACCGACTTCAAATCGAGATAAGCCCTTCTCCTCGCCTTGCGGGGTTTACTACAGAAGCCATGGCGAAATGATCGCCGAATCCAATTTGAGTGATAAGTGGTTCTCACTGGGACAATCAGCCAATAAGCATTTCTGGTACAACCCTCACAAGACAACCTGTGATGCGAAAACCAGCGTGCTCAAGTCCTGGATGAAGGAAGAGCACAAGAATACGGATGGGAATTACGCGCTCGTGCTGTATGAGTTCAAATGCAAGGCGAATCAAATTCGTGTCAAGACAGTAATCGAATACGACAATACCGGCGGCGTTTTAGAAACAACCAATCATGAGGACGACACCTGGCAAGACGTCGCTCCCGGCACCGCCGGCGAAACGATGATAAGAACCGTCTGCCGCCGACCGTAGTCCTCCGCCTTCTGGTTTCCGTCTACTCGCTACTCACTACTCGCTACTTGATGTATCATTCGCTCCCCCTTTTCTAGCACTTAAGAAGCCGGAGGCGCCTCATGACAAAGAAAGTGAAACTCGCGATCCTGCGCGCGCGTCACGATCGCAACACGCCGTTCATCAGCGACCAGGCCTGTATCGAGATGCTGATGACCAGCCCAACACGCCGCTCCGTGCTCAATTACTGGAGCGACAACACGGACGGCTATCTCGATTTTGTTGGCAGCGAGCTGTTTCGCTGGGTCGACATCAATCTCGACGCCACGGACGTCGACAGCAACAACGCGATTCCGCGCGCGACGCAATCCGCCAAGGCTATCGCGGCGACAAAAGCCGCGACCGATTCGGACTTGACTGGCTTCGACGGCTTCGTCGTACTTATTCTTCCTGGCCAGCTCAAGCTTCCTAACCCGATGGCCGGCCAACCGAATCAACCCGCGACCATCACCATCGGCCTTGATGCCGGCGCTGACGGAGTCGGCCAGGGCCACATCTGCGTGATTCCATCCAGCTCAAACCACATTTTCATGTGTCACGAAGTTGGTCACGTGCTCGGATTCAACCACAGCTATGGCGTCTGGAATGACGGCATCGACTGGGACGGCAGACCGCCGTACGACCAGGGTCAGGTTTACGGCGATCCTTACGACATCATGTCGTCAGCTACGTTCGGAAAAAGAAATCTCAATCCCGCGTTGAGCAAGTACCAGAGCAATCCGACTTTCGCCGGACCGACTCCGGCCGGCTGGCCCACCCAACCGACCATTGGAATGGGATGCGCCCCCGCGCGTGCGCACGTTCACCAGTTCGATCAGCTCGCAATTCCCGCAAGCGCCGTGCAGCATCTGCCGGTACCGGCCGGAGGTGTCACGCGGTCGCTTCGTCTGTACACGGCGAGCGGCCCGCACCGCGGCTCGCCGCGACTAATTGCCATTCATCCGGCGAACGAAGACGCCGAAGGCCGCGGCCGTTGTTATCTCGAGTATCGCGACCCGGCCGGGTGGGACGCCGGGCTGGATGTCACGGGCGGCGATCTCGGTCGTCGGGCCGTAGTGGCGCACACGCTCGCCGATACCACGAATGATAGCGTGCGCTGCTGGTATCGCGGCCGCATCCTGGTGCCTGTCGAAGAAGACAGCGACCTGGCTGTCACCGGCACGCCGCTGATCGTGCGCGTGACTGACGCTAATGTGGATGACGGTTACGTTGAGCTCGACATTTCAACTTCGACGGCCCGCGGCATCGAGATCAGAAGCTGGGGCCGCGACGATGTGATTGCCGGCATCGACACAAACCAGATGGGCACGCCGTGCGGCGATACGATTACCTACGGAACCTGGATCACTCAGACGACTCGGACTTATCGGCCGACGACGTTCGGCTACGGTGGTGAAGGCGCGCCGGATGCGAAGCCGCCGCGCATTAGCTGGACCGTCGGCACCCATCCCATCACCGTTTATTCACGCTTTCTCGACGTCACGACCGCGACCGGCACCTTCACCATCGAATGTCAATTCGACGCCGAGACAAATGAGTTGACGTTAATCAGCCGCGGCGGCGAAAAGTACTCGGTCGAGCTTGAGTGCGAGGCGTGGGAAGCTGATGGCGTCAGCAACTGGACTTTCACCAAAGTGAATTTCGATCCGTTGGGCTACTTCAACGGATTCCGACCGGGCGACTTAAGCAAACTGGATCACTGCATGGGCCGGTACGCGATCAGCGCGCGGCTTTCGCATCGCGATTACGTCATTCCGCCGGGACCGGATCCGTATCGCGAACAGTGGAAGGACCGCATCAACCTCGCGCGCGTGGAAGAAGTTGCTCGCCGCATTGCTGACAGATATCCCGCCCAGTCCCTCGGGCTCAGCATGGCTGCGGCGATGCGTTATAGCCACGTACGAGGAATGAGTAGTAAGGAAGTTCGGGGTTCTGAGTTCTGAGTTCGGAGTTCCGCCGTCGGCCTCCTGCCTCCTGCCTCCTGCTCACTGCCCTTTTGCCCTTAGCGCTTCGCCGCTTGCACCTTCGTCCCGTAATCCAGCGACGCATAAAACGTCCCTCTGCCCTGCGGCGTCAGGTCCAGAAAATTCCAAATCGGATTCAACTCATCGATGCCGCGCTCTTTGATGTCTTCGCCAAGCCATGGATGACCACTGTAAAAATGGCGCAGCGTGCCGTCACTGTCTCGCGTGAAAACGGAAATCGTCGAGTCCTGATTCCCTTCGCGGTCTTCGCTGCCGAGATCGTATTTGAAAGTGCTATCGCCCGCGCTCAACAGACGTAGTCTGTCCCAACCTCTCTTCTGCGCGTGCGCGCGTAGCGTGGGCAGATCAGCCGCAGCCACAATCGCCAAATCGACATTTTGCGCGAGGTGATGAGCGATGCC
>DASXQM010000281.1:0-4899 GCA_036507195.1 Pyrinomonadaceae bacterium | reverse complement strand
AATGAATAGCAAGAGGCAAAAATTCTTAACACGAGTTGGCATGTTGGCAGTGGTCGCTTTCCTGGTGCTGCCGATGTCGGCTTTTGCGCAGGGCAACGGCCGGGGCCGAGGCAAGCCGACTGAGGTTTTCGTAAACGGGCACGACGCACGCGACGGCCGCTGGGACAAGAATGGTCCGAGGGATCGGGACCGCGACCGTAATCGCGACAATGACGACTGGCGACGCCGGCGCGCGGCAGCAGAGGCGCAACGTCAACGCGAAATTGAACGTCAACGCGAAATTGAAAGACGTCGGCGAGACCGAGACGATGATGCCTGGCGACGTAACCAGGGCAACGACGACTGGCGCCGTCGCAATGACGACAACAACCGCAATAGGCGCGGGCGTAACTGGGATCAATATGGAGGCTACGGTGGTTCCAGCCAACTTCGTCAAACCGCGCTGAACGCGGGTTACAATAACGGCCTCCAGGAAGGCCGGAAGGATCGCAGTCGTGGTGACCGCTTCGATTATCGCGATGAAGGGGACTACCAGAACGCTACTGAAGATTACAGTTCGCGTTTCGGTGATCGGGAACTTTATCGCCGGTATTTCCGCGAGGGTTTTGCGAGCGGTTATGAGGACGGCTACCGGGGCTACTGAAGCGCCGACGATAGTCAGAGAAACCAGGAGCGGGAGTGGAGACTGCGGTCTTCGCTTCCGCTTTGTTTTTTTGCCCGCTGCGGGCGTTGGGGAAAAGTCAGCCCGCATTGACTTGTTCAGAACTTCCTAAACTTCACCGAACTTTCTTCACAATTGATTTCTTAATTTTTTGCAGCCCCTGTTTGTGGGAATCAAACCGATAAGCTACTATCGATCCGTGCTATTGAATTATCCGGGCCGGGGCGGTTGCGGTATGAAAAATCACTTCGTTAGGATTACCGATACGAAAACCTTCGAGGAAATTGCAGATCGTTCGAAAGAGCAGCCGGTAGTTATCTTCAAACATAGTTTGACTTGTCCTATTAGCGCCGGGGCCTACGAACAGATGGCTGGCTTCGAGGGGGAAGTGGCATTGGTTGAAGTGCAACGGGCGCGCGAACTGTCAACCGAGATTGAGAGGCGGTTAGGCGTGGAGCATGAATCACCCCAGGTAATCATTTTACGCAATGGCCAGGTTGTCTGGAATGCGTCGCACTTTAAGATTACTGCCGCTGCGGTAACGGCGGCCGTGCGTGAGGCTGGCGTCCGCACGCGGGAGCAGTAGGTGGGAGCAGAAGCCGGGCAGGCGATGGTGACGAGCTGGCGAGTGGGCCGATGATTGAAGCAACAGAGAGACGAGGGCCGGAGATTGAGCCGCGGGAAATCAAGCAGGAAGGTGACACGGGCCTGCATATCACCTGGGCGGACGATTGCGTTTGCCGCTACAGCGCTGCTGAGTTGCGACGTGCTTGCCCTTGTGCGCAATGCGTTAACGAGTGGACAGGCCAGCGCGTATTAAAGCCCGAAGCAATTTCCGAGGAGCTGACGATAGCTGACATAAGTATTGTTGGACGTTACGCTCTCAATTTTCGCTGGAGCGATGGCCACGAAACAGGGATTTATAGTTTTCGCTACTTGCGGGAGTTGGGTGAAAGATAGACTGAAGATAGTTGACTTCAATTTCTCTGTGCAACCTCTGCGTTCTCTGTGACTCTGTGGTGAACAAAGACCGAAAACCACCCACCACCGAGACCGGAGAGAACACTGAGGTTGCACAGAGAAGAAGATTGCAGATTAGGTACTTATGAACGAACAAGACTTCTTTAATGAAAAGCAGGAATCGAAAAAGGCGACCTACAGTTGCCCACATTGTCGAGCACGCGAAGAATATGACGTTCGCTGGCTGAGGCGAACAAAGAAGCAGGGTCCTCCGCGCGGCGCTAACGAGCAGGACCGCCTACGCTATCAAAAGTCGCGGGACTACATGGTGCGCATTGACGATATGCTCGCCTGCAAGAGCTGTCGCCGCCGCTTTGATATTCCCAGTTCGCAGTCAGTAGTTTTCATTTAATGAGCAAGCCTGCCTCACAGTCATGCTATAGCTCAGCTTGAGCAGCTACGAAAACACTCCGACATTTACCGTCCTTTGTGCAACCTCAATGCCCTCTGTATCTGTGGTGAATAAATGCCGAGACTACCACCTGTCCTGAGAGATGGAGATCATTGAGGTCACACAGAGACATCGATTTTTACAGCCAAGTTGGCTTTCATCGGGCAAACCTCGGCGGCGCGCTCAGACAGATTAGATGTCGCAAAAATCTTTCTACTGAAAGACATGGCGGGTTTTCCAGTCCTTCTGTTTAGATGGTTGAAAATGAGGGCTTGAGCAGATCAGCCCTTTAGCGCCAGGAAACAGGCATCGGGCACCTGCTTTAAAGAGGAACTGTCAACGGCCTCAACTTTGCTCCAGGCCGTGAGTGGATTAAAGGATGGATTCTCAAAACATGACAGAAACACCAGAGTTCGCGGGCGCGCATAAAACCAATACGTCCTTTCTTTCTCCACTCGAGCGCCGCCTCGCGCCCATAGTTATTCCCAGGATTCCGAAATGGTTGGAGACTTATCATCTAACCGTGCTGACCCTGGTGTGGTCGCTCCTGATTGTGGTTTTCAGTTTTCTGGCGGCAAGGAACATCCGCTGGCTTTGGATGGTTTCAGCGATGATAGCGCTTCAGTGGGTGACTGATCACTACGATGGCAAGGTCGGCAAGTATCGCAACACGGGCCTGGTGAGATGGGGCTACTACATGGATCACCTGCTCGACTATTTTTTTCTGTGCTCGATCATCATCGGCTATTCCTTTATCCTTCCAGAGCAATCGCGCTTTCAACTGCTTTTGCTGTTAGCCCTATTTGCGGCCTACGATTTCAGCGCTTTTCTCGCCTTTACGGCAACGGATAAACTCAAGATTAGCTATCTAAAATTCGGTCCCACGGAGTTCAGGCTGGCGCTCATCATCATCAATGGACTACTGATTTCGTTTGGTACGAAATATATGATCAGCGGACTAAAGTGGGTCAACGCCGGCGCTGCGGTTGGGCTGTGTTTTCTAATCTATGGAACGCAAAAGAAGATCTGGCTGCTGGACATGAAAGATAGGCAGCCAAAGCGATTGGCGAAGGCTGAGCCGCTGCTGGAAAAACCGTACCTGTCGGCGGAAGAATGTACGTAATGGTAACTTCCGTATTAGCAGGAACTTAGTACAAGATCTTAGTAAGGGGCAGCCAACGTCCGCGCCGTAAGATACATCTGAATATCTGAGCTTCCTCGTATATCCTATTCGGACAATTTGAGAGGTCCCGGACTCCCATTAATTCGTGGCTTAGCGTTTGCTGGTGAAAGCGCAAGACTCGTTGATCAAGGAGCGTTCAAGGGGCGGCAGTAAGAATCAGGGAACTCTAGCCGGGAAAAATCGTTTAATCGAAACAAGCACCAATATTTGGACAGAAAATAAAGTTGGTTGAGATGTCAGAAAAGAAAGCTATCAAAATCATAAAGAAGGATGAACGGGTTCGTAAGCAAAAGCCCGTGCCTAAGGGAAACACGACCGCACAGTCGGCGCGCGAAATGGTTCAGACCGTGACCAATTGGGTTAATGAATTGCAGCAGAAGCGCCGCGTGGAAACGGCAAACGCCATCAAGCAAATGCTTCCGAAGAATCCTCGCACCAGCGAGGCCTAGATAGCCCCCTCGTCGTTAAACCTAC
Organism: Pyrinomonadaceae bacterium; assembly: GCA_036507195.1. Lineage (GTDB taxonomy): Bacteria > Acidobacteriota > Blastocatellia > Pyrinomonadales > Pyrinomonadaceae > PSRF01. The sequence goes on along the minus strand of DASXQM010000281.1, from coordinate 1,170 downwards.
AAAGCTACGCGCCCTCAGCGTTACTCATCCGGACGCATAGCCGCCGCGAGTGTTACCTTGCCGTCAAACTGATGCCATCAGTGCCCACGTTATTTCCAACACTCAACTTTCCCATCTTCCATCGCTTCAGCACATCGTTTAGAAAGAGGACTTGTGCGCCACGCGCGGCGGGGCACAAGTGCCCTATCTAAACGACGTGTGGAGAATGTTTTGGACGATCCGCAAAGAATAACGCTTTCAGCGCCTTCGGCGGGATTGACACCCACTCGCTGCTGGCGATAGTTTTCTGCCATGACAACTCCAGCAGAAAACGCTCCGAGGGACGTTGCGCAGGCCTTCATTCAGAATGCTCGCCAACTCTTAAAGGGAGAATATCTTCCCAAGATTGAACGTTGTGTTGAGAAGCTGACAGACGAGCAAGTGTGGTGGCGGCCGAACCCGGAATCAAACAGCATTGGCAATCTTCTTCTGCACATTTCAGGAAACGCGCGCCAGTGGATTGTCTGCGGTTTGGCTGGCGCAACTGACAAGCGTCAACGTCAGACTGAGTTTGATGAGCGCCGAATTATCGCTCGCGTTGAATTGCTGGACCGGCTCAGAACGACGGTGGCAGACGTAGACTGCGTGCTGGCCAGTTTTGATCCGGCACACCTGCTGGATAAATATCCCATACAGGGGACTGAAGTGACCGCCCTGGCAGCAATCTTTCACGTGACAGAGCACTTCTCGATGCACGCCGGCCAGATAATTCTACTTACGAAGATGTTGGCTAACCTCGATCTCGTCTTCTACGATTTCTCAAGCGGCAAGCCGGTGCATACCTGGAATGAGGTCATACAAAACCGCGAGCGGTAGCGCTCGGTCTGATACTCAACCATCAGAACCGCGAGCGGTAGCGACCGGCCAAATGCTCAACTCCGAGTCAAGGAGTTGCAGCAGCAGCCAAAGCCAGTTGGGACACGTCGCAGTAGGATTAATCCCATGGTGATCACGTATCCCAGAAGTTGAACTTCAGCCGGTCGCTACCACTTCCGGTTCTGATGACTCTGTCTTCCCATCTTTCAAAAGTTTACGATTCATGCGTAATATATGTATGTCTGCAACCATTCAGGCAGGCGACGGGCGAGAATGCCTGTCCTATCTAAACTCAAGGAGAACGCATCTGAATGA
>DASXQM010000280.1:0-10736 GCA_036507195.1 Pyrinomonadaceae bacterium | reverse complement strand
TCGCGATCCACGCCGGTAGTGCACCACACAGGTGACTCTCGATAGTCCTCAGGCGTCTTCAGTACTTTGCCGCCAGCACCATAAAGCTTGTATTTCTTTAAGCGGTCGTTATAGATGCTCAGCTTGTCACCGTTCAACACTTTTCTGAACGGCTCATACTGCGCTTCTTCCGCAGCTGTCAGGTCGCCGAAGACTTTCTGGCCTGCGTCGCGAGCCGAAACGCACATTTCGCGCGCCTCGCTAATCGTCATATTCCCTTTATGGGTTTCGACCATCGTCGATGCAGCCAAACCCTTAGACAACGCTTCGTCTATCTCCTCGATACATATTTGGCCGTCTTCGAGCGCCTTTTTTCCATCCTCCTTTGGGTAAAAGCTATCCTCGGGCTTCCAACCCACCCAATTTGACGCTGAGTTAATAGCGTCATCGACATCTTTCGAGATTTTCTGGGCCATTACCACGGTCGCACCAAACACGACCATGCAAAGCAGTGCTGCGGTTGAAATTTCTCTGAACACTTTGCTCTAACTCCTTCTTTGCGAGTCCGACTCCGGCACGCTTAGTCATAGCTGGAATTTCCGGTGACGTTCCAGACTGGAAATTAAGGAACAACCAGCCCGCTCACCGGATTGCCGAAGAATGATTCGGTCTTGTATGCATTGCGGTCCCATTGCCCGTCCTGGTCACCAATAATTTGCACGGGCACGACAATGCGCGCGGTACCTAAATTGTTTTGCGCTCCTATTCCCGTATCTACTAGTTGTCCGTTCGGGCCCATCGTGAACTTTGCCGTGCGCGCCAGCTTGCCGTTCTCAAGAATCTTGATTTCGTATTCGCCAGGATTCTCATACATCTTGAAATAGCTCGGCGGGCGAAACTGCGGCTGCTTGTCCCAGACCATCGCCTTGATGCCAAACTCCCGCCGGCAGTAGGTGAGGGGCTGGGGATCGTCGCCATGGTCCGCAGCATTCATGACCTGGCAACTGGTAATGCTATAAGTATCAGGTTCAGCGGTGCTGTCGGCCACGAGTTTTCCCTGGTAATACAGATATGCGATGTACTTGCCGTAATTCATCAGCTTTGGTTCCCCTCGGAACCAGGTAACAAAGTTCAAGCGGGCTTCTGTTTCTGACGGTGGGTGATAGAGCTTGTGATCACTTGTATCCGCTGCGTAGATATACCCGATTGGCAGATTCCAATCGTAATTGACGTAATAGGCGAAATTGTTTTTAAACTTCGGCAGATCAACGACCCCGACATGGAACTTCTCGACCTTAAATTTACCGGCAAACAGCGCCGTGTTCGCACCCTCGAGTTCATTCTTGAGATTGATCTTGAATCCCGCCGGGCCAGTCTCGATTGAAGCATCCTGGTCCTTGACATCGTTTGAGTTCATGCCGCACTCGGTTTCCCACCAGGAACCGGCACCAGTCTCTTTGGTATTGCAGTCAAGCTTGATCCAGGACTTGCCTGACGGAAGCGTGAAATCAACTGACAATTGACTGCCTGCGGAAATTGGGCCGTTTACGCGATAGACTATCCTTGGCGTCCAACTCCACATCTCCTGAACCTCCTGGCCGTTGCGATAGTATTGAAGGTGCGTGCGTAGCGTGATTTGAATCGAAGACTTGTTGATTGTGGGCCCGGTCGCCACGGGTACCGAGGTGTTTCGACTTTCCGGTTGCGGCTGTGCAGGTTGGCTGTTGCTGGTTGATGTCGTTTGCGCACCATCCGGCGTGGGTTGTGTCTTCGGCTGGTTAACTTTCGGTATTTTGATTTTCGGAAACTGCGCCGAAGCTGTTTGAAGACTGAAAACGGCGAAGACTAAAACTGCAAGCGTCACCAATGCAATCTTTTTCATCTTTCTTCCTCCTCAGGCGCCGGCAAGGCCGGCAGAGTGAACGAACGTTCATACCTACTTTCTGACGCTCTCGCGTTGCGCGGAATTGGCAAGAACCGCGGCAATTAGCCAGGACAAAGGCGCCATACAGACCGCTAAGTTGATCCCCAAAAGCGCATGAATTGGATTCGAGTTGTCGTAGATGTCATCGCTAACCCAGTAAACCACCGTAGATTCTATTAGGCTCATGATTAATTCAGCCCGAGAAAAATATTTGGTTGGCCGAACTCGCTGCTTACTGGCCACCAAACGAACTAAGGTTCGTTCACGAGGTATCCCGAAACAGTCATTTGAACCGTGGCCGGTCCCGTACTGTCACTCCGCTGAGCGAATAACTGGGGCTGTGTTCCTCCGTCCGCAGACAAACGTACCTGTTTACTTCCTGCGAATAGATCGAGGTGACTAAAAGGATCCTGCCCTCGGCCGTTGACCTGTAGGTCGTATGGAAGGCTACTTCCACTGTAGAAGGTTTGGACGTAGATTTCCGCCAGTTGCAACGTCTGACCGGGTTGTGTGTGCCCAACCACCGAAATGAACTCGATCACCAGGCGTTTCCCGTTCGGTACTGGCGAGAAGAAGATGCTATTTGAGGCTTGTCCGTCGGCCATATCCAGGATCCGAAAGTCCTGATATCGCCTCGGGGGATTGTCAACGTCGCGCACCAATACAGGCGTGGCCGCATCTATCTTCACTGTGTTGTTTACTGAATCGAATTTCACCGTGTTGTTCGCCGCATCCAGGCCAACAACCGGCGTGCCGGTGATGCCAACGTTCCACGTGCCGGCTTGTGCAGCCTGTACCGTCCCGCTGACGGTAGCTGTGCCTTGAATCGGCACTGGCTCCGAAGGTGTATTGACTACCTTTACATTCTGCGTCGAGGGTGTGGGCGCTGAGTTTCCGCCCGAGCCGTAGCTGATGTGAGGCAGCACCACGGTGACTACGGTCATCAGAGACACCATTCCTATCAAGGCGATGAGCGAGTTTTTGAACTTGTACATGGCCGTTTCCTCCTCTGAAGGTGTGTTTCCAGCTATGTACGACGGAAAGAGCGCGGCTTATTACCACAAGTCCCAGATATTCTTCTTCAAAAAGCTTCGTCCGTCCGCTGACACTCGAAATCGGATGGTGCGTCAGTTTGGAGTTAGCGAAATCGACTGCTTTACAAAACCGGGCGCGGTAGCGCCGGATGCTGGAGTCAAGCTCCGTACTACACAGGTGGCACACCACCCGCGGTCGTTCAGCGGATGCCAGCGTAAAGTGGATGAACTCTTCTGCGGGCCTTCGCGTTGTCTATCATTTTTCATCTGAGTTGACTCTAGCATCGGGCGCTACCGCGCTCGGTTCTGTAAGGGCGCAAGCTTCGCTAAACCAAACTGACCCACCCCGAACTCATTGCCTTTGGTATCTTTCCGCCATAACATCTCAATCGCCAGTTTGCCAGTCCGTGACGTTTTATGCCTGGACGGCGCGCCATCCAATTAGGTAAATAATTTCCGACGCGACCCAGACTGCTGGAGGAGATCCATGTTCCCCCTCTCTCATGTTCGCTCGCTTCTGCTTTTTCTGAGCATGGTTGTGGCGATCGCGAGTTCAGACAAGGGCGCAACCTTGCGCGCGACCCAGGAGCAGTCGCCTGACGAAACTCTGTTGCGGGCGGCAGTCAGCCAGTATTTCGAATCTTTTGCGAAGAAGAATCAGGATGATCTGCTGAAATATTGGAGCGCAGGCGCGCCTGAACTGGAAACTCGCAGGAAGGAGTTTCAGCGTGATTTTGCCGCAAACGATGGAATCGCTGTCAGGAATCTCGTCATTCGCAAACTGAAGATCGAAGGCAATAAGGCTGCATTGCAAGTGGCTGTCGAGATTACCGCAAGCGATATCAAAACCGGCCGACCGTCCACGGCGTTCGGGAAAATGGTTCGCGCGATGAAGTGGGTGAAAGAGTCAGGAGTCTGGAAGATCGCGCATGAAGCTTCAGCCGAAGATGAACTGGCCGCTTCTTTGATTGCTGCCAAGACAGACGAAGAGCGAGCTTCAATAGTTGCGCCGGACGGTGAACTATTGAACCCGGAACTGATTAGAGCGCTTGTCGCCCGGGGAAATCGTCTCAGGACTCAGGGAAAGTTTTCAGAGGCATTGAGAATTTACCAAATAGCTCTGATGCAGGCAGAGCATATCAGCGATCGGGCGGGGACCGCCGTCACTCTCAGAGCCGCGGGCTTAGCAAAGCGGATGCAGGGTGAATATGACGTCGCTCTGGATTACTACCGTCAAAGCCTGGTAATAAACGAAGCGAGCGGCGATAAATTGTCAACTGCGACAGCGCTCAACTCCATAGCCGGCGTTGAGTACATCCGCGGCCAATACACAAAAGCACTCGAGGCGTACGCGAGAAGTCTGAAACTCAATCAGGAGCTAAATAATTCCGAGGGAGCCGGCAACGTTCTCAACAACATGGGATTGGTTTTTTTGGATCAGGGCAACTACCTGAAGAGTCTCGACTCTTTTCAAAAAAGCCTGGCACTCACCAATCCGACCGACAAGTTAGGAATAGCGAGCACATTCTTGAATATCGGATATCTCTATTCAGCTCTGGGAAACTATCCGCTGGCACTCGACCGTTTTCAGCAGGCACTGGCTCAGGCCGAACAGCTCGGTGCGAAACCGGTAACCTGGAAAGCCCTGCAAGGCATCGGCATGGTTCAACGCAGTCAGGGAAACTTCGAACAGTCGCTCGACTATTTAGAGAAAGCGCTGTCGATTCTCACCTCACTTGGCAGCAAAGATCGAATCACGGAAATACTCACTGAGATCGGCGCCGTGTACTACGAGCAAGGCGATTATGCACGCGCGCTGGAGTTCTTTCAGAAGAGTCTCGACATCGCCCAGACGATCGGTGTCAAAACGGCGGCGACTTTGAATGCAATGGCGCGAACGTACAACGCTCAAGGCGATCACGCGAAAGCACTCGCTTTTGCAGAGCGAGCCGCTGACGTTTCGCAGGAAACCGATCAGAACGAAGTGCTTTGGCAAGCACGCACAACCGCCGGCGAAGCTCAGCTGGGTTTGCGACATTCTGAGAAGGCGAGACAGTCATTTGCCGACGCGATTCGAATCATCGATAACTTGAGGGAGGAAGTACCGGGCGCGGAAACGCAACGTGAAGAATTTTTTGAAAACAAACTGGCGCCGTATAAGGCAATGATCAGACTGTTGCTCGCCGAAAATGATAACTCCGCCGCGCTTGCTACTGCGGAAGGCGCAAAAGGCCGCGTCCTGCTGGATGTATTGCGTAGCGGCAGGATGAACATCAACAAAGCGATGTCGTCTTCAGAGCGACAGCGTGAGCAGGAATTGACGGCCGCGCTCATAGGTCTCAACACCCAAATCGCTCGCGAGAAAATGCGCGACAAACCTGATTCAGCGCTACTTGCGGGCCTCGACATACAGCTCGACAAAGCGAGGCTGAAGCGTGAAGATTTTCAGACGACTCTTTATGCGGCCCATCCGGAATTAAAGCTTCAGCGAGGTGAAACCGAAGCGTGGCGACTTGAGCAAGCAGCTGAGTTATTGCCTGACAGCCAGAGCGCATTACTCGAATACGTCGTGGCCGCCGATCGGATCTATCTCTTCGTCATAAGCAGAAGGACGCGAAATGACGATCCTGGTTTGCACGCTTACACCATCCCGCTCAAGCGCGATGAGTTGGGTGCTCAAGTCGAGAAATTTCGGCGGCGATTGGCTAATCACGATCTGGACTACACAGATTCTGCGGCTGAACTTTACGACCTGGTGATCAAGCCCGCGCAGGACCAGCTGCAGGGCAAGAAAACGCTCACCATTGTGCCTGACGATGTGTTGTGGGACTTGCCATTTCAGGCTCTAAAGCCAGCAGGCGGTCATTATCTGGTCGAAGATTACGCCATTTCCTACGCTCCATCGCTGACTGTGCTGCGCGCGATGATCGCAAAACGACGGCAGACGAAGACGGCAATGGCAACCTTACTTGCCGTGGGTAATCCCTCGCTGGGGAAGCTGACCGTTGCACGGGCGCACAATGTGCTAAGCGAAGCGCTCGATCCCCTACCCGAAGCTGAGCGTCAGGTTAAGACCCTGGGACTGTTGTATGGACGTACAGAGAGTCGGATTTATTTTGGATCGGAAGCGCGCGAAGACCGCGTGAAAGCGGAAGCTGCGAACTATCGAATTCTGCAATTGGCAACGCACGGTGTCCTCAACAATGCCAATCCGATGTATTCCCATATCGTCCTCTCACAGTCTGCGAACGACCCGAAGGAAGACGGTTTATTGGAAGCCTGGGAAATAATGGATCTCGATCTCAAAGCTGAACTCGTAGTGTTGTCAGCCTGCGACACCGCTCGCGGTCGCATCGGCGCAGGAGAAGGCGTGATTGGTTTAACGTGGGCATTCTTTGTGGCCGGCAGTCCGACGACTGTCGTCAGTCAATGGAGCGTTGAATCAGAAAGCACGACCGATCTGATGTTGAACTTTCATCGAAATCTAAGAGTGGTTGACGGAGCGCGCAGCGCAATGACTAAGGCAGAAGCGCTGCGTCACTCACAATTAAAGTTGCTGCAAACGAAGCGCTATCAACATCCGTTCTTCTGGGCTGGCTTCGTCGTAGTGGGAGACGCGCGGTGAGTTAATCCTTCGTCGCTTCTTCTTGCAGAAACAAGTGACGCTATCTCGATCCCTGCTGAGCTACAGCGCTGCGCAAGAGGCTCCTCGCAACCGAAGATTTGGGATTCGCGACCACCAGTTTTCGCAGCTCGCGCACCGAATCATCAAGCAAACCGGCGTTCGCATAGGCGAGTCCCAACATCAGGTGTGAGCGCGCCTCTCTCCGGCGCTCCTGCGCTAGTTCTTGAGCTTTGGCGGCATCGATAATTTTGAATTTTGCTTCCGGAGCGGCGGGAGGGGGTAGTAACACTTCCTGGCCGTGCTTGCTTGCTCTGACTTGCCAGGTGTAGACGCGGCCACGCTCTAGTGGCGCGCTCGCTTTCCATTTCGTTTCCGCAAGTGGCCCGCTCCCTTCAATCTTCTTTGAATCGAGATCGTAGATGGTCACTATGTAGCTCTCCGCGCCATCAATTGCGCGCCAGCGGAATGTTGGTGTGCGCGACTCGACAGCCGTCGCGATTGGATTCAAGAGGCCATAGTCCGAAGATGCAGCTCCCATTAATCTGCCCGAGTGACCTTTGAGTTCTGCCATGAACGATGGCGATCCCACGCGGCCGCTCTTTAGCGCAGATATAACCTCATTCTGAGTTTGAGCGGACGCGGATTCAAGCCCCAAAAGGTTGCCCTCGCTGGTCAAAGTCACGCGATGGTCACCATCAATCAGCTCAACAGCCAATCGAGGGTTGCTTTCCGGCTCTTGAGACGACTGGTTCGTCGCGGTCGCCTCGGAATTCACAGGCGAGGAATTCACGGCAACAGCCGAATCTTGTTGGCCGGATCGAAGGCGCGCTTCTTCCGCGTGCTTTCGAGAATACGAGATCACCGCCCACGCGATCAGGGCAACGAGAATAATTACCGCGCCAGCTTGCGCTGGAATCCCTATTGACGGTAACTGCCAGAGTCCCGTCAATCGTTGCCAGAGATTTGGAATCTTGCGAGGCAAATAGCTCGCGTCGGGTAACAAGGCGAGTTGAGCTTTTGTGGCTAAAAAATCATCTACTTCTTCTTCGCAGCTCCGGCAGTGCTCCAAATGTGAATCTGCGATCTCGCGCTCTACCTCGCTTAAAGTATTGTCAACATAATCGGCCACCGCCTGATAACCCAGATGGGTCTCCGGGAAATCGGTCTCTGCTTGTAGCTGACTCAATATCTGCTTAGTAGCATTCTGAATCTCTTTATTTTCCCGACCCTCGGCCTGACACGAAACGCAGTTTTCGAGGTGGTCACCAAGCGCCAGAATCTCGGCCGGCGAAAGGTCGCGATTTCGATAACGCTCGAAGTCTTGCGCAGAAAGATGCTGGGACATATTTTGAGTCATTCGGCTTGCCGCCGCGCGACAGACCGCTGCCTTACAATTTAGTGCGATGCAAACTTAACCACGATCTTACCATCGCGACTTTTTTTTGGTACTGTCATCTAACATCCTGATTCTTCGCAAAAGCCGTGCGCGCGCGCATTTGCGCAGATTGATAACTTGCTGGCGCGTCACCCCGAGAGAGTCTGCGATAATTGCATCTTCAACCGGCAACTGGTTCCACAAGATTGCCAGTCTATCCGCTGACATTGTCAGCGTAGCTGCAATCTGGCGGACCGAAGCGATGCCGATCAGGGGTAACAGAGTGAGTACGCCACGCCCATTGACGTCCCTCAAACTCAACAGCAGCGCCACACGCTGGCGGGGCGGCAATTCGCAAATCTCTGTCCACAATTTTTCAAGCCGGCTGCGTTGGTCCATTCTGGATTCAAGCTTTTCAGGCGAATGGGCCTGGTCTGAATATGCGCCAGTATCATTGTCGATTGAAGTGGACGGCGATGGGTCATCCTTGATCTGCATGAGATCGGCGACGAGCGAGACCAGATCGTCCAACTCAAGCGGCCCGCCGTTCCGATTGAAGATCGCTGCCAGCAGGTCGGGTGGAATCAACTTTGCGCTTCCGGAGTCGGTGAGCAGCGTTTGTGCGTCGAGCAATTCCCGCAGTCCTGACTGTCTCATTAAGTGTTTTTGATTTTTCCATTCCGCAAAGCCGCAAGATAAAACTCCGGCGTCATTTCCCCAAACGGCAAAGCCTTCGCGATGTGTAAGAACGTAACGAAGCTGATTCTTCAGGCTGTAGCGTTTGGGATACTTTTTCCGCAGATACTCATCACAGGCGTGATAGGAGGTGACTGCCACATAGCCCCGAAAATTCTTTATAGCCCTGGCGGATGGATCCAACTTCAGTTCGCGAAGCCGCCCGACAAGCTTCAGTGTGACATCACTAATTAGATCGGCAGCCTCTTCATCGGTGAGGTCGCGATCCCCAGAGTAACCCACTCTCAGTTTGTTGCGAATGATGTCGCCAATAATGGGTTGAGCGAATTCGCAGATCAGTTCTTCGACGGCGTTGCTGGACGTTGGATCGTCCCCTGCCTGCAGGAAAGGCAGTAGTATTGCGTCGCTTTGTTGCTCTGGTTCCAATATCATCGACTCATGGGCTGTGCACAATGTTCTTTGCCTGAAGAATCCGGCAAGAAATATCAGCGCGTTGACGCAGCTTGTCCAACCAACTGAGGCAAATTCCTGGGACCAAAGGAAACGTTTTGCTCCGCGTCAAACAAGAGACGGTCGCCGTCAAACTTGAACGTCAATGCTGAATAAAACGGCGTTTGATAAAGAACAAGCTTTACGTTGAATACATCATTCGCTGACCACGCACCACTGGCCGCCAGCAGTGGCTGCGCCGGCACGCTCAGGAACTTATCAAGTCCGTTGGCGAAACCGTTCGGGGTTTTGCGCCATGATCCAATTCCCACAGGTGTGCGTATCTCTGCACCGGCCGTGCGAACGATCAGCACCGGGGTTGATGAGTTGAAGTCGAACGAGACCGCCTGGATGCCGCGATCGTTTTCAGGAAACTCGAACCACTTTCCTGATACCCTCGAGGCTAGGTGCATACCAGGCTGACCGGATGGGAGTTTGACCAACAAGCTGGTAAGTTTCGCTTCGAGCTTTCGTCGTGCAACGTCATTCTCAGGAAGGTGATTCGGCTTCATTGCCGGGAGAAGCTTGTTCCAGACAAGATTCATTACGCTTTGCATGTCACGAACACCGCTGGTGATTACAATCACAGCATCGAACTCGGGGATGATCATGCAATACTGACCGAAAGCTCCATCGCCCCTATAGGTGTTGTGCCGGGAACGCCAGAATTGATAACCGTATCCCTGATCCCAATCACTGTTTGGCGAGGAACCATTCGAGGTCTGCCTTGCCGTTGCTTCTTCGATCCACTCCGATGGGACCAGTTGTTCGCCTTTCCACTTTCCTTTCTGCAGATACAATTGTCCGAAGTGTGCGATGTCTTCTGTGCGTAGCGATAGGCCATAAGCGCCTACCGAGATTCCCTGCGGACTGGCGACCCAGCTCGGATTGTCGATCCCAAGCGGCTCAAACAATCTCGGCTTGAGATAGTCCAACACAGTCATCCCCGTCACCTTCTGCACAATCGCGGACAGCATATATGTAGCCGGCGAGTTGTAGAGGAAATGGGTGCCCGGTTTGAAAGGAACCGGGTGGGCCAGAAACGTCCTGGTCCAGGGTACGTTTTGGGTCAGGATTGGTGCTTCAGTCTGATTGCCCGTAGCCATGCGTAAGAGATCGCGAACCCTCATCGCCTTTAAGTTGGGTGAAGGCTCAGCGGGAGCGTCGTCAGGAAAAAACTTGAGCACCTCGTCATCGAGGCTCATTTTTCCTTCTCTGATAGCTAGTCCCACCGCAGTGGACGTAAAACTCTTACTCAGCGAATAGAGAATATGCGGGGTCGCAGCATCGTATGGGCTCCACCAACCTTCTGCGACGACAGCGCCGTGCCGGATGAGCATGAAACTGTTCATCGTGTCGATTTGCCGGTCGGCAGTATCGACGAAGTCCAGGATACCGGCGGATGAAATACCCTGCCGCTCTGGCGTACTGCGGGGTAAGGAACGAGAGTTGTCGACTGCAGCAGGATGTCGGCTGGTGTGCCGCCACCCCGACTGTTGTGCAAGAGAAGTCGAGACAGGCGAAGAGTAGAAGGCAAGGAGAACGCAGACAAGAAACCGGCGCATGGGTTTGCATCCCTCGCTTGGGAATGGTTTGAGCTGATGGCCAACCGAT
>DASXQM010000279.1:0-7892 GCA_036507195.1 Pyrinomonadaceae bacterium | reverse complement strand
GCTGATGTGGAGCAAAGAAGCGGCGTCTGTAATGGCAGATTTTTGGAAGACCATCGACACCGTCGTTATGGGACGCAGAACTTACGAGGTTGCGCTACGCATGGGCGCCGGCGGGGGCGCGTATCCGGGTGTGAAAAACTATGTCTTCTCCCGCACGATGAAGCAAAGCGCAAAGAAGAAGGTCAAGAACCTCGAGATCATTTCGGAAGATGCTGCCGAGTTTGTTCGCAAGCTGAAAGATCAGGAAGGCAAAGACATCTGCGTAATGGGTGGGGGCCTGCTGGCGAAGTCGCTCTTCGAGGCAAATCTGATTGATGAAATCGGTTTCAATATTCATCCCGTGTTGCTCGGCTCGGGCACACCGCTCTTTCACGAGATGAACCACCAGATTGATTTGGAACTCATTGAGTGCAAAGCTTTCAAGAATGGCACTCTGATGGTTTCTTATCGCGTGAAACACGAGACGGAAAAGAAAAGGGCAACCACCAGGATTGCCAGGAAGGCTGGCAATCGGGACCGTGAGATCTAGCGACTGGCCAGAAGCTCAACTGTAACGACGAGGTGTTGTCAGAACTGGGTCCTCGAACGAGGGCAGATCAACAATCTGAAGTGAGTGTTTGGCCGGTCGCCACCGCTCTGGGTTCTGATATGATGAGTCGCGCGCCTCAGAATTCCTTTTGCAATGCCCAAGTCAAGAAAGATAATTGTCTACATAGCTACCAGCGCTGACGGTTACATCGCGCGGAAGGATGGCAGTGTCGATTGGCTGGATAGGCCACGACCAGCTGGCGATTACGGCATGGGCGGGTTCTTCAAAACGATCGATACCATTCTGTGGGGAAGTAATACTTATGGGGTCGCGTTGAAAATGAACGCAGGCGATTTGAGCACTTATGGTTCCAAAATCAAAAACTACGTCTTCACCCATCACCCTCCCAAGTCGGCTCCGCCGGGCGTCGAATTTGTCAACGAGCCCATCGATCAATTTGCCCAGCGTCTTCGCGCAACTCCAGGCAAAGACATTTGGATGATGGGAGGGGGCGGAATCATCGCGTCATTTCTGGATGCGGGCGAGATTGACGAATTTATTATTCACGCTATTCCGACCTTCATCGGCGAAGGCATTCCTCTCATCGCGCCCAAAAATCGTGACGTGCCGCTCAAGCTGCTTTCCGTTCGCGATTACCCGGATGGCGTTGTTCGACTTCACTACGCTGTTGAGCGCCCGGCGCGCAAACCAAAAGGCTTCGCGAAGAAAGGAAAACTTAAAAGCCGAACTAGATAGTCACAGATTTCTATTAGCGCTAACCCTTGATAGGGTTGCGTCCTCTCACTCCCAAATCCGCCCACTGAACCAGCGGGGGCAAGCCCACCTTCCTGACCTGAGAGAGTTTTCGAGTCGTTCAGTTAATCATAGAGTGAAAGCCTTGCCAACAAGGATTAAAGATCAACATTAGTCAGCTCGGGGTCAGGAAGGCGGGCTCGGGCCCGCTGGTTGATAAACGCCAGAGGCGGGCCAGCATTTAGATGGCCCGCCTGCCCCCCTTAACAGATCCAGGATTCGATCGCGGTAATTCTTCAGTGACCCTTCAGCAGAGCCACCGTAGGCGCCGGCTTGCCCGCACCTGTGTCAAGATTCATGGCTGCCGGATAACCCTTCCCCTTGAGCGCTCCCAGCTCGATTACGACTTCCTTCTGATTCTTGCCAATGGGCTTCTTAACGCGCGCCGCCGCGGTCCTTTTCTCCGCTTTGTTTGCCGCGGCTAGCGGCGAAGCGGCAGGATTGGCGGTAACAGCAGTTGTGCTCGTCGCAGTTTCCTTCGATGGATGGCGCGACATCGCGTTGAGAGCTTCTAATACCTGCGCACGTTCTTCTTCGCTGAAGTCTTCGAGCTTGACCCCGTTTGCCTCCAACACCGCACGCAGGTTTTCTTCGGTGTTGGTGTCCTGGTCATAGACGTCGCGATAGATGTGTAGTTTTCCATCTTCAACGACGATGGTTTCATAGCGTAGTTCTACCGGCACCACGTGGTCCAACTTCACGACCCTGGTTTTCGTCTTGTCTGCAAAGTACGACTTAATTGCCGCGTCGGATATTTCGCTTCCGGCCAACTGCGCCAGCAGTTTGGCAAAGTCCTGGACTTGCGCCGTCGTTAGACCGACGCAGCCGTGCGAAGCAAAGGTCCCGAGTTTCGCCGGCGACTTCCCGCCATGAATCAGCGACGGCAGCCCAATGGGAATCTTGATTGGCCCAAGTGGGTTTAATTTACTGCTCGCCTCTACTTTCTCGCCAACGCTGACATTCTTCATTTTTGCGACCCAGGGTTCATCAGGTGGAGTCCAGGTGGGGTTGAAGATAATTGTTTGCGCTTTCCTCAAGCCAGTCGGCAACGGAAACTCAGGGTAGCCGATGCCGATCTTGTACGACTTCACGAGCGAGCCTTCCTTGAATACATCCATGCGGAAAGCGGGAATGTTGACGACAACGCGCGTGTCTTTGGGCACGGCATTAGGCCCCGGCAAGAGTGCATTCTCCGGGGCTTCGGTTGTATTGCCCTTAGCGTCCTTATCGGTCTTGCTGGTTTCTAGTCCTTCGTTACCTTTTACCCAGTAGTCGCGAGCAAGCGCGAAAAGGTCCTCGGCTTTTTGTTCACCTATGACTTCGCGAATCGCTTGAGCGGCGTGCTCACGCGACTGCTCGGCCTGAGACGACTGCTCCTCGGCACTCTTTTCTTCTATGTTTGACTGTCGCAGTCTCGACACCTCTTCACTGGCGATCTTTTGCAATTGGGCCACTTGATCGTCGGTTAATTGAACCTTCGATCTCAAGTTTGACTTAAACGCTTCGTCCGAAAACAACGCGTCAAGCACTGGTAAGGTGACGGGAATGGCGGTGGCTTTGCTTACTGATCCGGCAGGTGAAGGGGACGCTGCTGGTGAAGGACTACCGGGAACGTTTGAGTTGGAATTAGTTCCAGGCTCGGTGGCACAACCTGCCGCAACGATCGAAAGGGCCATGATTAGCCCGAGAGTTGTATGTCTGATTGTTTTCATTCTGCAGTACCTCATGACTGATGTTATGGGCGTTAACGTCGGGTGTCTCGGTCTTACGAATTTGTTCTGCCATATTCCCTCACTTTGGACTCTTGGCTTTTGCTTTGGGCGAAGGCGAAGCGTCGGGTGAAGGACTCGCCGCAGGGCTGGGATTGGTTGCGGGGGCTCCCTCCGCTGGACTGCTGGGGGAAGCCGACGTGGTCGGCGAAGGACTCGCGGTGCTCGGGGAGGTTGAATTGCTTCCAGGATCGCAACCCACCGCAAAGACGATCGAAAATGTTGTTAGAAGCAGCAGGGCAGTGCGGCTGATTATGTTTATGTTTGGCGTAATCAATAGGTTTTTGCCTCGTTTCAGCAAGATTGAAAAGCATGCTGATAATTGCCCCAGAGCCAATTAGTAGCAACGGGTGTTCCCACAGACGTTTCGCGGGGATCTCCGCTCGGTCTGCACCGAAACCCTCGTTTTCGAGAGAGGGACTTGCACGATTAGCGAACGCGGGCCAGGAGCAGTCGGCAGGAGCAGAAAGCACTTGGGATGCTGGCGTCTAGCGTCTGCCTCCTGCCGACTGCTCCTGCTGCATTGGGCTATTTTCGCAGTAGCGGATAGGGATTGATGTTGGTGCCTTCCCAATAACGCCTGGGATCGGCAACGACGGAGATTGAAAAATGAAGGTGAAAATTTCCAGTACCGGCGTTACCGGTGTCCCCGACGTAACCGATGACCTCTCCCTGCTTCACAAACTTACCAGCGACCAGGCCATCGGCGTAGCGTTGCAAATGGGCGTAATAGAATACGAGCTTCTTGTCGGGGCTTAGTTGATAGATGGTCGTCCCGCCGCGCTCGCTCTGGAAGAGTTTTATGATCTCGCCATCGGCAGCAGCTACCACCGGAGTTCCCGCCGGAGCAGGAATATCGATAGCGTCATGGACGCGCCCTTCCGAACGTGCATCCGTGAACGTGTCCAATAACTGATCAGGTCTCACACCAACGACTGGAATAATCAGTTTCAGAGTGCCGACAAAACTACCAGCGATCGTTGCATCCTGGGGAGTAGCTTGATTGGATGGCGTCCCTTCGGCATTCAGCGGCGGAGTTTGACCAGGGGATGCTGTTGCGCCTGCTATGGGAGTTGCGGTTGCAGTGGTCTCCGGAGTTGGAGACAGGGTGGTCGAAGCGGGCGTAGGAGTTTCTGAAATCGAACCCCCTACTGGTTCATTACGATTTACATTAGCTGTTGCCGGCACGAAACGCGATCGTCGTCCGCGCGCCCACAAAAGAACTGCAAGGCCGGCGATCACTACCGCCACGAGCAGCACCACGCGTAGGCGCGTTCGTCCGGTTAGTTGAAGGGCCACGATCTCTACCTCTGCAGGCCCAGCGGCAACAGTGGTCGAGGCGAAGTGCCTTCAAAAAACCAACTTGCGCCCACGCGTAGACGATGATGCCAGGTGGGTAATCGCGCAGTGTAAAGCGCAAAGCGCGCCTGGCGAGCCAGTGGCCCGCCAAACGCTTTTCCGCCGGCGAGCACTGCGGCACGTTCCGTACCCAGACTGACAGCTTCCCCCAGCTCCTCAAAATGCCTGGTATGCAGTTCAGCCCCCGAGAGAAAGGCTTTGATGTTCTTTGCGACCAGACCTGCTTGCTGCAATGCCAGTTGCGCTGTCCCGGCCAGGGTTGGCGCGGCGTCCTTGTAAAAAGCAATGTCACCCAGCGCGAAGACGTTGGCGTGGGAGGGGACTTGTAGAGTGGGATCGACCAGGATCAAACCGCGATTATTCTTCTCGACCTTAAGATTTTCGATTACCGGACTGACGCGCACGCCGCCAGCCCAAACCACTGTGGCGGTGTCGATCTCAGTCTGAGTTCCATTATGCTGAAAGACGAGTGTCTTGTCAGTAACCCTTACGACTCGAGTCAGGGTGTGAACTTCCACGTGCGATTCGCGCAACGCCTCGTCGACAAACTCGCGGATTTCCCCGCCCATTCCCGGCAGAACTCTGTCGCCCATCTCAATGACCAGCACGCGAGGTTCCCCGCGAAGCGCACGGCGTTTGAAAGCATCGCGCAGCAAGTCGGCCATCTTCGTGGAGAGTTCCACGCCGCTGGCGCCCGCGCCGACCACTGCAAAAGTCAAAGCGCGTTGCGTGTCTTGTGGTGCCAGATCGGGAGGCACGCGGTCGAGCGCGTCCACCATGGTCAGCCGCAACTTATCTGCGTCGGCGATCTTGCGGAAGGGAATCGCATACTCTGCCGCGCCGGCAACTCCGGCGAAATTTGTAACACCCCCGACGGCGAGCACCAAGACGTCATACGTGAGGTTTTCGCTTTGGTCTTTTAATGTCACGGTTCGCATAGTCGGATCAATATTAATGACCTCATCGCGAATGAGGTTGACGCTCTCATCGAGCAGCTCTTTGTATTTGGGGGCAATATGCCATTCTTCCACTTCGCCACTGAAGTATTCGTAAAGCATGGGTGTGAAAAGAAAGTGATCTGCATCACTGATAAGTGTGACATCGCAAGTGCCTTCCAAATCAAGGGCAGTGAAGAGCCCGCCAAAGCCACCGCCAACAATAACAATCCGCGCTCGTTTCTTTTCCATGTGTTCGACGCTCCCCGCTTTTCGAAATGGTAACAGACAACAGGCATCAGGCGAATGCGGTCGGCTATAAAACGCATTCGACAGTCTTCAAACCGTTATGCAGACACCCAATACCAGAACATTGACCCCGCTCTGCTACAGTAATACCCTTGTTTCCATTCCGATAGGAACCACAATCAAGGAACCCAGATGAATCCCAGGACGCCACGCACCCAACCTCGTTTTTATCTCTACTTTTCATTCATTGCTGTCTGCCTGGCGGGAGTGGTGCAGGCCTCGACCATCATCTCATCCTCACATTCGCTGAACACCGATGCGCAACACGCGGCTAAACGCATCACTGATCGCAAGCTGGAAGCAGAACTTTTCAATAGGAAGATTGGCGCGCATCCTCCCGGAAAGGTTCAAGGGGGTGGAGTCAGGATCGGTGACACATATCACAACGGTATCTCATCGTCGCTGCGCAGCCTCACGCAACTATTTTTACAAGCGCCAGCCGCTAAGATTGCGCCGCAGGTGCTGTTCGACACTGGTGACGGCAAGAGCACATCCGTCATTATCCTGCTCGCCGACCAGGCCGACGTCAGCGCCGCTTATGACATGGAGGAACAGGAGGCGCGCGGCTGGTTTGTCTACAACACGCTTACTCAGCATGCGGCCCGCACGCAGGTTGGCCTTCAGCAGTTACTCAAATCCCGGGGTATTGCCTATCAATCTTTTTGGGCGGCGAACATGCTCGTGGCCACGGCAGATCGCCCGCTGGTCGAACAGCTCGCCGCTCGCTTCGACGTCATGCGTGTTGACTCCAACCGGCCTTCACGCTGGATCGAGGATCCAGAGATTGCCAAGTCCGGTACTGCCCCCAGCATGGTCGAGGCCCCCAACACCGCGGAGTGGGGTGTGCTAAATGTCAACGCTCCGGCGGTCTGGGCCCTCGGTTTTACGGGACAGGGCATGGTAGTGGCCAATGAGGATACAGGCATGCGCTGGACCCACAACGCGCTTAAGCCAAAATATCGTGGCTGGAATGGGGCGGTGGCCGATCATAATTTTAATTGGCACGATTCCATTCATAGCGGCGGCGGTAGCTGCGGTCCCAACGCTGTAGCGCCTTGCGACGACAACGGACATGGCACACATACTACGGGCATTACAGTCGGTGATGACGGTACGGGAAACCAGATCGGCGTCGCCCCCGGTGCCAAGTGGATCGGTTGCCGCAATATGGACCAGGGAAACGGCACGCCCGCCACCTACACTGAGTGCTTCCAGTTTTTCATCGCTCCGACCGACCTTGCCGGCAACAATGCGAACCCAGCGCTGCGAGCGCATGTGATTAACAACTCTTGGGGTTGTCCGGCCAGCGAAGGCTGTGTCACTCGAGCCGAACTTGAAACGATAGTCCAAAACACGGAGGCAGCGGGCATTTTTGTCGAAGTCTCGGCTGGCAACAGTGGCCCGGGCTGTTCAACCGTGACTGACGCGCCGGCTATCTACAGCGAGTCTTTTACGACCGGGGCGATTGACGTCAGCAACGTGCTGGCGGGCTTCAGCAGCCGCGGGCCGAGTACGTTCTACACGCCGAACCTGTTAAAGCCAAACATCTCGGCTCCTGGTGTTAGCGTCCGCTCGTCCACCCGAACCAGCGATACCAGTTACGGCAACCTGAGCGGCACGTCGATGGCCGGACCTCACGTCGCCGGCGTGGTGGCGTTGCTTTGGTCGGCACGCCCGCAGTTAGTGCGCAATATCGCTCAGACCAAGTTGCTCTTACAAAACACGGCCAACCCCGCAGTGACGGTCGCGCCGGCGCAAACTTGTGGCGACACGACGTCGGCTCAAATTCCAAACAATTCCTTTGGCTATGGGCGCGTCGACGCGCTGGCTGCCGTCAACGCCGTCCCTACTGCAGAACCAGCGAGCATCAGCGGACAGATTACAACGTCAGACGGTCAACCGCTGGCCGGTGTGACTATCCAGATGACCGGAGAAGGATCACGGAAAACTATTACCGACAGCGATGGCAACTACCGCCTCGAGAATGTAGATCCGGGCAAGTTTTATACGGTGACGCCTTCGCGCGTAAACTATAGTTTCAATCCGGACAACCGCTCCTTCTCGCTCCTGAGCAATAAGACTGACGCCCTGTTCACAGCTACTCCGGACTCGGTAATAGTTGCGAACCCGATCGACGTCTCCGAGTATTTCGTGAGGCAACACTATCTTGATTTCCTG
>DASXQM010000278.1:0-12017 GCA_036507195.1 Pyrinomonadaceae bacterium | reverse complement strand
TTTCAGGTCACGGTAAGTAAAACTGGAAGGAGACAATATGCAAAAGATAACCCCGTTCCTATGGTTCGATGACAAAGCCGAAGAGGCTGCGAACTTCTATGTGTCGCTTTTTAAGAATTCTAAGATTGGTGACATTGCCCGCTATGACGAAGCGGGGGCAAAGGCATCCGGAAGGCCAGCGGGATCGGTAATGGTCATTGAATTCCAACTCGAGGGACAGGAATTCGTAGGCTTAAACGGTGGACCGCACTTCAAATTCACGGAAGCCGTATCGTTCGTCGTGCACTGCGAAACGCAGCAAGAAGTAGACGAATTTTGGGAGAAACTTTCAGAAGGCGGAGAAGAAGGTCAATGCGGCTGGCTTAAAGACAAATATGGCTTGTCATGGCAAGTCGTTCCCACTGTTTCAATCGAGATGTTGAAAGACAAAGATCCTCAGAAATCGCATAGGGTCATGCAAGCGATCCTTCAAATGAAAAAGCTCGATATAGAAACTTTGAAGCGAGCGTATGAGGGAGAATAATATGAAATACATGTTGCTGGTTTATCTGGATGAGCAGGCCCTGAGCGAGAGCGAGCGGGAGCACTGCTACGTTGAGTCTGCGCAACTCACGCAACAGCTCAACTCAAGCGGGCAATATCTGGATGCCAGTCCGCTACATCCAATTTCGACGGCGACCAGTGTTCGGGTGCGCAACGGCAAGCGGCTTGTGACTGACGGTCCGTTCGCGGAGACGCGCGAACAGCTCGGCGGCTACTACCTAATCGAGGCCAGTGATCTCGACGAGGCGATCCGTATCGCCGAACGAGTTCCGCCGGCCCGATTCGGTACCATCGAAATCAGGCCAGTGATGGAAATCGAGGGCCTACCGACAAACTAGCGTCCGCCGCGGGCGCATGGAGACCCACAGGTTCTGTTGTTCAGCATGCATGGCGAACCTGAATTGCTATTCTGAGGCGCACTTATGAAATATATCCTGCTGATTCACCATGAAGAGGCCCTGGACGAAAACGAGCGACGCGACCTGCTGCAGGAGTCTATACAACTCGCGAATCAGCTCCACACAAACGGACAGTATCTGGACGCTGCGCCGCTACAACCTACATCGGCGACGACCAGCGTGAAGGTTCGCGACGGGAAACGGCTCGTGACCGATGGTCCCTTCGCCGAGACGCGCGAGCAGATTGGTGGCTATTTTCTGATCAACGCCCAGAATCTCGACGAAGCGATCGACATCGCTGGCAGGATTCCCGGGGCGCGGATCGGAACTGTTGAAGTCCGGCCGGTGCGGGAGGTCGAGGGCCTACCGGCGGATTAAATCGTGGCGACGCCCCCCAAGGAAGTGGAAGATTCGTGCTGTTCGGGGGAGGCCCACTCCAATCATTATGGGCGTACTAATTTGGGGAGGGCTATGGTTGAGGGGATGACCGGCTGCGCTCGCTTATTCCACTTCGAAATTAAGGTATCGCTACGAAGGAGACTGATAATGAACATTGTATTGTGGATCATCCAGGTGTTGCTTGCGCTTCTTTTTCTGTTCGCCGGTGGGATGAAACTGGTCATACCACCCGACGTGCTGATGAAGATGGGATCGCCGAACCAGATAGTGCTGCCGGGCCTGTTGATACGCTTCATCGGAGTATGCGAGGTGCTCGGCGGACTCGGTTTGATCCTCCCCAGGCTGCTACGCATCAAACCCGGTCTTACACCGCTGGCTGCTGCCGGGCTGGTCATCATCATGATCGGGGCGACAGCGCTCACCTTCGCGGCTGATGGTGTAGCGCCGGCGCTTGGGCCGTTTGTTTTTGGAATGCTTTCGGCGTTTGTCGCCTACGGCCGCAGGAAGCCGGCACCGCTTCGCGGTAGGTGAGGTTTTTTTGGAGTGCGGTGATCCTGTCACCGCTTTGGCCCGCGGCGGCCTGACGCCGCATCGGTGGAGACCGATTCAACCCTCGGCGGCTGCGACAGGTCGCAGGAGACCAAAGCGGTGACAGGTCACCGCACTCCAAAAAGGAGCACGCGAACGAATTGTTCGTCTCGGAAATCTTGTAGATCCTGTCCAGGGGTTAAGTATCTGATCAGGGAGGTGTGATGGGAGTTTCCACGAAAGCCCGAAGATTCAACTGGCCAATCTGGGCAGGCTTCCTGCTTAGCCTGATTGCATTTTTCAGCTACTTCTTTGTCTTTGTTTGGTTCCCTATCACACGCGATTTTCCCTGGGCCAACCTATTGCTCTTCGGATCCGCAGTCACGCTTTTGCTGGTTGGAATTCGGCGCGCGTTTGCGCCTGATCGACGCCGGAGATCGAAAATCGCTGCGTCAATCCTCGCCACGCTCAGCGTCGCGATTTTCGGATTCTTTATCTTCGCCACTTTTATTAACGCGCGCCGCCTGCCAGCCTCTCACGCCGCTCCGCAAGTGGGACAGAAGGCACCGGACTTCACTCTCTCCGATACGAGTCGCAAGCCCGTCTCGCTTACGGAACTGCTCTCAGCGCCAATCGAGGGAGAACCTGTGAATGCGGGTCCCCTCGCCCGCAGGGCACGAACCGCCCCCAACGGCGTGCTGTTGGTTTTCTATCGAGGTTACTGGTGACCTTCATGCAACTCCGAGTTGCGGAGCATTCAGAATAGTTTGGCTAAGCTCGAAGAGGTAGGGATTCGTCCAGTTGCGATTAGCGTAGACTCGCCCGAGGACTCGCGCGATCTTTGCCAGAAAGCCGGTTACACATTTACGTTTCTTTCCGATCCCAAAGCGGACGTGATCCGTCGCTACGACTTGCTTCACGCGGGAGCTGGGATCGGTGGCCAGGACGTTTCAAGGCCTGCCGAGTTTTTGGTGGATTCGTCCGGAACTGTACGTTGGGTAAACCTAACTGAAAACTATTGGGTCCGCGCCCGGCCGGAACAGGTTCTCGAAGCCGCCAAGACCCTGAGGTAGAGAGTCAGAGAACCTTGACGGCTTTGCCGTCCGATGTGCGGTGGCGGCTCTGCCCCACCGCCAGCTAGAGCCGCAACCCCACCGCCGCTACCGAGCATCACGACGAGGTTTGTTTCTCGATTTGCGCGCGCAGGCGCTCCTCTTGCTCCCTGAGTTCGGGAGTGAACTCGGCGCCGAAGTCCTCCGCCTCAAATACCTGGCGAATCTCGATCTCCGTGCCCCCATCGAAGGGAGCGCGCTTGATCCACTCGATCGCCTCTTCCATCGACTTCACTTGCCACAGCCAGAAGCCGGCAACCAGCTCCTTCGTCTCGGCGAACGGCCCGTCGATCACGGTCCGCTTCTCGCCATCAAACCTGACGCGTTTGCCTTTCGAACTCGATTGGAGTCCCTCGCCCGCAAGCATTACGCCGGCCTTCACCAGCTCTTCGTTGAACTTCCCCATTTCGGCAAGGATCTTCTCGTCCGGGAGGATGCCCGCCTCTGACTCCCTGTTAGCTTTAACCAGTACCATCACTCGCATCGTAATATCTCCTTTTTTGGTTTCTATTTCCGAGCTGACCTTCCGAACAATTTCGATTGGCCGCATTTGGCTCTCTCTACTTACAAGTCGAACGAGGGACAGCGAGATCGACAGCAGGAGATCTCTTTTCGAAAGTATTATCCACAGATTACGCCGATTACGCAGATTAAGACTTTACAGAGTAGTCTTGCAACGGCTTTACTCAGGTGAAGAAAATAGTTCAACCGGTCGTGAACCGACAGTTCCATAAGTAAATAAGCGAGTTGGCGTGGCCGTATTAGTACCGCTCGCGGTAGCGAACGGCCCAATACTCAACTTTTGGAGCACAATAATAACGCTGAAGGCGTTCGCTAATTTCAGTCCGGGGTTGCGCAACCCCGGGGAAAACGCATCCGAATCTTTTTGAAGACGCAACCCTGAAAGGGCTGCGTCGCCGTCCGTCGAGTCACATCTGGTCGCAACTCCTTCAGAGTTGCGACCAGATAAATGTGTCCTTTTTACCCAGGGTTTCAAAGCAAACCCTGGGCTTAAATTAGCCAACGCTTTCAGCGTTATTAATCGCGGTAATCTGCGGATAAATGATCGTTCACCTGATCGACGGCACATACGAACTCTTTCGGCACTTTTACGGGCTCCGGTGCTTCAAGAAAACTGATCCTCCGTACGGCGCCGTTTCGGGCGTGCTTCATACAGTTGCGAAGATGCTCGACGACGGCGCGACTCACATCGGAGTCGCGACTGATCACGTCATCGAATCGTTTCGAAACAGTCTCTGGCCGGAGTACAAAACCGGCGAAGGTATCGAGCCGGTACTGCTGGCACAATTCCATCCGCTCGAGGAAGCCCTGGTCGCGATGGGCGTGACCGTGTGGCCGATGATCGAGCTCGAGGCCGACGATGCGCTCGCTTCCGCCGCTCACCTTGCAAGCCAGGATGAGCGAGTGCAGAAGGTGTGCATCTGGACGCCGGACAAGGATCTCGCACAGTGCGTCGTCGGCGATCGCGTGGTCCAGGTGGATCGAAGAAAAGGCGTGATTCGCGATGCTGACGGTGTTCGCGCCAGGTTTGGTGTTGCGCCGGCGTTCATTCCTGACTACCTCGCCCTCGTGGGCGATGCCGCTGATGGCTATCCGGGAATCAAGGGCTACGGACCAAAGACAGCCGCACAACTTATTAACCGTTACGGACGGCTCGAAGACTTCCCTCTTGAGATTCTCACAGAGGACAACCTGCAGAGGGCGCTGCTCTTCAAGAAGCTTGCCGTCCTGCGCATTGACGCGCCCCTCTTCGCCGATGTGGAGCAGTTGCGTTGGCGCGGAGCGACCGCCTCTCTTGCGTCGGTTGCTGAGAAGATTGGTGATGCGCGCCTGGCGACGCGAGTACAGAATCTGGAGAAGAGGCTCCGAGAGGAGAGGGATTCTGTTAGTCCGTGAAACGGAGGACCGAAGAAATCCGAGGAGATGAACGATCCTGCCAATCGTTGAGTCGTCCGCCAAGGCGGACTAAGTTATTCTTTGTCTACCGATCCCAGCACTTAAGAGAGCATGTCAAAACTCAGAAATCCCACCCAACGGGATTGGGTGGATTGTTCAGATCCCTCCTGTAGTGATCGGCGGTTACCTGGAAAGGTTTGGAATTGAACAATCCACCCACTCCCGTGGGTGGGATTCCCAAAGGATCTGCGTTGCTTCTGATAGGTCGGATCTGAAAAATCCGCCCACTTCCGTGGGTGGGATTTCTTGAGTTTTGACACAACCTCTTAACTGGTGGGCTATTGGCAGTCGTCTGCAGAATGACTCATTGGGTAGCCAATAAACGCATGGGCATTAAGCCGAGGAAGGGGAACTCTAGACCGTCGCTGAACTCACCGAACGCTAACGCTTCGTTATAGAAGTGTGACAGATGCAGGGTACTTTCGCCCGCCAGTCATTGAATATCCGCGATAGGCTAGCACGACAGTGCGTCCTCCCTAACGCGGAGCTTTTAGAGACGTGTATCGGCTATAGATGAGGAGACGGCTATGAAACTGATCGAGTTTTTTCTGACCGAGTTGGACCGCGAGGTGGAGCGTTCGCGCCGGGCGTTGGAACAGGTCCCCGAAGGCAAGTACGACTGGAAGCCGCACGAGAAGTCGATGATATTCGGATACCTGGCGAACATGGTGGCGACGATTCCAACATGGATCACCATGCAGATCACGCAGGACGAACTGGACGTGGCTCCCGCGGATGGCTCGAAGATGGAGCAGAAACGGATGGACACCAGCGGAGCCTTGCTGGAGGCCCTCGAGAAGGCCGCTGCCAACGCCCGCGCAGCGTTTGAAAAGACCACGGAAGAGCACCTGATGACTTCCTGGCGGTTGCTCGCGCGCGGACAAGTTGTCATGGAGGCTCCGCGCCACGTGATGATTCAGGACACCATCAACCACTGGGCACATCATCGCGGACAGATGACGGTTTATCTGCGACTGATGGGTGCGAAGGTGCCGGCGCTGTACGGGCCGTCAGCCGACGACAGCCGGTTCTAATAAAGATCCCTGCCTTAGAGGACATGCCAGAACCGGCTGCCGTGATAAACATGCAAGCTGAACGCTACCCCGCCCACGCGGACTGCGGCCTTCCCCGGGGTGGTACTCTGAACTCCGAACACGCGTTACACGCCGGGTAGAGTTTGCTGCAGCAACGGGGCCACGCTCATCCGGTTTCGCCCTTCATTCTTGGCCACGTAGAGTGCAGCATCACTCGCCGCATAAAGCGTCCGCCCCGAATCCGCATGCGCCGGACAAGCAGCAAGTCCGATGCTCACTGTAATATCTCGCACACCTTCGATTGATTGCTCAGAGAAAATCCGAAGTAAGCGCGTCGCGGCCAACTCAGCTTTAGCATCGTCAATTCCCGCAAGTAACAAGGCAAATTCTTCGCCACCCAATCTAGCCGCCGTGTCAGTGTCACGAGAGACGTCCCTGAGTGTGTTCGCAATCTGACGGAGGACGACGTCGCCAAACGGATGGCCATGCTCATCGTTGATGGCTTTCATATGATCGATGTCCAGCATCAGCAGGGCGCATGGTGTGCCGTACCGATGCCATCTTTCAAGCTCGCGCTTCAGCGCCACGCGGAACCGGCGGCGGTTTGCAAGGCCAGTCAAATGATCGAGATCGGCTTCGGCACGGAGCTGATCGATTGACTGGCGGATTCGTACCAGTTGATTGGCGCGCAGAACGAGCAACTCAGTCTCTTCCGGTATTTGGAAGTAGTCGAAAGCGCCAACTGCAATAACAGCCTGCCGCAGTTTTGACGTCGATGATTCAGAACCCACGACCAGCAACGGCAGGCCGTCCTCGGTACGAGTCAACGTGCGCGCTAGGTCCATAATCGACAGCCCCTTGATTGCGGAGCTTGCGATCACAAGGTGCGGGCGAAAGCGGTGCAGCGAGATTAAAGCAGCAGCACCGGCAGACACCCCTACAACTTCCAGACCGGCGTACTCCAGCGACGCTAGACCGGAAACAGTAGGCTCATCGGTAATCAGAAGAACACGGCCCTGCTCGCGCCTGGAGCTTTCAGCCGACTTCTCTTTCTGGGCTTTTGGTTTCAATGCATTCCTCAATTGAAGGAGAAACTGAGATCAGAGGGAGGGATATTAATCGATTCTTGACGAAAGTAGCCGGGGCATCAGTAGCATAACCCGCTGTGGGTCAAGACAGTCAACGTTTAACACACAATGCTTGGAATACACTTCTTCGGCAAGTGTCGATTATTTGCGGATGTGAGGGGCGGACGTTTTAAGAAAATTGGCCGCGGATTTACGCGGATAAACGCGAATCAGAAACTCGAACCAGTAAGATTGCAGATTACTGTTTCGCGCGGATCGCTGAGTCTTGGTTCTTGTTCTGATCCGCGCTTATCCGCGTAAATCCGCGGCCAATTTTTCTTAGAATGGTCTATAGGGTTCTCAGGTCTCATCTTTCATACCGCGCGCAAGCCGCGCCTTCTCTGCCTTGATCCGTTCACGCAACTCGGGTTCTAAACCTGGGTCGAGCTTCAAACATTCGGCGAAGTCTCTTTCGGCCTCCGCATCTTGTCCCAGGCGCAGCCGCACCAATCCACGATTTCCGTAAGCCGCAGCCAGGTGTGGGTCGAGCTCGATGGCCTGGGTGAAATCGGCAAGGGCGCGGTTCAGATTACTCTTCCTGCACCAGGCGATGCCGCGAGAGTGATAGCCTATTGCCAGGCGGGGCTCGAGAGCAACCGCCCGCTCAAAATCCGCCAGGGCGCTCTCAACATCTCCTTTGTTCAGAGTGACCCGGCCGCGGTCGCAGTAGAATTCCGCGCTGCGAGGATTCAAGCGGATAGCTTGATCCAAATCTGCCAGCGCTCCCGCGACATCGCTTTTTTCCATTCGGCAGTTGCCTCGAGAGTTATAAGCTCGCGCGTCTCGCGGATTCTTCCGGATCACCTGATCGAGATCACTAATTGCTCCTTCCAGATCTCCGGTGGCCCAACGTATAGCGGCTCGGTTAGAGTAAAGGAGGAGTAGTCCCGGGTTGATGACCAGTCCCCGATCACAATCTGCCAGGGCGCCTTCCAGATCTCCCTTACGAAAGCGGGCTAAGGCGCGATTACCGAGGGCCAATGCAGTGAGTCGATCGATCAATATGATTGGCCCGGAATCTGAAGCCTCATCGGTAAACGCCATCCCCGCTTTCCAGTTCTGACTCTGATTACTTCCAGTGGGACGTGAGCTGAAATCGATTGCGCGAGTGAAGTCGGCAATCGCGAGGTCGAAGTCGCCGTTGAGATAGTGCTGGCAGCCGCGATTGTAAGCCTCGACGGCGTCCGAGCGAGTTTGCGCGCTCGCTGTCAACGTCAACGACAAAACGAACAGGATAAGAACTAAATCCCGCCCATGACTAAGCATAATGTTGACCTCCGTTCTTCACTAGTGGCGAATTTACTGGCAGTGAAGGCTGCTTTTGCTGAAACCTTTGCTGAAACTAAGGACACACCTCGACCCCGCTCTCCGCCTAACTTACCCGCGCATTCGCCCTGGATAGGTACTTCGGAAAGGAACCTCAACAGAGGCTCGATTTCATGTTGTTAAGAACTCATCGTCGGTGGGTTAGTTCCTCAAAAGCTTATCTTCCGGTTGCTGCGCCGGCTTGGCTATTTTTGGCTGTTCAGGCTTTGCCGGCGATTTGGGTGCCCGTTTATCCACGATGCGATAGTCGGCGGGAACCTCAAACAACGAACGAGCCGGTTCACTCCGATTGATTCCAGTCAGCCTGTAAATAGTGTCGCCGGAGCGTGGATCGTGGTGACTGGTCATCAC
The DNA here is from genome assembly GCA_036507195.1 of Pyrinomonadaceae bacterium. Taxonomy (GTDB): domain Bacteria; phylum Acidobacteriota; class Blastocatellia; order Pyrinomonadales; family Pyrinomonadaceae; genus PSRF01. The sequence continues at coordinate 3,222 of DASXQM010000278.1, read as the reverse complement.
CGGCACTTGCAACTCCGGTGAGTACCAGCTTTCATCAATGATCTCGATCGGCGAAACATTGCCAATTTCGCCCGCCGGAATGGTGATAGTTTGTCGTGTTCCCTCGGCTGAGACACCTTCGATAACTCGCGTGCCCAGCGACTGCTTCTTCTTCTCTCGTTGTGGGCCGTCGAGAACCTTCGGACCATTGGGACCCTTTGGACCATGAAGTTCCCTGGGACCGTTGAGGCCCTTAGGACCATCGATACCCTTTGGACCATTGAGTTCCTTGGGACCGTTGAGACTCTTTAGACCGTTGAGTTCCTTGGGACCGTTGAGACCCTTTGGACCAATGAGTTCCTTGGGACTATTGAGGCCTTTGGGGCCATCGATGCCCTTTGGAATCCTGGGGCCCTTTTGCGGAACCCTGGCATCCATCAACGCCGTTCGAGTCCGCGGGTCAAGACTGTAATAATTACCGGCTACCGGATCAGATATCGTTATTATTCGCGGCGCCTCGCCGGAGGCGGTCCATTTACCAATGGTCTTCAGCTTTTGATCAATCCGTGTGCGCCCTTCGCTGTCACGATAATAGGTTGCCTCATTCTTCTGAATGATTTGGTTGCCATCGCTGAGCGTCTGGGTGTGTTCGGTAATTGCCGTCGCAGAATACGGAGCCCCTTTAACTACCCTGCCGATGCCGAGCCGGGATCCCAACAATTTGAAGGTGCCTTCGGGGCGCGTTGCCTGTCGGAGCGCGTTAGCAATAGACCGTTGCTGTTCAGCAGCAACTCGTTTCTCATGAGCCAGAGCTCGTTTCTCACGAGCGACTGCTCTCGCCGCAGCTTGTTTCTCGCGCGCAAGGGCTTCCGCCGCAACTTGTTTCTCCTGGGCTGCCGCAGATGGCTTCTCTTGAGTTGCAGGTTGAACTTCCTGGGCAAATCCGGAGACGCTGCCCGTCAGCGCTAACAGGCTAATAGACAACAATTCTGCTATTCGTTTTCTCACAACCAGTTCCCTTTCCTAAAAAACGAACCGAAGACCCGATACTATTAACGAACGAAACGGACCGCGCGCGCCAGGCCGTCATATCCCAGCGCCACGTCGGCTTTAACCGGCACGGTAGATATGTCCGCACCTAACGATACTCCTGCCACACCTAGCGCTGATGCCGGCAGTTCGACCCGCACCACTTGAGCGATCTCCGAAGAATCAAGGTCTTCTCCCTCCATCAATGGGTAAAACGCGGAGACCACCTCGGCTTGATTCGATTTGCGCCTTGAGACGCGCTGTTGTCGCCGATCCTGCTGGTCGGAGTTCGCCAGAGGGTACGCACTCTCGACACGATCCTCGATTGCCGCGACTCCGGGCACTGGCAGGTCAACTGGCACATATAATCCTGTCAGTTCTTCATTGCCCTGATTCAGAGAGTTCGAGGACGACCAGAAGACGGCCATTGTTGAAATCACGATTAGAAGCAACGCCGCCACCGCTGCCGGTCTCCAAAACGACCAATTGTTCACCTTGATCGGCCCAGGCATAGCCGTACGCGCGGCAGTGGCTCTGACATGCTCGTGGAAGGCCGCCAGCAGCGCCGCTTCAACTCGCACCGGCGCCGCCTCCGCAGCTATCTGCGCGACGACCGCGGCCGTACCAGCTGCCAGGAATCTTTCTGAAGCCAATCGGCCGGCACAGCGTGCGCAACTGTCTGCGTGAGCCAGGCGCCGATCGTGTACGCGAGCATCCATTAGCTGATTGCGAGCCAGGGCAAGCACGATCAACTCAAACTCATCACAGTTCATGCGAAGCACCTCATCACTTGGGAGTCAGGCGTTGCGGAGTCAACTGCGCCCGCAGCGCGGAGTTTCTTGAGCAGCAAAGCGTGTCCGCGATGCAGCCGCGAGTTGATGGTGCCGATAGCGCAATCCAACACTACCGCTGCTTCCGCGTAACTCATCTCGTGGAAGTCACAGAGAACAACCACCTCACGATAACGGAGGGGCAAAGTTAAAACCGCTTGTCGAACCAATTTAATGATTTCATTGCGAGTGCAGTTTCCAAAGGGATCGTCTTCAGCGGTAAACGGCGCCGGAGAAATTCCATTTTCCGATTCGTTGACAAGCGGAACATAAGGTCGCTCTCGCTTCAAAAACGTCAAGACATGATTGCGGGTTACTCCATACAAGTAAGCGAGCAGCGGCCCTCGCGCCGGATCAAAGCCGTGTGGCCTTCGTATAAGTATCAGAAAAACTTCCTGCGTAACCTCTTCGGCGATGTTAGAGGACCCGCTCATTAGCAAGGCGAACCGGTAAACGAAACCTTGATGCCTGCGGTAGAGCGTCGCGAAAGCACAATCATCCCCGGCTGACATCAACTTCACCAATTCGGCATCGCTGGGAATGGTCGGAGTCATCGGCTCACAGCGTTTCACAATCCGCTTACATAGTTAATTCACGCGGCCAGCGGGAAACCTTCCAAAATATTTCCCAGGAGTTGCCTCTACGGTGGCTTCGTTAATGCGACAGACGTTTACCATTGGGTAGTAAGATAGATAATAAACGTATTTGGTTGGTATTGGATGTCGAAGAATTCAACCGGGGGAAATACTCCCGCTCAACTACAGAACCGTGAGCGGTAGCGACCGGATGCTACACTCAACCGGCGGTTCGCTTGAAGAAGTTATGAGTGAACAGGACTTAATCAACGCCGTTGCCTATGTTTGTATGACCAAGGCGAAGCTTGACCTTGACTAAAGCGGTGAGGTTGAGTGTAGCATCCGGTCGCTACCGCTCACGGTTCTGTAGTTGAACGCCGTCTGAATGCCTGTCCTACAGAGTTAACACCGAGTTGGCCGTCGATAGTGATGCGTCACGGGGCGGCGCCGTCCGACGCCAATCGCATTGCGCGAGATGATTAGTGTAGGCGGCAACTGGCGCCGCTTGAATTCATTCGCCGGCGACTCCACCCGGTTTAAGAGATCGTAGACCATAGTTGGATCGTTTCCTGCCGCGATAATTTCTTCGGGTGTTGCCTTCTGTTCAAAATACATTTTGAGAATTGGATCCAGCTCGTCGTAGGGTGGCAATGATTGATCGTCAAACGGCCCGGGCGCCAACTCCGCTGACGGGCGCTTCTCAATAATAGACGCCGGAATGATTTCGCTTTCTCGATTAAGATGGCGCGCCAGTGAATAAACTTCAGTCTTCAGGACGTCGCCAATCACCGCCAGTCCACCATTGGTAT
>DASXQM010000277.1:0-33427 GCA_036507195.1 Pyrinomonadaceae bacterium | reverse complement strand
GGGACAATTAACAAGTGACTACTGACTAAATCGAGTTTAGCATGCGGTTCAGGCCATCTGAAATTGCCAAGCCTTACAGAACCGTGAGCGGTAGCGACCGGATGCTACACTCAACATATATCGCGAGTTTGCCGGCAGAAGGCTATATCGTTGAGTGTAGCATCCGGTCGCTACCGCTCACGGTTCTGTAATGGTTTGGCAATTTCAGATGGGATCAACTGAAGAACACGGTACTAGTTACTCAATTCATCTTACTCAATCTCATCCAGGTCTTTTTGCGAAACAGCGCGAACCTTTTCGCCGACCAACTCAAACGGAAAACCCTGGCGCAGCAAGTGATCAAAAAGGCTCTTGGCTTCGGCGCGAGTCTTTGGCCGGCCGCGAAGACGAACTCGCTTTTCGACCGCTCGGTCGATCAATTCGTCTTCCGGAGTTTCCGCAAACACCTGATCGAGTGCCTCCTCGGCAACCGCGCGATCCACTTTCTTCAGCTGCAGGCTCTGTTGCAGTCGCCGCCGGCCTATTGGTTGTTGCCGCAGCTTCGCCGCCGCATAGCCCAGCGCGTAATGTTCGTCATCGAGATATCCATACTCGCGCAGCCGAGCGATGACAGTTTCAACGATAGTCTTGTCGGAACACCGCTCCAATAACCGTTCACGCAACTCGGCGACCGAGCGTGGCTTGGCCGCGAGCAGCTTCACCGCGCGTTGAAACGCGCGTGCGCGCGCCTGGTCCGGAGTCAGCCGAGTAGCAACCAAGTCCTCGGGCGCTGATTTGAGCTTTGAGCGGCGTTGACGCATTTCAGAAACAAACATTTATCACAGAGGACACGAGAAGCACAGAGACCCGTACTCCGCAGAATCGCCAATTGGCGACCAGCAATCTAGAATGCATCCCATGGATGGTGTCTTAATCATCAACAAGCCTGCCGGGATAACGTCGCACGACGTGGTGGCACAGGTGCGGCACATCCTTCAGGAGCGGCGGGTAGGCCACGCCGGAACATTGGATCCCTTCGCCACGGGAGTGCTTGCGATTCTCGTTGGTCGCGCCACGCGCCTGGCCCAGTTTCTTAGTGGGCTGGAAAAAGAATATGAGGCGGTGATTCGCCTGGGTTACGCCACCGATACGGGAGATATCACGGGGAAACCTATCCGGGATAGCGCGGAGGATGCCAAACAGGGCGGCGAACAGACTGGCGATCTCGCCCGGAGGTGGAGCAAGGAACAAATCGAAGCTGCGCTCGAGAGTTTGCGGGGTGAGATCGATCAAGTGCCGCCGATGTATTCAGCTAAGAAACAGGATGGCCGCAAACTTTATGAACTGGCGCGGCGCGGCGAAGAGGTGGAAAGAAAGGCCGTAAGGGTTTGCATCTATAAGTTTGAGGCGATCAATCTCGCTAGCAAGCCAACGGCCGAGCTACTGAAAGACAACCGCGACGGCACTTTCGATTTCGTAGTGCGGGTTGAATGTTCGGCGGGCACTTACATCCGAACCTTGGCAGAAGATTTTGGTAAGCGCTTAGGGATTGGTGCGCATGTCGCGGAGTTGCGCCGTACGCGTGTGGGCGATTTCCAGATTCAGCAAGCCAGGACGTTAGAGCAGTTGAAGGTGCATTTTGCAGAGGAGTCGCTCGGCAGGATTATGTTTGCGCCGGATGAAGCGCTCGCGCGATTGCCCTACGTGGATTTGAGCGATGACGATGTACGCAGAGTGCGAAACGGTTTGTCTGTTAAGGTTTCAAAAGCGAATTGGAACGACGGAGAGCGGGTGAGGGTACGCAACGAGAAGGGGCACTTGATTGCAGTTGCTGACTTCAACGCTGCGGAGGGTTTGTTACACGCAAGCGTGGTCATCGCGCCGGAGAACTCATGAAGAAACGTTACTGGATTGGTGGAATATCGATCTCTGCTTTGGGCGCGTTCGTGGCGGCCAAGCTGCTGCTGCGCCCCGGCGATGTCGAGTGGGAGAAGAACCGCGCAGCAGTTTTTCATGCAGACTACTCGCGTTTCGTTGAAGTTGACGGTGTACGCCTGCATTACCAGGAAGTTGGCGATCCAAATGCGCCCCCGATGTTTTTGATTCATGGTTTCGCTGCCTCCAACCTGGTTTGGAGCAAGGTGTTTCTGGAACTGGCGGCGACGGGCTTTAGAGTGATCGCACCGGATCTTCCTGGTTATGGCTACTCGGGTAAACCTCGTCACCTGGATTACACAATCGCTTCGCAGGCAAAGATGGTTTTCAGTTTAGTTAGCCAGCTGGGAATCAATCGCGCGGTGTTAGTTGGCAGTTCCTACGGCGCAGCGATTGCCGCAACGATGGCCCTCGATCACCCGGCGCTGGTGGAGAAGTTAGTACTGGTTGGTGCGGTCACAAACAACAGGCCGACCAGGTATTTGTTGATGCGCCTCTTTAGCTCGCCGATTATTGGCGACATTCTTTCTCCATTGGTCGTAGGTTCGCGCCGCCTGTTGCGGTTAAGGATGAAACGGGTCTATGACAAGCATTCGTGGGTGCTGGATGAGCGAAGGGTTGATGCGCGCCATTTGCCGCTGGCGACTAGAGGAGCGCATCGAGCCATCATTCGCACCGTGCGCCGCTGGGACGCGGAGCGCGTTTCACGCGATGCGCATCAGCTGAAGCAACCTACGCTTTTGCTTTGGGGCGACACCGACCGCGAGGTGCCGCTGCGGGACGGTGAGCGGTTGCACCAGGAAATTCCCCACTCGCGACTGGTAGTCTTTCGCGAGTGTGGCCACCTGCCTCAAGAAGAATACCCGGAGGCTTTTACAAAAGTTGTTTTAGATTTTTGTTCTTGATGGTATCGTCCACGTTCTACTCTGATTGAGCGAGCAAAGGAACTCCCAGGCGCTTCGCCAGTCCCGCGCCGCCCCAGCCCATCACTACGTTGTGGTTCCAACTGAAGACAGGTCGAGCAAGCGGCGCGAGAACGTTCATCCAGGCTTTTGTAGTCTCCACCTGCCAATCGTAACGAACTGAAGTTGTCTCGCCGTCGCTTGAGAGTTGCCAGCGGCCCACGCCCTGGAGCTCGCCAATGGCGCGGCCTTCGATCCACGAGACAGGCTCTACGCGCGTTGTTTCCATTTGAAAAATGAGGCGATAGGGAAGCTTGCTTTTCCAGGTATAGCGATGGATGGCGCCGACGTGATTAGCATCACCGTCTTTCAACTTCTCGACTTTCTCGACCCCGGGCCACCACTCCGGCCAGTCTTCGGAATGAAAAATCAGATCCCAGACCTTCTCCTGGGGAGCTTTGAAGCGCCAGATCGTTACGAATTCGTAGTCTGCCATAATCGAAGCCACAGAGACACAGAGCGAGACTAGTCAGATGAGGACGAACCATGCTTGTGTCCACTACCGGTCACTCCTTGACTCTGTGCCTCCACGGCAGATCGCTCTAACTCATATTTAGCGCCTTACCGACGGAAGGATCGCGGCGAATGCGCCAGATTTTTGAGTCGAGATAGTAATGAATGAAAGCGTAACCCCAGAGGAACGAAATGCCGAGTTGGGTTGGGAATGATTGCGCCCCCGAAAGGCCGTCACCATTTTTCAAACTGATGTAGCCGAGAATTTGTCTCGGCCCCTGGTACATCAGTCCGAAGAGAACTCCGAAGGCGACGTAATAGAGAAGCCGGCGGCTGATCAACTCGGCGGCGCCGTATTTCTCCCGAAGGTCCGTAGTAACTGGTGAGCCCTCCCTGACGGTCAGGCTACTGCCCCGGAGATCCGTGTATTTCTGGTTATGAAACCAGATCAGCCGGTGGTATTGCAGGTTGTGATAGATGGTCAGAATGGCCACGATTGCGATTGGCTTATGCGGCATTGGTGTCAGCAGGACGATCCAATGCATCGGAATCGCGGCCGCGAGTAGCAGATACTTCGGAACATCAAGCGGTTCACCCGTGAGAGCGCGTTGTATCTGTCTTCCCAGCCAGGCTAAGCCCAGGACAACGGTGCCAGTCAGCAGAATACTTGCCAACCCATTGACGCCTGACTGCAACGTCGCCGGCACGCGGGCCATCGCCTCCGGATCGCGCCCGATAAAAGCGACAAATGGGTAATTGAAAGCGAATAGCAGCAACAAACGGTCCAGCGCATTATCAACTGGCGCGAGATCGTTGTTTTTCTTTTTGTAGAGCACCATGAAGCCGTAGTGCTGCTTTACCAGATGGTAATAGGCCCAGAGAGCGGCGACGAAAAAGAAGATGAGACCCGCGCCCGCGAAAACCATGAGCGGCCCAACCGCGAAGAAAAGGAGCGAGCCCCAAAGCAGACGGCTGCGATTGCGACGCTCGGTGCGATCGAAATAGGTTCGGGAGAAGGTGCCAAAGACGTGGGGCGCATCGATTAAGATGGCCCAGAGCGCAACCATTGGCACCAGCGGAATGATGCCCTTCACGTAAAGAACAAGCAGCAGGTAGCTCGAGGCTACTGAGCCGATCAGCCAGATAAGATCGTCGCGCGCGCTGATGATCCAACGCAGAGTGATTGCGCGTGGTTGGACCCGATCGATAACACTAACAGTTGTCGCCATATCGTTTTTCGGAGCGAGCGCAGTTCGTTGTTGAAAACACTCGTCTGTGAGGCTAGGATTCTAACACCTGGGGAAACACACGCAGAAGCAGGAAAGGTCTACGCTCATGTCCAATGAAGACTCTGCCTACAATCTTCTCAAGCGCATGTTTCAGGCGCACCCATGGCATGGCGTAGCTCCCGGAGTCGAAGCTCCCCAGACGGTGAACGCTTACATAGAAATAGTTCCGACGGATGCAGTCAAGTATGAACTGGATAAAGAGTCGGGCCATCTGCGCGTCGACCGGCCACAGCGATTCTCCTCGATGTGCCCCTCGCTTTATGGGTTGATTCCGCAGACTTTTTGTGGAGAAGAGGTGGCGAAGCTTTGTGCCGAACGCACGGGAGCATGTGACCTCAAAGGCGACGGCGACCCGATGGACATCTGCGTGCTCACTGAGAAGACGTTTGCCCAGGGCAATGTTTTTCTCAAGGCAAAACCAATTGGCGGCCTCCGAATGATCGATGGCGAACAAGCGGACGACAAAATTATTTCCGTGCTCGAAGCCGACCTTGCCTATGGCCACATCAAAGACATTGACGAATGTCCGCAAGCTCTCATCGATCGCCTCAAGCATTATTTTCTGAGTTACAAACAGTTGCCGGGCGATGCCCCGCGGCGCGTGGAGATTGTGGATGTTTATGATCGCGCGGAGGCCATGGACGTCATCATGCGCAGCATGCGTGACTACGAAAAGCAGTTCGGCGATCCCACGAATCGAACCAAAGAACTCACACGGTTGATTTGAGATTTGAGGCCTGAAATTTGAGGTCTCAGATTTGAGATTACGCGTTTGTAATCGTCTCTTGAATTCCGCAGCGCGGGCAGGCTAAAGCGTGACGGGAAGAATCGGTCCAACCGGCAAGCGCCAGTTCTGGCGGTTTGCTTTCTTTCTTTTCGGAATCAGCGTGGCTGAAAAAACCAGCAGGAGTCTCGGAGTGTTGCTGCTTCGCGTCGGTGTCAGCGGCACTGCAGTGTTTGCAGAGCCAGCCATATCCCAAATCGAAAAAGTGGTGTGTTTGATTCATGTGAGTATCAGAACCGGAAGCGGTAGCGACCGGCCCAATGCTCAACCTGGTTATCAGCAACCGAGTGATTGCGACGGCGATTGGAATATTCAGATTGTTCAGAGTCGCTTACCGCTACCGGTTCTGATACAAACTAGCGCCGAAAGAATTCCCCGGTTTACGGGGGAGTCGTAGCGACCGGCCCAATGCTCGACCGTGATTATCAGCACCCGAGTGATTGCGACCGGTGATTGGAGTATTCAGACTGTTTCGAGTTGACTCTTTAGCCAGTCGCTACCGCTCCCGGTTCTGATAACAACTATCGCCGAAGGATTCCCCGGTTTGCGAGGGGAGCCGTCAGGCGCACCGGCACGGTTGTCCGGCGACCGTTTCGAAAGATTTGAAGTTGCACCGTATCCCCGACCTGATGCTTGTCCAGGATTCGGTATAGGTCGTCGTTGTTCCCGACCTTTTCGTTGTCGATGCCGACTATGATATCGCCGATTTCAAAGTCCCCATTTTCGGTTTGAGTCACTCCGCGCAAGCCTGCGTTTGCGGCAGCTTCGCCGGGCGCTACTTGCAGGATGATCACACCGTCGGAGACCGGCAATTCAAGCTGATTCTTGAGCGCCTCAACATCGCGACCGCCAATGCCCAATTTGGGCCGGCGCACTTCCCCTGACCTGACCAACTGCGGCACGACGCGCTTCGCTATATTGACCGGCACTGCGAAGCCGACGCCCGCAGAAGCCCCCGATGGCGAAAGGATCTGCGAATTGATTCCTATCATGCGGCCGTGCGAATCGAGCAGTGGCCCCCCGGAGTTTCCCGGATTGATGGATGCATCCGTTTGAATAGCGCCCTCGATGGGCCGGTTATTTCGGGCCCGTATCGGACGTTGCAAGCCGCTGATAACGCCGGTAGTAAGTGTCCGATCCAGACCGAAGGGATTGCCAATCGCCAAAACCTTTTGTCCGACCTCAAGCTTATCCGAGTCGCCGAGGCTAATGATCGTCAATGGTTCCTTTGGCCTTTCAAGCAATCTGATTACGGCGAGGTCAGTATCCGGGTCGCCTCCCACCAATTTCGCCGCGTAGTTTTTTTGCCCACCAAAGCTGACGGCGAGTTTCGTTGCGCCCTCGATGACATGGTAGTTGGTAAGAATGTCGCCCTCTTGATCGATTACCGATCCGGAGCCGCTACCCTCCTGTGCCTCGACGAAGCCGAAGAAGTCGCGCGCGTAAGAAGTTGAATGGACATTTACAACGCCGGGTGAAAGCGCGCGGTAAACCTCGATGTTGTTTTGTTCGTCGGTGGCGCTGGCAGGATCGGTCAGGCCCTTGGGTGTAGTTTCGCTAAACGCAGAACCCGAAGGCTGAAATCGATTTGCCAGCCGATCTAAAACCGCAATCAGGCCGGCGGAAAAGAGTGCCGAAAGTAGAGCGATCGCAAGTATTTGACGTGCTGAAATTCTAAACATGGCTTTTTTCTCACTTGGTGTATGGTTAAACAAACTCGTTAACCTCGTTAACATTGCGTTTCGATAAGATGCCGGCCTGGCTGCTGGTGGTTGCGCGCCCGGGTTTTTGTCGGCCTATCGCAGTAGTAGCGGCCCAGCTAAATTTAGGACTTCCCGACTCGGCGCGCAAGCCCCAACACGAAGCGTCACACAGACCCTTTTCCGTGATTTCTAAATCGTTTCCGGAGTTGCGCTATTCTTTTTTTACGAGAAGAAAGCCACAAACGCTCTTGGGAGGCTAATGAAGTAAGTGAGGATGGTTGCCGGCGCATGCCATCCCAGCGCCGAAAAGCCAGTCACGACGTGCACCAGCATAAGGGCGAGGTAGATAGCCAGCACTACTTTCATTCCGCGTCGGGCAATTGGAATCTCCGCAAAGCGATAGAGGATATAGGCCGATAGGGCGCCGACCGCGAGTTTGACGGAAAGAAACGAATTCTCGCTGTGGTCTAGCAGGGTCGCCATGATGCCGTTTCCCTCGGTGGCTACATTCAAACGCACCCAGAGGATGGTGAGCTGCGCATCGAGCCAATTCATCGCGAATAACAAGAGGGCTTTTGAAAGTGCTCCCACGTTGCTCCTTAAGAAACGTTGTTAAACTTCGACCCCTCTTAACGCCAGAACCTCCGAGGCCGAATGGCCTGGAGGTCCTGTCGCTTACGGGAGGAACGAGACTCGTACCGTTGTACTTAACAGGAAACTCACAATGAGATTCTCGTTCCCGAAATCCAACAGGCCTTTGCCAACCGACTACTTTCTTTGTTCCGAACTTATGGCGCATATTATAAACGCAGCCGGGAAAAGTCCAAAGAAAGTGGCTCGAGGATTATTTCCTGTTTTGTTGGAAAGAAGCCTCCGGCGCGGGCACAGTGCTTCGGGCAGTCGCAAAAATAGATGACGACTTCAATAGCAGAGGCAATATTTCAGGGAGCGCAAAAGCTTCGTCAGGCCGGCGTATCCGAAGCGCGTAGGGAGGCAGGTTCGTTGCTGGCGCATGTACTCCAGCGCAACCGCACTTTCATTCTGAGTCACGCCGAAGACCCTATCGGGCTGGAGCAACTTGAAAGGTTTCATGATTATCTTGAGCGGCGAGCTCAGGGGGAGCCGCTGCAATACCTCACCGGCCTCCAGGAGTTTTTTGGTCTCGATTTTGAAGTGAACCATGATGTGTTGATTCCCAGACCCGAGACCGAACTGCTTATTGAAACCGCGCTGAAACTTGCAGCCGGCGGCAACGTGGCGCCGTTCATTTGCGATGTGGGCACAGGCTCTGGTTGCCTTGCTATTACGTTGCTCCATGAGCTTCGCCAAGATCCCGGAACCCGCGCTGTCGCAATTGACATCTCGCCGGCGGCGGTTGCGGTTGCGAAACGAAATGCCGCGCGCCACTCAGTGACCGAACAGCTTGAGTTTGTCATCTCGGATTGTTTCGCCTCGTTGGATCCACAGAATCCTCGGCACTCGTTTTTCGATTTGATTGTTTCAAATCCGCCCTATGTCGAAGAGCGCGCGCTGGCAGGTTTGCAAAGAGAGGTGCGCGACTACGAGCCGCGACTGGCGCTGGTGGCGGGCCCGGACGGCCTGATGATTATTCACCGCTTATTGCGCGAAGCGGGAGATTTTCTGAAAGCCGGTGGTCATTTTCTATTCGAGATTGGCTTTGGCCAAAGTGCGCGGGTTGAGCAACTGATTGACACGCACAAATGGAAACTTCTGAAGATTCACGAGGACTTGCAAGGCATTCCTCGAACTGTAGCGCTGGAGAAGTTGCGGTAAGAGAAAGCTGGGAAACACCAGACGAAGGAAAGGGTCCCCGTAGGGATGGGATGTTTATAGAATCCAATCAATGCACGCTTTAACCTTTACGCGTTTTAATCTAATCTGTTCTCGTCGTGGACAAATTTCGCATCATCGGCGGCCGGCCTCTCAGTGGCCGCGTTTCCATAAGTGGCGCCAAGAATTCAGCGTTGCCCTGCATGGCCGCGTCGTTGCTCAGTGCGGAAACGGTCACATTGCACAATCTTCCTTACGTTCGCGACATTATTACTCAACGTCGCTTGCTCGAGGACCTCGGCGCCACTGTGCTCACGCCTGAACTGCGGACCCACAAAATATCTGCCAGCCACATCGAACTGTTTGAAGCGCCCTATGAGCTGGTGAGAACGATGCGCGCGTCGGTGCTGGCTTTAGGGCCATTGCTCGCACGGTTTGGCAAAGCCAAAGTTTCCCTGCCGGGCGGGTGCGCGATTGGCACGCGCCCGATAGACCTGCATCTCGTGGCATTCGAGAAGCTGGGGGCTGAGGTCAGGCTCGAAGGGGGAAACGTCATCGCTCGCGCACCCAAAGCAGGCCGTTTAATTGGAGGCGAAATCCATTTCGATAAGGTCACGGTAACGGGAACAGAAAACGTGATGATGGCCGCAACGCTGGCGCGCGGCTTAACAGTCTTGCACAACGCGGCCTGTGAACCTGAGATCAGCGATCTGGCAGAACTGCTCAACAAGATGGGCGCGCGGGTGCGCGGAGCGGGAACGAGCAGGATTGAGATTGAAGGCGTTGCAGGACTGGGTAGCGCCGAGCACACGATCATTCCCGATCGCATCGAAACGGGAACCTTCATCGCCGCAGCTGCAATCACGAATGGCGACCTGGAAATCAAGGACTGCCAGCCCCTGCATCTTTCTGCCGTGATTGATAAGTTTCGCGAGGTTGGCGTTAAGATCGAAGAGGTCAACTCCAACACGCTTCGCGTCTGCTGTCCTGAAGCGTTAACGGCGAAAGACGTAACTACCCAGCCTTACCCGAAGTTTCCCACAGACATGCAGGCCCAATACATGGCCCTGATGACGCAGGCCGAAGGCCAGGCAGCTATCGAAGAAACAGTTTTCGAAAACCGCTTTATGCACGCGTCCGAGCTACAGCGAATGGGCGCGCGCATTTCCATTGACGGCCACAGGGCGTCGGTTACCGGACCAACGGCATTAACCGGCGCGCCGCTAATAGCTTCTGACCTGCGGGCTTCAGCTTCGCTGGTTCTAGCGGGACTGGTGGCTAAGGGCGAAACAATTGTCGATCGCGTCTATCACATCGATCGCGGGTACGAAAAAATAGAGGCCAAGCTACGCGCCGTGGGAGCAGATATTGAGCGGCTTCGAGAATCAGTAACTGCGCCGCTCTCGCAAGCTTCTCAACCCGGGATGGCCGCTGAAATGTAAAGCAAAGGTGCTCCCCCGTCGGGCAGCCGGCTTGATAGTTTGGTGAGGCTAACGAGCTGTCAATCTGTGTCGCAAACTTACAGTTTGCATTACCATAACAACATCGAGTCAAAAGGGTAGAATACAAACAAGATGTCAGAACAAAGTTGCCTGTTTTGCCGGATAGTGGCGAAGGCCATTCCGGCTGAGTTCGTCCACCAGGACGACTCTGTGGTAGTTATTCGCGATATTAATCCTCAAGCACCAATTCACATGCTGGTGATTCCGCACGAACACATTGAGTCGTTGGACGATGCTTCCCAGAAAGACGAGGCTCTATTGGGCCACCTGCTTCGGGTCGCCGCGCGGGTGGCAAATGCTGAGGGACTTGCTGAAGGCGGCTATCGGGCGGTGATTAATAATGGGGCTGGCGCTGGGCAGTCGGTGCTTCATCTGCACGTACACGTTCTCGGCGGTCGCCCAATGAACTGGCCCCCGGGGTGAGGGCCGGACCTGGCGACTTGATGCTCACAAATGGAATTCTTTAACCGTCGCCATAAACTCGCAACAATTTCCACCCACCATAAGAGTTCGGCGTAGGTGCCGGAAACGCGAGAAGTAAGAAGTCTCCTCATGAGATAGAGCTAACAGGTTCACCTTCTCACGAATAATAATTTTTCAGGTCACATTAATCATATGGATATCTTTGCTGGCCTTTTTGGCCTGTTTTTGCTCACATTTTCGATGGCCCTGGCATACCACTGGGGAATCAAACCCGACAGAGAAGAGAAGAAACGAAGGGCGGATCGGGCACTCGCGGAGCTGCGGCGGAAGCATTGGGAGAGGTCGCGGAGGCCTCCCGCTGTTTGAGTGAATAAAGCCGGTTTTCTCTAACTCCCTGTGGCGCGGAAGTGATTTGAGGGGTGGGTCCTGGCGACTACTCGACCGCACTTTGAGCGATGCGGCGTTGCTCAGCCAACTCTCGCAGTGCTGCGGACAGATCGCGTGCCGCGCGCTCGATGCGATCGGCAATTGCCTCGAGTGATTCAACGTCGACCGTTGAACGAGTTGCAACCGCTGCCAACGCCTCTTCGATGTGTTCGATCAGACGAGTAGCTTCGGTTTCGGTTTCTTTTTCGCCACGATTCATCTGGCGGATTGAAAGATCCTTTTCCATCTCGTTGTGCGACCCTTACTCGCGAACCCCTTTTTACCTGCGTGGAATTGTGCAGCCAACCCAGGGTCGTGTGACCGGGATTAGAATATTCTTATTGACTAGCTAAACTCTTACCTCACCCGGAGCACTCAAAGCAAGAGCGCCTGTGGGGACCTGTCGAGGGTTCAAGTCTTGAGCTTGCGGCAATAGTAGAGAGGATGAACAGGATGAACAAGATTACAAAGCCTCTTTTTGGTTTCATCTTGTGAATCGTGTAAATCCTGTCCATGGTTTTCCGGCTTTTGCCTTTCCACAACTCATCTGCTAAAGCTTTTGCGCGATGAGTTTGGCACCTGGCAGAGCGTCTTTTACCAAAAAAGAGTGGCGATTAATCCAATCGCTTCGGAAGCCCGCGCAGGTGCAGGGCTTTTTCAGCTCCTTGCCTTACAACTGGGAATGCGACGGCGGCACACTTCGCTCCTTCCGTGAAGTCCTAAAACGGCATGAAGCACACTGCCTGGAGGCGGCGGTGGGGGCAGCCGTGATTCTGGAACAGCACGGCTATCCTCCGCTCTTGCTGGATATCGAGTCGCAGGACCTGCTCGATCACGTTATCTTTGTTTTTCAGGAAGACGGTTTGTGGGGCTCAATTGGCCGTTCGCGTGATATCGGATTACACGGCCGCAAGCCGCTGTTTCGATCGCTGAGGGATTTGACGTGGAGCTACTTCGATCCCTACGTGGATTTCTCCGGACGGATCAAAGGTTACGGCCTCACAAGTCTGTACGAACTCGGGGACTATGATTGGCGCTTCTCGCCGCGGAATATGGCGAAGATTGAAAACCATCTGCGCGAGCTACCACATCGCCGAATTCATTCTTCCGACAAACGATATGAACAACTCCTTGCCCGCTACAAAAAATACAAGAAACGTTACCCGGATCGTTCGCCATCTTACTATGACAACCGGCGTCAGTGGATGCTATAAAATCTCAGATTTCAGATCTGAGATCTCAAGATAGACTTTACGACTCCGTAACCGTTAATCCCTGGCGCGAAAACTTCCAATTGATAATCTCCGCGCCTTCCTCCCCGTTCAACGCCGCCTCGACCTCAGCTTTTCGTCCTTCCGCACATAGAAAGGCGATGCAACCTCCGCCGCCGGCGCCGCAAACTTTTGCAGCTTCTGCGCCGTTGGCCAGGGCTATTTTTACCAGCCGTTCCATTTGCGGAGTCGTTACGCCGGGCGCCAGTCGTTTGCGATTGGGATAGGCGGCGCGCATCGTTTCGCGCACCTCGCTCCAATCGTCGGCCAGAAGGGCGGCGCGCACGCGCAGCGCGGAATCGCGAATACCATCGAAAAGTTCGAAGAGTTCCGGGTCACCGTCAATGTGACGCTTGAAAATCTCCCAGTTATTTGTTCCCGAGAGGCGCGGCTCGCCGGTGTAGCAGATCACAATTCGATTTTCGAGTTTCGCTTCATCGATCCTGAGCGCTTCCCGTTCAATACCCTCGGGACGGAAGTGGAGGCAGGCGGTGGAACCATATTGCGCCGAGTAATAATCCTGGAAACCGGCGGGCACCCGAATCACTGTGGTCTCAATATTCGCAGCGATGCTGATGAATTTTCGCTCCTCGTAGCGATTCCCAACCAGGCGATTGAGCGCTCCAATACAGGCAATAGCGAGCGCCGATGATCCGCCCATGCCGGCGCCGGCGGGCACTTCGCTGTTGACAGTCAAATGAAAACCGGTCGTTGGTTTGAAGAAGTGAACTAGTTTTGAGATAAGTTCAAGACGTTCTTCGCGCAGAAGATCTTCAAGGGCGGCAAGTTCAGTTTCAAAAGCGACCTTGCGATCCCGGGATTCGAGCACGATACGACCGTCATCGCGTGTTTTGATTTGGCAATGAGCGCGAAGTGAGGTGGCGAAATTTACTGTCGCGGCCCCAGGGTGAAATAAATAGAGCGGCCAGATGTCGATCGTGCCGCCGGCAAGATCCACGCGCGAAGGTGCAGAAGATTCAATAAGCACTCGGTTTTTCGGTAATCCTTTCTAGAGCAGTTATCTCGTAACAAGGACCGAACGAGATTTTCCATATATCATTTTAGATTTCTCATTTACCATCGGTTTGGATCACGAGCATTCTGAAATGACCAAATGAAAAATGAGAAATGAGAAATGGAAAATCGGCATTTAGAGTTGAGTCGTTAAATTGGGACTCCAACCCGACCTCGCTTAGTCCTTCTTGCGCTTCGAAGCACTTTTCTCCTGGTCTTCATGACGCGCCTGCTTAAAGGGAATGTGCTCCTGAAATTCCTGTTTTAGGCCCTGCAACTTCTCTTGCGCAACCTGTTCCAGTTCCTGCAAACGTTCCGGATCAGCTTCTTCCACTTTCGGGGATAGCCAAAAGCGTTCGGCGAGGTAGAACCCGGTAATGCCTACCACCACAATAACCAGCAGAACTCTGCCGAGCCGGTGAAAATCTCCGATGATTCCAATCACGGCGCCGCTGAAAAAATAGCCCGCGCCGCTGAGAAGTAATACCCAGGCAAAACAGCTCGTCAGCGACAGTAGCACAAAGCGCAGGTAAGGCATGCGGCCGACGCCATGAAATATGCACGAAGCCCAGCGCAAACCGTAAATGTATTTCGAAAGAAAGATTGAGAGTCCGCCAAAGTTGTTCGTCAATCGCTCCATTCTCGGCTTGGCCGCGCGATAGAAGCGGATATCGCGAGCACCTTTGCGAAACTCACGACCGGTGAGATAGGCAATGTTGTCGCTGGCCGAGCCACCCAGCGTACCCGCAAGAAGGACCGAGGCAAAGCCATGGTCCCCGAAAAAACCACTGTGGGCCAGAACGCCGGCAAGTAAGAGCGTAATGTCTCCCTCGATCATCACGAGGAGAAAGACAGCGTAGAGACCATAGCGACCGATGAATTCGTTAAGAAAATCGAGATGCATGATTTAAAGTGAGCAGTAAGCAGTAAGCATTGTAAACGGCCCCCAGGGCCGCTAATCCTGGAACAACTGCTTACTGCTTACGACTTACTGCTTACCAGAACCTGGTTCGTCCTGCGACGGTTTCACCACCAGCACAGGGCACGAGGCATGGCGCACAACCGCTTCAGCCGTCGAGCCAAAAAGTATCCGTCCCAATCCTGTCCGGCCGTGCGATGAGATAATAATCAAATCGACCTTGCGATCTTTGGCGACGCGCACAATCTCAGCAGCAGCTTCGCCGTGGACAATCAACTCTTCGACGTCCAGTCCGGCGCATTCTTCACATTCGGCAATTTTTGGCAGTTCACGTTCGGCGGAATCCTCAAGCTGGTCAGAAATATCGGCAATTGGCAAAGGTTCGGTCATCCCGGAGTAGCCCACGGTCGGCACCATCGGCTCGATAACGTGAACGCAGATTATTGAGGCACCAAATGTGCGCGCCAGGGATGAGGCATAGGAGAGCGCGTAGTTGCCGCATTCGCTGAAATCTGTAGGCAATAATATAGAGCGTATCTGCATGAAATTTGGCCTTTGGACTTTGGTCTTGGGTCTTTGACTGCATAGGCTCGCCATCAAAGACCAAGACCAAAAACCAAAGACCGCTTTTGAGTTTGGCAATTCTACACGCAGAAAGACATGTTTGACAGCCCTAGTACCCTCGATTATGCTTCCGCTTGTTCCTCCGGAAGCTAACTTAGTCATAGGAAGGTTTTGAAACCGCGATGCCCCCTCAGTCGGAGTCAAGTCTTATTGGAATCGAGTTTTCCGGGTCAAAACTCCGCGCCGCGACAGTCAACAATGACGGTGTCATAGGGGAACGCCGCGAAGCGCAGTTGCAGGCCGAGGGGTTGGTCGCTCAGGTGGCCCAGCTGGTCAGCGATTTACGCCGGAACGAGAAGAATATTGAGGCTATCGGTCTTGCCATACCGGGTTTGGTCAACAGGCAAACTGATCGAGTAGTCGCTTCGAGGGACCTTCCGGGGATAGTTCACGAAAACATTCATGCGGAATTGATGGCAGCCACAGGTTTGCGATTTGAGCTCGAAAACGATGCCAACGCCGCGGCTTATGGCGAGTTCAAAATCGGCGCCGGCCGCGGCAGCCGGAATCTTTTCTACATTACCATCGGTGAAGGCATTGGCGGTGCGATCATTCTCGACGGCAAGCTCTGGACCGGCGCCTCAGGCTTCGCGGGGGAAGTGGGACACATTACGATCGATACCGAAGGCTCAGAATGCGAGTGTGGCAATACGGGCTGTCTGGAAACAGTTGCCTCCGCTCCAAATATTGTGCGTCGCGCGAACGAACGATTGAATCGAGATTCAACCTCATCGCTTTCGAGGTTGGCTATGAACAAGAATTTCACTGCCGACGATATGGCGCGCGAGGCCAAAGAGGGTGACGATTTTTCGCTGATGATGATTGAGCGCACGGGAAAATATATCGGGACCGGTGTTGCCAGTATCATCAACCTCTTGAATATTGAGCGAATCGTATTGGGCGGCGGAGTGATGCAGGCAGGTGACCTGATCCTGAACCCGATTATCCAGGAAGCGAAAAGACGCGCCTTTCAACCTTGTTTTGAGGCAACGCAGATTCTTGCCGCCGCTCTGGGAGCCGATGCCGCCACGATCGGCGCTGCGATGCTGGCCCGCGACGCTGCGATTACTTAACTCAGATTTGAGATCTCGGATTCAGATCCGCCCACCACGCTTACAAGATCAATAACTCGATATACGGGAAGTGCCTGTTACAGAACCGGAAGCGTAGCGACCGGATCCAGGCAGTCAACAGCGTCGGACGAGCTTACACAAAAAGCTTATAAGCGAGTTGGCGTGGCCGTATCAGAACCGGAAGCGGTAGCGACCGGCCAAGGATTCAACTGAGAATTGCGCTTAGACACCCATTAATTTCAGTATCAGGTTGTGCTCCAAAAGTTGAGTATTTGGCCGGTCGCTACCGCTCCCGGTTCTGATATACAGTGAAACACTTTTTGTGCAAAGCCGCGTCGGACACATCTTTCTGTCACCTATTATTATCCATCGTGGTTGAATCCAGGATCCGGTTACTACCGCTCGCGGTTCTGTAATGGCTCGCCCCACACTGCGTTGATATCATCCAGTGATCCCGCATCAACGCCGCGAGTAATGATAATTTGAAAAATTTTGTCCATCTGCTAAAGTACACCAACACTCAGTAAGAAATAGTTTTGATCGCGGCGAGTTTGTGGTACCGCGCTGTCTAAACGGGTGGTTGTAGTCTGTCGTTGCAAGTGCAGTTGCTGTTCTCGGTTTTTCGATCGAAATTTCCCAGTTTTAGATTACGAAATTCTGTAAAGACGGATTAGCAAAGCCGCGGCGATGCCCCAGATTTTTCATCACAGCACCAACGCACTGGCGAAGCTGACGATCTATGGGGCGGTTTTTATCCTGCTGGCCGCACTTTGGGCGACCGCGGAATTGAATCGCTCATCCTGGAACACCGGACAGTGGGTGGAGCGCCAACAACCCGTCCAGTTCAGTCATAAGCACCACGTGGGCGACGATGGTTTGGATTGTCGCTACTGCCATACCTCTGTTGAGATTGCGGCATCTGCCGGCATGCCATCAACAAATACCTGCATGAATTGTCATAAACAGATTTGGGCGGATAGTCCTTATCTCGAGCCGGTGCGCGCCAGCTTCCGCAGCGGCAAACCGATCGAATGGATTAGGGTGCACGACCTTCCGGATTACGCCTATTTCAATCACAGCATTCATGTGAATAAAGGTGTGGGCTGTTCGACTTGCCACGGCCGCGTGGATCAGATGCCGATTGCTTATCAGGCAGCCACACTGCAGATGGAGTGGTGTCTCGGCTGCCATCGGAATCCGGAGAAGTTTGTGCGACCTACGGAAGAGATTTTCAATATGGAATGGCGGCAGGAGAACAAGACTCAGGAAGAAATTGCGGTCGGCAGATCGTTGGTAACGGCTTATCACATTCAACCGCCGAAGGTTTTGACGAGCTGTTCGACTTGCCACCGCTAATACTGGGACGGGGATACTGGGACCGCGGGCGTCTCGCCTGCGCGATGCGAGGCGCAGCCTCGGAGGGGGTTTTTGGCCAGTGACGGAAAGGCATAGCCATTCCGCATATCAGGCGGCAAAGCCACAGCAACTAATGAGCGAAGACCGACACATTAATTTCAAGCTGATGCGGGAGCGGATTCTTGCGCAGCAAAGCGGACAGGACGTTCGTGCTCCCGGCAAGAGCTATTGGCGCAGTCTCGAGGAGTTGGCCGATGCTCCTGAGTTTCGCGAGTTTGTCGAACGCGAATACCCGCAGCACGCTGAAGAGTGGAACGATCCAGTCGAGCGCCGCACCTTTCTAAAGTTGATGGGAGCCTCGCTGGCGCTGGCGGGCCTGAGTGGTTGTGTCTTCCAACCGGCGGAAAAAATTGTTCCGAATATTAAACAGCCCGAGGACATGGTTCCCGGCAAAGCGCTCTTCTTCGCTACCGCTTCTTCGCTTGGCGGTATCGCAACGCCGCTGCTGGCCAGGAGCAACGATGGGCGCCCCACGAAGGTTGAGGGGAATCCTGATCATCCGAACAGCCGTAACGGCGACCCGCAGGATCGTGGCTCCAGCGCCACGGACATATTCTCGCAAGCGTCAATCCTGACTCTCTACGATCCCGACCGCTCGCAAATCCCGCTTTATCGCGAAGAGTCTCGCACCTGGTCAACCTTCGTCGGCGAGATTCGTACGGCCTTGGATGAACAGCGTCCGAAGCAAGGCGTGGGTTTGCGTTTCCTGACGGAGACGATTACGTCGCCAACGCTGGCCGCCCAATTAAAAGGGATTCTGACTGAGTTTCCGCAGGCGAAGTGGCATCAGTATGAGCCGGTGAACAACGACAACGCGCGCGGCGGGGCAGTGATGGCTTTGGGCCAACCCGTCAATACGATCTACGACTTCAGCAAAGCTGATCGAATTCTTTCGCTCGATGCCGATTTCCTTTCAGCCCATCCCGGAACGTTGAAGTATGCGCGCGATTTTGCAGCGCGACGGCGCATCGCGGAAGGCAAGAAGGAGATTAGTCGGCTTTATGTCATTGAGACAACGCCGACAACGACCGGTGCGAGCGCCGATCATCATTGGTCAGTAAAGCCAAGCGAGTTATTGTCCGCCGCTGGTACGGTCGCTACTGGCATTGGTGTGAAGGTAACCGGAGCGAGTGCTTCAATGAGCGGCCTCGATGCGATAGTTCGCGATCTTCAGCAGCACAAAGGCGCGAGCATCGTCATTGCCGGTAAAGAAACGCCGCCGGCCGTGCACGCGCTCGCTCATGCGATGAACGATGAGCTGGGAAATGTTGGCAAGACAGTTTTATACACGGATCCGGTTGAGGCAAATTCAGTCGATCAGAGGCAGTCGCTGCAGGAGTTGCTTAACGACATTGACGGCGGCCGCGTTGAGATGCTGGTGATCGTTGGCGGCAATCCGGTTTACAACACGCCTGTCGACCTGAGACTCGATAAAGACCGAATGTTTAAGACAAAGTTGCGCGTTCATCTCAGTCAGTACAAGGATGAGACTTCCGAGCTTTGTCATTGGCACATTCCGGAATCGCACTATCTCGAAGCGTGGAGCGACACGCGCACTTACGACGGCACGGGGACGATCGTACAGCCGCTGATCGAGCCGCTCTATCAAAGCAAGAGCGCCCATGAGTTGCTGGCGGTGTTTACGCCGCAGTACGACAAAAAGCCTTACGACATCATTCGCGAGTATTGGAGCAAACAGCAAACAAGCAGCAGTAACCAGTCGGCAGTCGGCAGTCGGCAGCCAGCGGAAAGCAGTAGGCAGACGGCAGAAGGCAGTACGCAGAATGCAAATGGAAGTCAGCCGATTGCTGTTGCGACTCCGTCGAGCGACTTCGAAAGTTGGTGGCGCAAGTGTGTTCATGATGGGTTTGTTCCGAACACGGCGCTGCCAACGAAGACAGTTTCGGTGAACACTGCAGCTTTATCGCAACCAAAGGCAGGCGGGGCGCCCGCGATACCCGCAACAACCGGCTCTCAGTTTGAGCTCGTCTTCCGCACTGACCCGACGATTTATGACGGCCGCTTCGCCAACAACGGATGGTTGCAGGAACTACCGAAGCCGCTGTCGAAACTAACCTGGGACAATGCCGCACTGGTTAGTCCAAATACCGCAAAGCAACTGGGACTGGAAAAAACTATCGGCAAAAAGGGCGGCGACATTTACGTCGACACGCTGAAGATTAGTTATCAAGGACGAACGTTTAGCGATCCGGTCCCCACCTGGATCACGCCTGGCCAACCAGACGGCGTGATTACCATTCATCTCGGTTACGGTCGCAAGAGCGCCGGGCGCGTCGGCAACGGGCACGGTTTCAACGCCTACGAGATTCGCACTTCAGACGCGCCGTGGTCCGTCGGCGGCGTCCAGGTTGAAAAAGCCGGCATGCGGCATCTGCTCGCCGTTACGCAACTTCATTTCATGCTGGAAGACCGCAACTTCAGCAAAGAGGACCGCGACGTTCTGCGTTCGCAAACGCTGGAGGAGTATCTCAAAGGCACGCCCGCGGGCGAAACACACGATCCGCCGCCAGACGATACGCTCTACCACCCCGAACTTTTCGATTACCAGAACCAGGATAATGGGTTGAACTACGCCTGGGGCATGGCCATCGATCTGAACAACTGCGTCGGCTGCAATGCCTGCACCATCGCCTGCCAGTCAGAGAACAACATCCCTGTGGTTGGAAAAGAGCAAGTGGTTCGCAGTCGCGAGATGCATTGGATTCGCGTTGACACTTATTTCAAAGGTGAAGATGCGAACAATCCCGAAGCGACAAACTTCATGCCCGTGCCCTGCATGCATTGTGAGAATGCGCCGTGCGAGCCGGTGTGCCCGGTCCACGCTACAGTCCACAGTGCCGAGGGTCTCAATGACATGGTCTACAACCGTTGCGTGGGCACCAAGTATTGTTCGAACAACTGTCCGTACAAAGTGCGGCGTTTTAATTTCTTTTTGTATCAGGATTGGGAGACGCCCACTTACCAGTTGATGCGCAATCCCGAGGTCACCGTGCGCAGTCGCGGCGTGATGGAGAAATGTACCTACTGCGTGCAGCGCATTCAGGGCGCGAAGATTCAGTCTGAACTTGAGGGGCGAAAAGTGCGGGACGGGGAAATCGTCACCGCCTGCCAGGCTGTCTGCCCAACGGAGGCAATCGTTTTTGGAGACGTCAACGATCCCAACAGCCGTGTTTCCAAGTTGAAGGCGGAACAGAGGAACTATTCATTGCTCGGGGATTTGAACACGAAGCCGCGCACCACATATTTGACGGCGCTCAGGAATCCGAACCCGGAGATTTCCAGGCACGAAGAATAGCCACACAGAAGCAAAGGATGATTCAAGAAACAGAATCTCTGGGTTGGGAGGGTGGGCTTGCCCCCGCTCTGGTTGAGTGCCGTTCAACGAGCGGGGGTAAACCACCCTTCCTAACCCTGAGGTTATTTGGCTTGAGTTATCCCTCTCGCCTTAATGTCTCCGAGGCCCAATGTAGTTAATGCCAGACGAACCGCACAACGAAGGTCCGATTCATACGACGACGCCGGTTATCGCATCGGGGCTGACGTTTGCTTCGGTGACCGACAAGATCAGTTCGATCGTCCTAAAGCGGCAGACGCCGGTCGGCTGGTTCATCGGCTTTGCGATCTCGTTTGTCCTCTTCCAGTTGATGCTGCTGACGATTACCAAGCTCCTCTTCGAAGGCATCGGACTATGGGGCGTCAACATTCCCGTCGCCTGGGGAATGGACATTCTGAATTTTGTTTGGTGGATCGGCATCGGTCACGCCGGTACGTTGATCTCGGCAATTCTGCTTTTGCTGAGACAACAGTGGCGCACCTCTATTAACCGCTTCGCCGAGGCGATGACGTTGTTTGCGGTTGCCCAGGCCGGCATGTATCCGATCATGCATCTGGGCCGGCCCTGGCTGGCTTACTGGCTGTTTCCTTATCCCAACACAATGGGAATCTGGCCGCAGTTTCGCAGCCCTTTGATGTGGGACGTCTTTGCCGTTTCCACTTATGCCACTGTCTCCGCGATGTTCTGGTTTGTCGGTTTGATCCCAGACTTCGCTACCCTGCGCGATCGCGCGCGCAGCAAGCCATTTCAAATCGTTTACGGAATGTTGGCGATGGGTTGGCGCGGCTCGACGCGACACTGGCATCGCTACGAAATGGCATATCTGCTGCTGGCGGGGCTGGCCACGCCGCTGGTGCTTTCGGTGCACACGATCGTCAGCCTCGATTTTGCGGTCGGCGTCATCCCGGGCTGGCACGCTACGATTTTTCCGCCTTACTTCGTTGCCGGAGCCATCTATGCGGGTTTCGCGATGGTACTGTTACTGACTATTCCGCTGCGAAGAGTTTACGGCCTGCAAAGTTTCATTACGATGCGCCACATGCACAACATGGCCAAGGTCATGCTGGCGACGGGTTTGATCGTCGGCTACGGCTACGTAATCGAAGCATTCTTCGGCTGGTATAGCGGCAATCGTAACGAGCGCTACATGATCTGGAACCGCATGCACGGGCCCTACGCTTATTACTACTGGGCGCTGATTCTCTGCAACATCATCACGCCGCAGTTTCTCTGGATCAAGAGGATACGATCGAACCTGCTGGTGCTGTGGTTAATCTCGATCGTAGTAAGCATCGGCATGTGGCTGGAAAGATTCGTGATTGTGGTCACCAGCCTCCATCGTGACTTTTTACCTTCGTCGTGGGGCATGTATCAACCGTCGATGTGGGACTGGACCATGTTCATAGGCACGATCGGGTTCTTCTTTACTTTGTTGTTTTTGTTCATTCGCTTCCTGCCAATGATTTCGATTTTCGAGATGCGCACGATCTTGCCGGAAGCGGAAGTCGAGGAGTGAGGTTTGTAATCGCAGTGTTTTAGATAAGGCACTTGTGCCTCCGACGCTGCGGGGGACAAGTCCCCTCTCTAAACGGTTCGCACGTGAAGTGAGTCGCAATGGCTGAAGACGATCCAAAAGAAGAGCCGTGGGAACATGATTTGGAGGACCCGGAGCCTTTCCATCATGCGACGTCCGGGGCGGCGCACGGTAGGCGGCGAGGGGTGTCGGCACTCTATGGGATCATGGCCGAGTTTGATAATCCATCGGATCTGGTCGCGGCGGCGCGGCGAACCTACAAGGAAGGATATCGCCGTATTAATGGTTATTCGCCGTATCCGATTGAAGAACTTTCCGAGGCCATCGGATTCACCCGTACCAGTCTGCCGCTGATTGTCTTACTCGGCGGGATCCTCGGCGGACTGGGGGGATTTTTCATGCAGTACTGGATGGAAGTTATTGACTATCCGTTGAATGTTGGCGGCAAGCCTTTCAACAGCTGGCCCGCCTTCATTCCGATTACGTTTGAATGCACTGTTTTGGTGGCTTCGTTTGCGGCTGTGTTGGGCATGCTGGCGCTAAACAAGCTGCCGCAGCCATACCACCCTGTCTTCAATGCGCCGAACTTTGCCCTGGCGACGCGCGATAAATTTTTCCTGGTAATCGAGGCAAACGATCCAAAATTTAGGCACTATGAAGCGACCCGGTTTATGAAGAGTCTGGGCGCGATTGATGTTAGCGATGTGGAAGTCTGAAGAAAAAGTGAGCAGTGAGCAGTTAGCAGTGAGCAGTGCAAGCGCGCTGCCTACTGCCCACTACCCACTGCGAACTGTTTTTATCATGCTGCTCACTGCTCACTGCTTACTGCTCACCGCTGCTTGCAGGCGCGATATGCAGGACCAGCCGAAGATGAAGCCTTATCGTTCATCCACTTTCTTTGGAGACGGCCTGTCGGGGCGGCCGCCAGTTGAAGGCACAGTGCCGCGGGGCTTTCTAAAAACAGATACCGAATTCTTTACCGGCAAGAAGGCAAGCAAAACCGGCGCCAACCGAGCGGCTGTGCCCACGGAGACTCCGGCCGGACCGCAGCCTACCGGAACTACTCCCGGCACCGCGGCGGCACCGCAAGGCGCGGCTGCTTATCCTGACGATGTTGAGATTTTTCCAATCGCGGTGACCAAAGAAGTAGTTCTTCGTGGCAAAGAGCGTTACGAGATTTTCTGTTCAGCTTGCCACGGCCTGACAGGTAACGGTGACGGAATGATTGTAAGACGTGGCTTTCGCCGGGCCGCTTCATTCAATGATGAGCGGTTGCGACAAGCCCCGGTGGGACATTTTTTTGACGCGATCACAAACGGCTGGGGAGCGATGCCGAGTTATGCGCCACAGATTCCCGCGCAGGACCGTTGGGCCATCGTCGCCTACATCCGGGCGTTGCAGCTAAGCCAGCAGAATCAGCCGGCGCAAGCACCGGCGGCTCAGCCTTCAGCCACGAGCTCGCCTTCCAGGAATGGAGGTCATCAGTGACGAGATTGCCGAGCGGTCCCTACAATGCGCCGGCGAGTGCGAGCCGCTTTCAGCAGCTCGCGCTGATCGTTGGGGTTGTGTTCGCGGCCATGTTTGCAATCGGGTTTTTCGTGGCTCGCGAGCAGTTTTTCCAGTCTTACCTGTTTGCGTTTTCTTTTTGGGCAGGCATCTCCGTCGGTTCGCTCGCCCTCCTGATGCTGCAACACCTGACTGGAGGCGGGTGGGGTCTAGTAATTCGGCGCGTGCTCGAAGCCGCGACGCGGACGCTGCCATTAGTCCTAATAATGTTCGTGCCAATCGTGCTTGGTGGGCACCGGATTTATAGCTGGACAAACGAGCACAAGATGGCTGAAAACGCGGTGCTCAGAGAGAAAGCGAGGTACTTGAACCTTTCGTTCTTCACCGTGCGTGCGGCAATCTACTTTGCTATCTGGCTGGCCCTCGCCTACTTTTTGAATCGCTGGTCGCTCATGCAGGACAAAACTGGCGACACCCAGTTTACCAAACGCATGCGAGTGATCAGCGGACCGGGAATGGTGCTGTTTGTTTTCACAGTAACGTTCGCCTCAATAGACTGGTTTATGTCGCTTGACCCTGAATGGTCGTCCACCATCTACGGTTTCATTTTTGTCGCTTCCTGGTCCTTAAGCGCCCTGGCTTTTGTGGTCGCGGTGATGGCCTGGCTCTCAAAACAGGAGCCGATGAACAACGTCGTCGCGCAATTACATTTTCACGATCTTGGCAAGCTGCTGCTGGCTCTGGTCATGCTGTGGTCCTACTTCGCTTTTTCCCAGTTTCTAATTATCTGGTCGGCTAACTTGCCGGAGGAGATTCGCTGGTATCTGCCAAGGGTTCACGGGACCTGGGGCGCGATCGCTCTGGTGGTGGTTGTGCTTCACTTTGCTTTCCCGTTTCTTTTTTTGCTGTCGCGATCGTTCAAACGCCATGCCGGTAAGCTCGTCATCGTCGCAGTATTGATTCTTGTGATGCGCCTGGTTGATCTGTTCTGGATGATCACGCCAAACTTTACGCACGAACATTTTCAGATTAGCTGGATGGACCTGGTTGCACCCATCGGTCTGGGTGGCCTGTGGCTCGCCACCTTTGCCTGGGCGTTGCGGCAACGGCCGTTGATACCGATCAACGACCAGCTTTATGAAACGGTGCTCGAACAGAAGCACGCCCACGCGGTCCACTAAATAAGGCAAGAGGGAAAAGGGGAACGGGTAAAGGCAAAACAGTAGAAGAGGAAGTTCGAAACGATGGCGAGAACTACACCCAACGGCAACGGCCACGATCCGCGACACGTTACCGAAACGCCCGACGTGTCGCACATCAAGAATCCGGATGTGACGCACGAAGCAAGCGACGTCAGCGTTGCCGGCGTGGCGAAGTTTGTCGTGGCCCTTACCGCGTTAGGAATCGTAGTGTTTGTGCTCATGTGGGGCATGTTTCGATTTATGTATGCGCAGGAGACCGAGAAAGAGCCGGATCCGGGACCGATGGCGATGTCGCCGCAGGAGCGGCTGCCGCCTGCTCCTAGGCTGCAGGCAGCACCGGGATTTGGCGTGAAGCTGGAGGATGGTCAATGGGTGCCGCTCGAGAAAAGAGAGCCGGAGGCTGAATACCGCGTGTTACGTGAACAGTGGGAACGTGACTTGAACTGTTCCATTGAGCAAGCGCCCAACGTCCGGGCTGGGTGCGTGCCAATCGACCAGGCTATGCAGAAAGTGCTTGGCTTGTCTTCGAGAGTTAAGACGATTTCGGAAGAGGGACCGGGCTGGCGCGCCGAAGACTACGGCATCGATCCGCCCACCGCCGCCAGCTCAGGACGTGTGACGGAGAGGGGGAAGCAATGAGAATAGTAGGCAGTAAGGGGTGGACAGTGGGAAGGACGCAGAAGGCACCCGGCTCTTTGCGGCTCTGCCGCCGCCCAGTGCGGAAAGGCTTTGCCTTTCCGGCGGTCGGAATATTTATCTTTGGCAAGGCTGCGCCTTGCCAGGATTTCGGAGGCATAGCCTCCAAAACTATTCCTTTCCACTTGTCGGAAAGGCAGAGCCTTTCCGCACTGTGCGGCGGCAAAGCCGCGACCATCGTCCTCTTGCTGCTTACAACTCTGTGCCTGCCTGCTCACGCTCAGTTCAGCCAGACGCAGGGAAATTCGCCGCTCTACAGTTCACGGCCATATGAGGCGAGGGCTCCCAGCGGTTTGCCGAAGGCTTTAAATGGCGTAGGCATTGATCAGAAACTGAACGAACAACTCCCGCTCGAGCTCGTGTTCAAAGACGAGCATGGCGAGAACGTCAAACTTGGGGATTACTTCGGCAAGAAACCGGTGGTGCTGTCGCTGGTCTATTACCAGTGCCCGATGCTCTGTAACCAGGTGCTCAACGGTATGGTGACCGCTTTCAAGGTGATGGCTTTCCAACCCGGACAGGAGTTTGAGGTGGTGACGGTCAGTTTCGATCCGCGCGAGACCGCCGCGCTTGCTGCGGCGAAGAAAAATACTTATGTGGACTACCTGCCCGAGGCCAGGCGCGCGGGAGCAGCGCGTGGCTGGCATTTTCTGACCGGTGACGAAGCGAGTATCAAACGTCTGACGGACGCAGTAGGGTTTCGTTATCACTTCGACGAAGCAACAAACCAATTTGTACACGCCAGCGCGATTTACGTGACCACGCCGCAGGGAAAACTGGCGCGCTATTTTTATGGAATCGAGTACGCGCCGCGTGATCTGCGTCTGGGCTTGATTGAGGCTGCTGACAATAAGATTGGTTCGCCGGTCGATCAGTTGCTGCTTTATTGCTTCCACTACGATCCGGCCACCGGAAAGTATGGTGCAGTGGTGATGAACCTGATGCGAATAGGCGGCGTCGCAACATTGGTGGCTATGGTGGCGATGTTCCTGCTGTTCCGCCGGCGTGAGCAGGCGAGGGTTAATTTGCAAGCTTGAGGTGCCCGAAATTTAGAGTACAACAGTTCAAGCAGTTCAGAGTTCGAGCTTTAGCTTGCGTAGTTGGGAAACAGCAATCTGTTGCCCTCTAAACTACAAGCTCTAAACCAAATAGAACTTATGCAGACCTCCTGGATTCCATTTGTTCCGGAAAGCGCTTCCACTGTCTCGGGGAAGGTTGATGCGCTTTATTTTTATCTCTCCGGAGTGACCGTCTTTTTCACGCTGCTCATCTCTGGCGTGCTGATTTTTTTCGTTATCAAATATCGCCGTCGCTCGCCCCATGAGATTCCGCGACCGATCGCAGGTTCGCATAAACTGGAAACGATTTGGTCAGTCATTCCTTTCATCATTGCGATGAGCATGTTTGCTTGGGGCGCACAAATTTATTTTCAGAATTCGCGGCCACCAAAAAATGCCAACGAAATCTATGTGGTCGGCAAGCAGTGGATGTGGAAGATTCAGCACTCAACCGGGCAGCGCGAGATAAATGAGTTGCACGTTCCCACCGGCCGCAAGATCAGACTAATAATGACCTCCGAAGATACTATCCACGACTTTTTCATTCCGGCTTTCCGTATCAAGGCGGACGTGTTGCCCGGCAAATACACGACACAGTGGTTTGAAGCCACCAAGCCTGGGATCTACCACCTCTTCTGTGCTGAATACTGCGGCATGAATCATTCGGGAATGATTGGTTCGGTGATCGTCATGCAGCCGACTGAATTTGATAACTGGTTGAGCGGCAATGCGAGCCAGCAATCCCCGGCCGTTGCCGGCCAACAACTTTTCCAGTCGCTGGGCTGTGTTTCGTGTCACGGCGCGAATGGTGAAGGTGGACGCGGGCCGGCGCTGGCGGGTTTGTTTGGCCGAAAGGTCTTTCTCACAAATAACCAAACGCTGACTGCAGATGAAGCGTACATTCGCGAGTCGATCGAGAATCCACAGGCGAAGGTAGTCTCTGGGTTTAGTCCTATTATGCCGACTTTTCAGGGGCAGGTTACCCCGGAGCAGTTGATCCAAATCATCTCATTCATTAAGTCGCTGCAGATTTCAAACCCGCAATCGGGAACCTCGACAGCGACAACGCCCAATTCAAAAATAGAGACTCGGGCTCTGGTACCTGCGAGTCAGACCGGGACCCCAGGGGCTAAATGAAATCCTTTGGGCGGCAGAAATTATGAAAGCATTCGAAACATTTGAAACACCAGCGGCGGCTCGCGTTAACTACATCAACGCCCAATACGGTCTTAAGTCGTGGCTGCTGACCAGGGACCATAAACGCATCGCGCTACTCTATCTCGGCTCGATCTCATTCTTCTTTTTCATTGGCGGCCTCTATGCGATGTTCATTCGGCTGGAGCTGTTGACGCCGCAGGGCGATCTTTTGTCGTCGACAACCTATAACAAGGTCTTCACCCAGCACGGGATCATCATGATATTTTTCTTCCTGATCCCTTCAATACCGGCGACGCTCGGCAACTTCCTTGTGCCGATGATGATCGGCGCCAAGGACCTGGCGTTTCCGCGCATCAATCTCCTTAGCTGGTATATCTATTTGCTGGGAGGAATCATTACTATCTACGCGTTGCTTGCCGGCGGTGTCGACACTGGCTGGACGTTTTACGCGCCTTACAGCACCACTTTTTCAAACTCCTACGTGATTGCGGCCGGCTTGGGAATCTTCATCAGCGGCTTCTCTTCGATTCTTACCGGATTAAACTTCATCGTTACTATCCACACGATGCGCGCGCCCGGCATGAACTGGTTTCGCTTGCCGCTCTTCATCTGGTCTCACTATGCCACGTCGCTGGTCATGATTTTGGGAACGCCGGTGATCGCGATCACGGTTTTGCTGCTCGCTTTTGAACGATTGACCCACGTGGGAATATTCGATCCCGCCAGCGGCGGCGATCCGGTGCTCTTCCAGCATCTCTTCTGGTTCTATTCACACCCGGCCGTTTACATCATGGTTTTGCCCAGTATGGGCGTGGTCAGCGAGTTGATCGCTAACTTCTCTCGCAAAAACATTTTTGGCTACAAGTTTGTAGCGTTCTCGAGCCTGGCAATTGCTGTCTTTGGCTTTCTGGTTTGGGGTCACCATTTATTTGTTGCCAGCCAATCAGTCTATGCGGGAATGATTTTTTCGTTCCTCAGTTTTGCCGTAGCAATTCCTTCCGCAATAAAGGTCTTTAACTGGACGGCGACGCTTTACAAAGGCTCAATCTCATACGACACGCCGATGCTCTTTGCACTCGGGTTTATCGGGCTCTTTACCGTCGGGGGAATGACCGGGCTTTTTCTGGCTGCGCTCGCAGTTGACGTCCATGTGAGCGACACGTATTTCATCGTGGCCCACTTCCATTACATCATGGTCGGCGGTGCGCTCTTTGGCTACCTTGGCGGATTGCATTACTGGTGGCCCAAAATTAGCGGACGCATGTATCCGGAGGGTTGGGGAAGGTTCTCGGCGCTGGTCATTTTCGTTGGCTTCAACCTGACGTTTCTACCACAGTTTGTAGCCGGCTACCTGGGGATGCCGCGCCGGTATCACGCTTATCCGCCGGAGTTCCAGGTCTTCAATGTGCTGTCATCCGCGGGCGCTTCAATCCTTGGCTTCGGGCTTTTGATTCCGATGATCTACCTCGTTTGGTCGATGCGTTATGGCAAGCACGCAGAAGCAAATCCCTGGCACCTGCCCGGGCTTGAATGGAGAACTGCATCACCTCCGCCGACCGAGAATTTCTTAATAACTCCAATAGTTACGTGGGAAGCGTATGAGTTTGCGCCTCCGGAAGAAACGCAGGTGATCGGAAAGTTCAAAGAAGAGACAGAGCAAGCCTGATGCTGGAACGCGAATCAGGAACCTTACCGGCAAGCTGGATGAGCGTATAAGGAGAGACTGTAAACTTGGCTGAAGGCCACATCGCAACGGAACACACTGCCAGCCACCCGGCGCTGCAGCACCACTTCGAGAATCTGGAGCAGCAACGCGAGGCTGGAACGCTCGGCATGTGGGTTTTTCTGGTTACCGAGATCATGTTCTTTGGTGGCATGTTTCTCGCCTATACGCTCTATCGCACGGAGTATCCGCAGGCTTTCGCTTCTGCCAGCAATCACCTTTCCTGGCAATTAGGCGCCCTCAACACAGGCGTGCTGATTCTCAGCAGCTTCACGATGGCCCTGGCAGTTTATAGTGCGCAAATGGGCAAGCGTCGCAACCAGCTCGTCTGCCTCGCGCTGACGATCCTTCTGGGACTGACTTTTTTGGTAGTCAAGGCAATCGAATATCACGAGAAGTATGTTGACCACTTGATTCCTGGAAGATTGTTTCCCGGGAATCCGTTCAACCCAGGCAAAGTCCACCTCCTGCCGGGAGCTTCAGCGAATAACGTCGAGATGTTTTACTGGATCTATTTCGCGATGACCGGCATGCATGCGATTCACATGATCATCGGGGTGGGAGTGCTTTCGGTAATTATGTATTTCGCCGCGCGGGGTCGCTACGGTCCGGAGTATCACAATCCCGTGGAGATTTCCGGCCTATACTGGCACTTTGTCGACATCATCTGGATTTTCCTGTTCCCCTTACTCTATTTGTTGGGCCGGCACTTGGAACACGGCGGATAGTCGCGTAAGGCGGGAGTGAAAGGTAGATTTTTCATATATCATTTTTCATTTTTCATTTAGCCATTTAAAAACTACGCGCAGCAGTCAATGACAAATGAAAAATTTCAAATCATTTCAATGACAAATGGAAAATCTTGCGTCCCTGTGAGCTAGAAGTTACCCGTTATGAGTGAGCACATCGTACCTCTCAGAATCTACGTCATGATTTTTCTTGCCTTGTTGGCGGGCACGGCATTTACCGTGTGGGCAGGCTTTCGCGATTTTCCCGGACAGTTGAATGTAATCATCGCGCTGACGATCGCCGTAATTAAAGCTACGCTCGTCGTGCTTTATTTCATGCACGTTCGTTACAGCTCGCGGCTTATCTGGGTGGTTTTTACTTCCGCGCTATTCTGGCTGGTAATTCTCTTCGCTTTGACCTTCAGTGACTACTGGACCAGATGCTGGCTTCCTATTTGCTAAACGACGCTCTATTAACTAAGCCACGTCTGTTAGCTGGAAGTTTCCGCCGCGTACAGCTTCATATTTCGCACCGCCACCACTCCCTTACAATTCGGACACTCTAACCTCATCGTTGCATCGGAAGTCTTGATAGGCGCTGAACAATAAGGACAAGGTCCCGTCACCTCATTCTGTTTGAAGAGATGGCGCATCATGATAAGCGGCACCACCAGTCCGGCGAGGAGCAGTGGGATGCCGAAGATAAGTCCTATGCTTGAACCCTCGCTCAGAGTCAGGCTGATAACCAGTCCCCCAATGAAGAGAACCAAGCCAATGACAATGGCGAAAGAGAAACTGTAGGCGCTATCAGGAGTTCGGCCCGGCTTCGCAGTGACTGGTTCCCTGGTATTCATTTAGTCGCTCCTGCTCAGGATTAGGATGGTTGATTTATAAAGGTTAGTTCGACTGTCGAATAAGCGACTTTTACCCTGCTTGCGCAATTATTGTCAACAACGTCGCCTGCCCCGCGAGTGTGTTTTGCACAGAGAAAACTGAATTAGGCCCTATCCTTACTACGCCGCGGTGTGCGGTTTTCGCGCCGCATGGTTATAATCACCGTTTCCTATGATGACTACTATAACTAACACAATTACCGAAACACCGTTTGAAACCTATCTTAACCAACATGGCGAAGAAGTCTGGGCGGGTACTCTAACCACTTTATTGCGTTCGATTCATGAGGTAGACAAGAACGCCACGCAGATTTGGTTCTCTTTTTACCCACTCAGTTTGTTCCGCGCTTTCCAGGCCGCCGAAGATCCTGACAAATTGGCGGCGCAGCTACTAATACGAGGGGTTTATCACCTCCAGGATCAAATTGATTCGTCGCACAAATTCCTTTACGGCCATCGCTACTGGCCGGAGGTGAAAAAGGCGGTAGAAGCGTATGCCGCAAGCTTCAACGCGGCAGACACGACCCAGCTTTCGGATCAAATTCTGAAGGTAGCACGCCAGGTGGCCCAGGCCGGCGGGTTTGATCAATCTTTGGCGATTGGCATTACCGCGGTCGCTTTCATGATTATTCAGCAGGCAGGGCTGACAGCTTTCCAAAACGCGAAGGGCGAGATGCTGCTGGACCGCAAACATGCAAAGAAGTCGGCGGAGCAGGTTCTTCGCGAGCGTGCCGTAGACGACAGCCAGGGTCTGTTGGGTTTCCTGAAAACAGTCGATAAGAAGTGGACAGTCAACCACAACGAGAACGACGACTCGGCGAAGTACAAGCTAAACAATGCGCAGGACCTTGCGTGGGGGGCCGAAGCTGATCGTTCGCGCAATTGGCGTGAGCTTGATCCGCGCCGGGTTGAAGGACCTATTCCGGTGGAGTGCCGGTCGGCTTCGTGCGGCACCTGCTGGGTGGGCGTTCTCGGTGGCGCTGAAAAGCTCTCTGACGTGGCCGTGCGCGAAGGCAAGAAGATCAAGGAGTTTGGCTACATCGACACGACAGAACCGAAGCCGCTGATCCGGCTGGCTTGCCAGGCCCAGGCGCTGGGTGCGGTGTCGGTCGTCATCCCACCGTGGAATGGTGTGTTTGGCAAGTATCTGAAATCGCTGAAGCCGGCGAACCAGGAAGACTAAGACCTGCATCTGCGGAGTCTTCGGCCGAGCAACTCGGTGCCACAGACTCTCTCGCTTCACCAACGTTCACGCAAATGCCTTGAAAAGCTCCTCCAAGTTTTCACCCCTACTTTTTGTCGTGGCGGCTGCGGTGTTATGGAGCACCGGCGGGCTGTTTATCAAATGGACCTCGCTCTCGGGACTGGAACTCTCCTTTGGCCGCTCGCTGTTCGCGGCAGTCACGGTTGCAATCTTTACCAGGCGTGAAGGCTTTGGCCTGAATCCTGTCACGGCCCTCGCCTCAGTGCTTTACGCGGCTCTGTTGCTTCTCTTCGTGCTGGCCACCAAAGAAACGACAGCGGCCAACGCGATCTTCCTGCAATACACAGCGCCGGTCTATCTGCTTATTTTCGAACCCTTGTTCTACAAGGAGAAGTTTCGCTCTCGGGACCTGATCGTGGTGATCGTTTGCGTCGCCGGCATGTCGCTATTTTTTGTGGGCAAGCTGCGCCCGGAGGACGTGACCGGCAATCTGCTGGCGCTCGCTTCGGGACTTTGTTTCGCGTGTTATTTCCTCTTGCTGCGTCATTCAAAATCACGCGCGGTCAATCGCGCTTCCTCAGTGATCTACGGAAACCTTCTGCTTGTCCTGATCGCCGCGCCGGCTGGTTTGAAAGCGCTTCCGCGAGTGACTTCGCACGATGCCTTGAGCGTGATTTATCTCGGCGTGGTGCAAATCGGTTTGGCCTATACCCTCTTTACAGTGGCCATGGCCCGCGGAGTTCGCTCGCTTGATGCCGGCATCATTGGTTATATCGAGCCGGTGTTGAATCCAATCTGGGTGTATT
>DASXQM010000276.1:0-5266 GCA_036507195.1 Pyrinomonadaceae bacterium | reverse complement strand
TACTCATTCTCACGTCTGACCTGAACCGGAACAATCAGTGCTCAACGCCTTTCGGCATCATCGGAATTCTTACTATTAGATTGTTTTTGTCTGCGTGGGTGTCTTCAAGTGCTCAACGCCTTTCGGCATCATCGGAATTCTTACTGCGCTGGTCCCAAATCTCTTGTTTGCCGCACCTTGCAAGTTTGTTTTCGCGCATCTCTCCGTTTTTCTCTCACATCCC
Source organism: Pyrinomonadaceae bacterium (assembly GCA_036507195.1). Taxonomy (GTDB): domain Bacteria; phylum Acidobacteriota; class Blastocatellia; order Pyrinomonadales; family Pyrinomonadaceae; genus PSRF01. The sequence continues at coordinate 5,043 of DASXQM010000276.1, read as the reverse complement.
ATTCCCTCAATGCTGACTGCCCTTGTTTTCGTGTGACAATTGCCCAAGAATCAGACACTTAACATCTACGCAAGTATCTGAACAATTAAGTTACCGAGCCTAACTGCCGGCCCTATTTGGTTTCCGCATAGCCCGAAAGCATCCGGCTAGGATACGGAGGTACATGCTTGCGGCTCATTACGCGAAGTCAAATGGTCGCGAATCATCAACCCAGGATTCCGGTCGGTTATGCAGTCCGACATGCCGCTCGCAGATTTCACAAATGCTCAGAATCAGCAGGCGATCCTCGCTTGCGTCGAGCATTCCTTCAAGTTCCCAACGCAGCTTTTCTATCTGCCGCAGCGTCAGCCTGCACCGAAAGATTGAATACTGCAATCGCCGGCCGTACCCATTAAGCTTCTTATAGACCTTTCGCCAACGCTTGGGCTCCGTGATGTCATAGCAGATCACGTACCACTGCTTTGCTTCCATTGCTTAGCCTCAACGCAATCTCATTCGGGCGAACAGACCACCTTCGTCCATCCATTCTTTTTCCAACAGCCGCACTTCAAGCTCGATGATTCTTGAGTACGTAAGCGATCGGCGCACCACCGGATGCCTCCAATAATCACCCTTGCGCCGCTCGTAAATGCTAATCAGTTTCTTTCGTCCTTCATCTGACAACCAAACTTGCGGACCCGCCACGTCAAAATCATTGTCGATATCCCACTGCTTTCGATTTATCGATGCTATCACCGGTAGGTCAACAAGCGGTACGCGAAACAGTTCCATCAGGTCCAAAGCAAGCGGCGGCGCCTGAGAGCGGGGCCGGTGAAAGAATCCTAACGACGGATCAAGGCCCACTACCATAATTGCGTTTGTCACGTCTTTCAGCAGTAGCGCGTAAGCGAACGACAGCAAGGCATTGCAACGGTCACGCGGCGGACGGCGACTGCGGCCATCAGGCTTCATCTCTTCGCCAGCCTCAGGAACAATCAGATCGGGAAGCGCGCGGAAATAATAAGCGCCGATACTTCCTTCGTAACCGCGCAAAGAATCGATGCTCGTCGCGCGCAACAGGGGCGATAGGAGCTTTCGAATAGCTTTGATGGAACTCTGGACTTCGGGCGTCGTACGTTCCGTTTCTCGACTTGACCGCAGTAAGAAACTCAATTGACCTCGCGCGCGCGCCTCAGCCAGGCGCACAGCCAGTTGCAAACACAACCCCTGATCGGTCAGAGCGCGATACTGTCGAATGCGGCGTTGCACCGATCCGCTGCCGGAAACCCACGCGCCCATGTATTGGCCTCCGGTAGTGACCCAATGGACGCCAATCTCCTGTTGGCCGCAAAACCGCAACGCTTGTGTGCTGATTTGTGCGAAGCCGTGCAAAACAATTTGTCCAATCTCCTGGGCTGGATGCAACTGCGGCGCTTCACCTATAACTGAAACTTCCAGCCGGTCGCCTTTACGGCCGATCCGCGCGCCGTGAGTGAGCACATGCAGTGTGCGACGGTCGTCATCAGCAGGGAAGAGCTTAAGCTGTCTGACTTCCGACGTTGCCGGCGGCAATTCAGAAAGCATCGACGCCAGACGAGCTTCTTCCGGCAGACATACCGGAGCGAGCGAACACTTCACGCACAGGCGCTCGTTATCAGTCACCGGCGGTCGCTCAATGCTGCCCTGCAAAACACGCGCGCGAGCAATTGCTTTTTTGAGATCGTCGAAAGCTGCCGTATCAATTGGCACTCGCACCATCACATTGTCCGCGTGATAACGTATGCGCCCTTCACTGATTTCCTGCCCGCTGTGTTCAGCAACCATAGCCGCATAAGCGATGACTTGCAGACGATCGCTGGCCCAGGCCTCCGGTTGGTTATCGGCAGAGCGCGCGGAACGTCCTCTCTTGTGCTCGTAGGGAATGAGCAGACCGTCGCGTCGCCGAATGCAATCGACTTTTCCGGTCAGTCCCCATTTCTCACTTTCGAGGGTTAGTCGCAGCGGTTCGCCTTCCTCGCGCGAGCTATCAACCCCGGTTTGGTCAGCGCTGCCACGTTCGACTTCGGCCTTTGCGTTCTCCGGTTCAGTTTCCCAGGGTGCTTTCTCAGTTTTATCGGCGACAGTCGATTTCTTCTTCCGTCGCGGGATGTCGGGTTGAGCCACCACATTGCCCTTCCGCGTGCGCTGGTCTTCCTTCTTATCTATCTCGACGTGCAGTCGTCGCCCGGCATACACTCGCTCATCGGCCACACGCGTCTCTTCCACCTCTTCGAGATAGAACAACCGCTCGCAATACGCGAGGGCATGCAATGACATGATGCGCAATGGTTGGGCCATAACTAGACTCCTGGATAGTAGTGAGCGCGGCGACTCGTCGCCGCATTTGATTCTCGGCCAGGCTTTCGCCCATTCGTACTTCCAGTAATTCGGTTAAAATCCAATTACTATGATCGAACACCATATCGCGCGCGACGAATTACTGGATCGCATTTCAATCAACCCTTCTATTTGTTTCGGCAAACCATGCATCAAAGGCACACGCATCTGGGTCTCGCTGATTCTCGACTTTCTCGCCTCCGGCATGTCACCGGAAGAAGTCCTGCAAGAGTATCCTGATTTGACTCCGCTCGACATTCAAGCCTGCCTGGCTTATGGCGCTGAGATGAGCCGAGAACGGTATGTGACAATCCCAATCACGTCTCCGGCATGAAGGTCAAACTCGATGAGAATTTTGGTCGGCGTTGCATTGATATCTTGGATGACGCCGGTCACGATGTTGCGACAATTGCCGGTCAGCGCATGTCCGGCGCAACCGAATAAGATGTGATTCAAACATGTCATTCAGAATCACGGTGCCTCGTTACCCTCGACCTCGATTTCTCGAATCCTTTGCGCTTCCGGCCCGCTGATTATTCCGGCATCGCTGTTGTTCGTTTGTCCGGTCGTGCCAGCTACACCGAATTGCTTGCTGCTGTTACCACATTCGCCAAAGCACTGGAGACTGAACTCATCGCGGGCAAACTCTGGATTGTTGAAATCGGACGCATCCATATATACCGTCCCGAAGACGAGTCGTAGCCCTGTCATCGCGCCGCTGTTGTGCTGTTCGTCAGCTCCCCACTTAGGTAAAATGTCAATCGCCATGATCAAGCGAGAAAAAATCGAAGAACTCCTGAAGTTACCAGTCGATGAGCGCCGCCAAGTGCTACGACTGCTTCAGGAAAGCCTGCCTGAAAATCGGGGCAGTAGTCCGACCGTAAGGGAGCGCTCAGTAACTCGATCGCACCGCGAGCCCGACTTCCTAATCTCGAGTGATCAAACGTCGCCCGCCGCCAAGTGGTTGCTGTCAATGGCCGGTCGCTACTCTGGCGGGCCGGGAAATACCGCCACCCGCGCGGATGAGATTCTGCGTAGCGAGAGCGATAAGCGTCGTGGTTTGACAACGAATTAGTAATGGCGTTCTCCTCGATTCTGGATTCCCGGGGGTGTCAGAGAATGATCTATCGCAGTAGAGCCTTAAAACCGGCTTGCTCGAAATGGCGATCACCGGTGAGAGCTTCCGTGATTCCTTCGCGCTTCATAACTACAAAAGAAATGCAGTCAGTCAGAGACCAACTCTTGTCTTGCCGCCCGCCGTAAAGTTCAACGCCTTCATCGAACAGTTGTCTGTCAGCTTCGTAAATAACGACTCTTGGGTTTGCTCGCGCTTTGTTCAGAAAATCGACAAATACTCTGCGATGTGATGGCGCCGACAGCGCGTTAGCGAGTTCCAGGAGCACCCACGCGGTAGTAACCGTCACTGAATCGAGTTTTTGTGTGGCAGATACCGCCAGGTCATGTGCCGAATCATCCGAGTCAAGCAGCGCGAGGTAAAAGAACGTATCGGCGAAGACTTTCATTCGTCAAACTTTCTTTGGAACGCCATACAAATAATGGTCGTGGTTCAACGCCATATCTGATGGTAGTCCTTCGACAGTGCCCGCGAAGCTGAGCAGCATTTCTCTGAGAGAACCGACGTCACCCTCAGCATCTGAGCGCTTCTCCACGGGCCGAACGCGAACAGTCGTTCCATCCTCTAGTCTGCCTGGCTGATCTAAAACGATCACTCCATTCACGACCTTGCCTGTTAGCTCTGTAGGTTCTGTTGCCATGAATACCTCCGCCCGCATTTTATCACGCGCCAAACTCTACCCTGACTCGTAATCCGTGCCCTTGAGCGATATGAAGCGGGAGTGCCGTCAGGCACGAATTGGACAGGCCTGGTCGGCTTCTTCAAGCCGCGACTAATTCTAATTCGCGCGCGTGCGGAATCTCGCTGGCCGTCACTGGGCGGACATCCGATGCCTCGACCGTGGCAACCGCAACGGTGTGACCATCCAACGCGACAAATTCCACTTCGTAAGCCTTGCCATCGCCGTACAGGTGAACGACGGTGCCAACGTCACCGGCTTCCAATCCTTACTCCGCAACGGCCTTAGTCAAAACCACTCTGTCATGTTCCTTAATCATGTTCCATTCACTCTTTCAACACCGACTGCTGATGTCTACTGTCGCCGTTTATCGCTTTAATGATTTTGCGTGAAAGGCGATCTGCTTGCGCTTAGGCTCAGGCGAGGTCATCAATTGTCGAATCGCATCGAACACCACTTTGAATTGGCGATCGCATTTGCGTTCCAGTTCTTCCAGCTTCCGCGCGAGTTGTGCGTTGCCTGCGAGCATCTCGCGAAGCTGAACAAATGTGCGCATGATTGCGATATTGACCTGGACCGCGCGAGGGCTCTTCAAGACGCTCGATAGCAGCGCAACGCCCTGCTCGGTAAACGCCATCGGTGAATACCGAAGTCCTTTCCGATCTTCTTTGGAGGTCACAAACTGTGACCTCGAAATTTGGAATTCAGCCGTGTCAAGAACAAACATGAAGTCATCCGGGAAGCGTTCAAGATTTCGGCGCACTGCCTGCTTGAGCGCCTTCGTCGGTAAACCGTAGAGCACAGCCAAATCGCGATCCAACATGACGTTCGGGCCGCGAATCGAATAGATCGCCTGCTGAATACGCTCGGCCGG
>DASXQM010000275.1:0-8821 GCA_036507195.1 Pyrinomonadaceae bacterium | reverse complement strand
CCGCGACTGTGAACACGGCGAGTAAGAAAAAGATTCTCATAGGTCACCTCCTTCAATGCGATTCATTGGTCTAACTTGATTACTAGCTGGGGGATTTAGTAGGCGCGGCATTTCTATAACAATCACCGAGGCGAGTCAATAGCTCTCGGTCATTCGCAAGGTCGGCGCATAACGACTTTTACCGCGGCAAATGTGGGTGGCCTCCGCACGGGGGAGGTGAAAGAAGACCCGGCGCATTTTCAAATTAGGATACTACTGGATGAAACACGTATATTAACTACCAGCAATTCGCGTCACGCCATTATGGTAAAAGCTCCTAAAGAGAAAGAAGAAATGACTAAGCCTCGCAAAGCAGTGACAATTTTCTGCGACGGCTCGAGTCTCGGCAACGGGCAAGTCTCCACACGCGCCGCGGCGGTGGCGTTGCTCGGGTATCAGGGCGTTTGGCGAGCGGTCGGCGCTTACCTGGGCCAGGCGACCAACCAGCAGGCCGAGGTGGCAGCAGCGGCTTTAGGATTGGAGTCTTTGCGGGAACCTTGCAGCGTTCATCTCTTTACTGATTCGCGTTATGTCGTCGAAACGATGAGTGGGCGGTTTCGCCGCAAAGCCAATCACGAATGGTGGGCGCGGTTAGACAAAGCAGCGGGGAGGCATGAAGTGAAATGGGAATGGACACGCGGCCACGACGGCAACCTGGTTCAGGAAGCCGCCGATAAGGCTGCGCGCCGGATCGCTGCCAGCGGCCGGGTCGACGAAGAGATACTGCGGGCTGCGATAGACAAGATCGGAACTGTGGACGCTCTTGCGATATCTGCCGAGGACGCTGAAGCGTATGAGTGAATCGCAATCGCTCAAGCGACCTCATTTCTTTTCCGGCAAGCTGCTTACGCTCGAGGACCTCGAACTCGAGCAACAATACTTTCGTGGAAAACTCAAACGACATAACCGGAGCCTGCATGGCTTCGGAATAGTTTCCGGACTCAAGGTAACAAGCAAGTCAGGACAAATCATTGTCGCGCCCGGGCTGGCCCTGGACTGCGAAGGCAATGAGTTAGTCATTGAGAGTGTGCAGTCAATAGTGCCACCCTCAACCGCTGACTGGTCCACGGCGTTTGTGAACATTTGCTTTTTTGAAGAGTGCGCCGAGAGCATTCCGCCTGGGGGAGCAGAGGACACCACTAACGTAGCGGCCAACATAACCGAGAGTTTCATGCTCGCGGTGGCGCAGAAAAACTTTAATCACGGCCATAGACATCTGCGGGCGCGTTGGCTCGCTTGCGGACTACCTCACGCTCTAACCATCGCCAAACTAAAAAAACATTCTCAGGGCTGGCGTGTTGACCGCGGATATCGCGCGCCCGCGATAAAATAGCTTGCCCTGTCAAATGCTGGTTCAGTTTGGCGCGAGTGAAGTAGTGCTGCTCAATGTAGGGCCGCACAAATACGGAACCGGGAGCCGACCGGGGTCCCCGCGCAGGCAGCCCGCGTGGGGTGGTAAGTAGCGACCGGGTCACGTTACGACACACACAACCGCCGCACTCGTAAGGAGATTTGTAATCAACCAGACCCGGTCGCTACGGCTCCCGGTTCCGTATTTGTGTGGCGGCGCCGCCTCCATTTCTCTCCCTGGATTTGTGGGCAACACTCGCTCGTACCAAACTGAACCAGTACCGCCCTGCATCGCTGATTCGCTTTCACATAGCATGATCTTTATAATTCTGCCTTCTGTTAATCTGAAGTCTCCCCGAGAATAAGCTTCGCCAGTCCGTGTAAGAATGGCTCTCGTTCGCTTGATCATCAGTTCGGTTTTCCCGCCCCTTGCTGACGGCCGCTTTGCCGCCGGCTTGCTGAGCTGCGCTTGTTTCCTGCTTGCCTTTCCTTCCGCGCTGACGGCCCAGCAAATACAGCAGCCAGGTTGGGAGTGGCAGAATCCCCGGCCCCAGGGAAATACGATTAATTCCATTCGGTTCGCCGTCGACAAAAAGCATGGCTGGGCGGTTGGGGGCGATGGCGCAATTCTGCGTACGCGCAACGGCGGTTTCGATTGGGACTCGCAACTGTCGCCGGCCAACACCACACTCTATGGACTCTATGTTAAGGACAAGGCCCATGCAGTCATCTCCGGGGCTCGGGGCGTGATCATGACTACGGCCAACGGCGGCGGTAAGTGGGTTACAAGAACGACCGGGACCAGAGATCATCTGTTTGCTGTAACCTTTGCGCCCGGCGATCCATTACACGGCTGGGCCGCCGGAACTTTCGGCGCACTGATCGCCACCACTGACGGCGGTATAACCTGGAAGCTTCAGAACACGCACACAAGAGCGCACCTGTTCTCGGTTTCGTTTTTTGATGCGAAGGCCGGCATCGCGGTGGGATCTCGCGGCACACTGCTGGTAACCAGCAATGGCGGCGCCGAATGGAGACCGCATAGTGGTCTTGGCAATGTGTTGCTCACCGGCGTCTCTTTTATTTCGGCTAAGCGCGCGGTGGTCGTCGGATACCAGGGAACCATACTGCAAACTGATGATGGCGGCCTGACCTGGCATCCCTTGAAAGCGCTCCTCACCACCGATCTGTTTTCGGTTTACTTTACGGATGAATTGCACGGATGGGCATCCGGGGATAACGGTGTGGTGCTTACCACCGGCGACGGCGGCTCGATTTGGCTGCCGGTCAACGTTCGCACCAGCCCCAAACTGACTACGTTATTTTTTGCGGATGAGTCGGTCGGTTGGGCCGCCGGCGCTGACGGTCTGGTTGTGCGCACGGATGATGGCGGTCTTTCCTGGCGCCGCTTGACCGAGGGAGGGCGGGAAGATCTTTCTCATATTTTCTTTTTGGATAACTCTCACGGTTGGGCCGTCGGTTCGCGCGGAAAAATTCTCTTCACGAGTTCCGGCGGAAAGAACTGGACCGTGCGTCCCTCGGGAACCACAAATCGACTAAATGCGATTGAGTTCATAAATCAAAAGATCGGCTTTGCAGTGGGCGACCAGGCGACAATTCTTCGCTCAGTGAACAGCGGCGTGACGTGGGAGCCAGTCCTTGTGGAGGCAAAAGAAGATCTCTTTAGCATCCAATTCGTTTCACCCGAGCGCGGTTGGATCGTGGGAGCGCGAGGAGCCATCTTGAAGACGGAAGACGGTGGACAAACCTGGCACTCGCAAATAGCAAACACCTTCAGTTGGCTTGAAGACGTAGTCTTCACCGATCAGCAGCATGGAGTTGCAGTGGGTTCAAACGGCACTATCCTGCGCACGGAAGATGCCGGCGAGACCTGGAAACGAGTTGACAAGAATTTGCGAGAATGGCTCTATGCGTTGGCGTTCGCGGATGAGAAGCGAGGCTACGCAGTGGGCGCTCGCGGACTCATTCTTCGCACCGATGATGGCGGGGCCACCTGGAAAGATCTGGAGAGCGGGCTCAATACAAACCTCTTTGCAGTTGCCGTTGCCGGGCGTGACGAGGTGCTGGTAACCGGCGAGCAAGGGAGAATCATTCACAGCCGGGACGCCGGTGCTACCTGGCAAATGCAGCCCACCATAACGAGTTCACCTCTCTATTCCGTTGCTTATCGCGGCGGCTATAACATCTGGGTAGCTGGGCGCGGCGGAGCAATTCTGCGCCGTACCGATCCGATTGCCACGGTCAGCATACCGACTCCCAGACTCCCGCCTTCATTACGGGGTGGTCCGCCCAGGATGCAACCGCAGAACGCGCAGATTCCGATTGACGACGGCGACATCCCTCGCGCTGTGCCACCAGACAAGAAACCGGCGCGCCCTTGAGTTTTAGGTAGGACAGGCATTCCTGCCTGTCCATCTGCCCCTGGCCTCCACCATTCAATCCGAAGATTTTCCATATCTCATTTTTCATTTCTCATTTGTCATCGAAATCGCCAGTCGCGGTAACTCACCAGCCAAGCGGACGAGTGAGAGTAGTGCTCTGCGGCTCGGCCGCCGCACAGTGCGGAAAGGCTCCGCCCTTCCGCAGGCTCATTTCTTTCATGAGGCTCCGCCTCATGAATCGGAGGCGCAGCCTCACGTAATCGAGAGAGACTCAACGGTAAGGCAAAGCCTTACCGCACTGTGCGGCGGCTGAGCCGCGTTGAGCTATCCTCACTCGTACGGGGTCGCTAAGAAAGGGAGGCCGAACGATCAATCATCCTTGCGGCCATGGCTACGGCTTCCTGGTAGATCTGGTCGTTGCAGAGGATCTCCATCTCGCGACTGAGCAACTGCGCCGCGCTGCGATTTCTTACCGGCAACACGCGACCACGCTGAGTGTCTGATCCTAGTTTGGCTTCCGTTAGTAGATGAAGATTGTCCGCGCTCCGGGCGACAACAAAGGATGCCCGCTCCCCGCCACTCTCAGCGCCACTTGCCAGCAGCTCTACTTGAGCCAGTCTCCCCGGCTTGTGTGCGCCTTGTTCGACTCGGTTGAGTTCCAGCTTGATAGCTCGATTGTCCACACCGCGAAAGTTGAACGAAGTAGTTTGAGATTTCTCCTGAACTCGCTGCTCGTCTGCAAGCTCCCATCCCAACCTGCTCGCCAGCCACCCGGCGATTAGCAATGCCTGTGGTGCTACGCTTTCCGGATCTCGCTCCGGGCCAACATAATCAACGCGAACGCGATCGATGTTATCGAGCAACGTTTCATAAGCGGCGACGTCGTAGAAATCCGCCAGCAATCCACGCCAGGAGGTGAGCCGCGCCCAGTTGAGATCGCTGATACCAGCGCGCCTTGAATGCCCACCGGCGAAGAGTTGATTGATCTCCAACAGGTCTCGTCGCGTGTCAGCAAACTCAGCGGAGTCGATGACCAATCGATCCGTCGCGCGCAACAGACTACTGAAGACTTTGTCGGACGTTTGCACCACATGTCGCCACCAGAGAAACGTTGAAAGATCCGAGACGAGCAGTGGTAGCGTCGCACTCGGTAACTCAGAAACAAAGCTTCCCTGCGCGTTCAAGATAACTTCCTCGCAACACAGTCGCCGCGCGCCGGTGCGTTTGTCAGTCTGGCAATAAGACTCTACAGACATCTCGATATCGCGATCCGGCGCCTCATACAGCCCGAGCATCATCAGCACGCGGCTGGGATGGATCGCCGTCAAATCGAGCATCATCTCGTGTACTTCGTTCAGGAGGGACTCGTTCGTGACAAACACAAGCAGATTAGCAACCCTGGCGCGCATCACCGCGACGTCGCCTTCTGACTCACTGTCACCGGCAATCTGCTTCCAAAGCTCCGCGAGTTGTCCTTCGACAACTTCTACATCCAGAGTTTTCTCGAGTTGAATTTGCATAAAAGCGTAGCTTTTGGTCTGGGTCAGTCTTTGGACTTTGGTCTTTGTACTCTGGTCTTTGAGCTTTGTACTTTGAGCTTTGTACTTTGTACTTTGTTTCTAAAGGCGTCGAGACTCAAAGAACAAAGTACCAAGCTCTAACTACAAAGAACTAAAGGCCAAAGCCCAAAGACCCAAGACCAAAGAACCAAGACCAACCTTTACAGTTTCCGCCATTCTCTTCCATCGCGTTGGATCAATTCAAACGCCGCTTGCGGTCCCCATGAACCCGCCTCATAATTGGGAAAATCGGGCGCCGGTTTTTTCCAGGCCTCGAGGATGGGGGTCACAATTTCCCAACCTCGTTCGACCATGTCGCGCCGGGCATAGAGGGTCGAATCTCCCAGCATGCAATCCAGCAGTAGTCTTTCGTAAGCCTCCGGCGGTTTGACGCCGAAAGACGAGCCATAGCGGAAATCCATGTTCACTGAGCGGATGCGTAACGCCTGGCCCGGAAGCTTCGCGGCAAAGCGTAAACTAATGCCCTCGTTTGGTTGAATGCGAATCACTAATACGTTTGGCTGCAGCGGCGAATCAGAGTCGGTAAACAGCCGGTGCGGCACCTCCTTAAACTGTATCGCAATCTCGGTGACGTGTTTCTGCAGCCGCTTCCCCGAGCGAATGTAGAAAGGGACGCCGGCCCAGCGCCAATTGTCGAGATAGAGTTTGAGCCCGGCAAACGTTTCTGTCGAAGAATTCGGATCGACGCCCGGCTCCTCGCGATAACCCGGCACTGTATCGCCGAGGACGGTGCCGGCTCCATATTGTCCCCGCACCGCAAACTCATCAATTTGATCCGCGGGTAAAGGGCGGACCGACTGCATCGCCTTAAACTTTTCGTCGCGCACGCCGTTGGCCGATAGCGACGCGGGCGGCTCCATAGCAATCAAAGATGTAACCTGAAACACGTGGTTCTGAATCATGTCGCGCAGGGCGCCGGCCTTTTCATAGTAAGCGCCGCGGCCTTCAACGCCGAGTGTCTCGGCATTGGTAATCTGAATATGATCGATGTATTGCCGGTTCCACAAAGGTTCGAAGATACTGTTTGCAAAACGAAAGACGAGCAGATTCTGCACCGTCTCTTTGCCGAGGTAGTGATCGATGCGATAGATCTGGCTCTCATCAAAAACCGCCGCCAGTGTTTTGTTGAGTGCGCGCGCGCTTTCCAGATCGCGGCCGAAGGGTTTCTCTACAATGATGCGCGTCCACGGTTTTCGTTTTGTCCCCGGCGTTGATCCGGTCTGAGATCCAGTTCGGGTCGCTTTTGGCCGCGCGATTCCGGCATCGCCCAATTGCTTCGCGATTACGCCAAAAAAGTCAGGCGCAGTTGCCAGGTAAAAAATGCGATTGCCCTGCGTGTCGAATTCCTTATCAATCTCCTCGAGTTTTGTCTTTGCCTTCGCATAAAGCTCCGCCTCGCTGAAATCACCTGCGATGTAAAAGATTCGTTTCGCGAAACTCTGCCAGGTGGCCTCATCCAGCGAATCATCGGGACCAAACTCCGCGACGGCTGCCTTCATCGACCCGCGAAATTCTTCATCGCTCTGCGGGTGTCGCGCAGTGCCGAGGATCGCAAACTCATTCGGAATGAGATGCTGCTGCGCGAGACGATAAAGCGCCGGCAGGAGTTTGCGACGCGTGAGGTCGCCGGTGGCGCCGAATATCACTACGGCACAGGGCGGAGCAGTAGCCTCAAGCCGCATTCCCGCGCGCAGCGGATTCTCAAGAGGCTCAATGGTTGAGACCGGGGATTCTTCTTTGATGTCGGTAGCGATGAGGGAAGAATAGCACGATGGGGTGGTGGGGTAGGAAGGCTGCGGGGAAATGAATGGACAAGATTAACAGGATTTACAAGATCAGAACTTAAACACAATTAACGGCAGCGAACTGATGTAGCATTCTGTGACGCTCAGCCCTTCTTTTTGTTCAATCCTCCGGAATCTTGTAAATCCTGTCTAATCGTTGTTGAGGATAACCGTAAACCCGACGTCTGCCGGACATCGCCGGGACCTGGCGCTAAATACGCACCGGATGATCTTTGGCATACGAGTAAGCGGTGTAAGCGGCGATGATGTGGCAGATCCAGCCGAGCGTGCCGCCTGAGCCAATCCAAAAACCCGGTGTAATGATTAACCAGAGAATGCCCGCGAGGATGCGGCCGTTGTAAAGCTGGCCAACGCCAGGAACGATCAAACTTAAGAGTCCTGCTGTAAATGGATCGCGCATCGCTTTTACCTCCATTGAGAAAATCCATACGACACCGCGCGCGGTTTTGTTCGGCGAAAAAGTCATTTGAGTCTCGGGTACGGACAAGACCCGGACTGCACAGCCAGTAATAGCCTTCACGGCGTGCCAGCTAAACGTCGCGGTTTGAGTTGAGCAGTGATGTTAGGCCGCGCGTCTTGAGATGATGTGACTTCCTCTATCGGGGACACACTATCCCCTGCTGCCGTGAGGCGGCCATTTCTATTTTGAATTGTATGGCCTAACTGGAAAATAGAAACACGATAACTACCAAAGCGTACGGGTCAGCCTCAACGGCTCCCCGAGGTGGCTATCGAGTTGCCTACCTTACACAGCCAGGAAGCCGAGCACGGTCAGTAAAGCCGACAGCCCCGCGTCAGATACTTGCTCTGCCGAGCCGTCAGTCGGTATCTCACCTGGCGAGCTTGTGGTTGTTGTTTGTGTCGTTCCATCAGGCGCCGGCGGAGGTGAAGGTGAGCCGCACGGTATATCGCCGGCCAGCGCAGATGACGAAAGAACACTAGTTAGAGCTACTGCGATTAGAAATCGTTTCACGGGTTTTCTCCTTAGAAAGGTGACGATGCAAGGTTTCTTACATCAGCAAGAATAGAGCAACATCTGGAAAATGTTGCAAGGCTGCCGGAAGGGAACTAATATCCACCCGCGGTTGCAAGCTCTCTTACACTCACTTCGAAGGGTATATCTCTCATGAAGATAACCTCACCTAAACTCCACTTGTCGCACCTGACGGCTAATGAGAAAGCTCTGCTCCAATGTGAGACGGCTTTGGAGTTGAAAGATAGGGGCGATTACGCGGGAGCACAGGAAGTACTGCGACCCTTGTGGAACTTGCCGGGCGAACGCCCGGATACTAATGGGCTCTATCCGTCAGTAGCTGCGGAAGTCTTGCTATGTGTGGGCATTTTAACCTGCTGGATTGGTAGTAAGAGTGAGATCGAAGACGCTCAAGAGACCGCAAAGGACCTCTTGGGTGAAAGCATCAATTTCTTCCAGTCAATCGGTGATTTGAAGAAGGTAGCCGCAGCCCGAGCGGAACTTGCTTATTGTTATTGGTGTGAAGGTGCTTTAGAGGAAGCTCGAATCGTGTTCCATGAAGCGCTTCAGAAACTAACAGTCGAAGGAAACACAAGAGCCAGAGTGCTACTGGGCTTAGCTGTTGTTGAGTGGTCCGCGTCTCGACACAATGTTGCTTTGGAAATCCTCACC
>DASXQM010000274.1:0-11713 GCA_036507195.1 Pyrinomonadaceae bacterium | reverse complement strand
ATCCCCGGTGGCAATAAAGACATTTTTCGCGTCCAATGGATTTCTTCCGATGAAGGCGAGGCCATCGACCGGTTCCATCACTTCTCCCGACCAGCGATACTCGATGCCCTCAATCATCGAAAAACGATGGCGCGTCCAGCGCTCGAGCGCAGCGAAGCGTTTGTTCGCATCGTCCTGTTGGCCTGTCTTATGATCTTCGCCGCCAACAATCAACATGTCATAAGCGTTAGCGCCTTTGCCGACTGTTTCGACTCGTAGGTAGTGATAAGGATCTGGCGTATCCCAATAGAGTGCGCGCGCAACTGACCCCAGCGGGATGCGCGCGCCAATCACGTAAGTTTGATAAGCCGCTTGCTTGGTATGTATGCCCATCAGGTCATTAACCGGAGTGTTGGTAGCAACAACAACCGCACCGGCAGTTACGACACCACCGCCAGTCGTCTCAACTCGCGCTTGCTTGCCTCCCTCGATTTCCGTGGCGTGCGATTGCGTGTAAATCCGCCCACCTTTCTCCTTAATGGCCTTTGCCAACCCGGTCAAATATTTCAGTGGGTGAAGTTGACCCTGGCGAGGAAAGCGCAGCGCTGGTCCAGTATCGTATGAGCCCCAGGGAACTCGCTCGACTTTTTCAATGTCCGTCAGTCCCGCTTTGTGCACCGCTTCCAACTCATCATCGAGAATCTTCCTGGAGTCGTGTGGCGGCACAAACAGGTAACCATCGAGTCTTTCAAACTCGCACTTGATCGCTTCCCGGTTAACGATTGCCTCAATCGCATTGATAGCTGCCGTGTGACTCTCCGCGGCGAGGCGCGCGCCCTCTTCGCCATGAAGGCGCTCGAGTTCGAAATAGCGATCATCCAGTGCGTTGACGAGGTGGGCGGTGGTTCTTCCCGTCATCCCGCCGCCGATTGGGCCATCATCTAAAACGACGACTGACTTGCCCTCTAGCGCCAGGAGATAGGCGGTCGACATTCCGGCTATCCCCGCGCCGACAATGCACACGTCCGCACTCACTCTTTCCGGAAGCGCTGGCTCAAGCGGCACCTCAGCCGTGTCCATCCAAACAGATCTGCTTTGCTCGAAACTTTTTCTCATTTGTACACTCCCTCGCTTATGTAGCCTTACGGTACAAATCCCCGCGTTGTTGTCTCTTTACGGACCGCTCCAACGTCGCCAGTGCGGGCAATGCATGCCCCACAGAAACAGCAGCAAGGAAAGTGCCGTGCGGTATCTGGGAGCGCCGATCTTGCCCTATCAGAACCGGAAGCGCTAACGACCGGATCGGACGTTCAGCATCGTGGGTCGACAAAATACAGAACCAGGAGCGGTAGCGACCGGATCGGACGTTCAGCATCGTGGGTCGACAAATACAGAACCAGGAGCGGTAGCGACCGGATCGGGCGCTCAGCATCGTGGGTCGACAAATACGGGACCGCGGTCCGCTCTCGGTTTCTGATATGACTCCCCATGCTCTTTGGTGGGGTCAATCAGTGAAGCGCACCAAACTGTTGTGTGTCAGATTAAGTTGACAAGTGGAAAGGTTGCGAGCTAACTTGCTCTTCGGATCGTCTGGCGCCAATGAATATGAAACACCGAACTAGCATTACTGGCAGCACCAGCACCCTGTACCCATATTATTATTGGTGGCTCTCCCAGGAGGGAGAGGCAGGGGCAAGGCTGTTCCGTTGGCTGACTTGAGATGATCTAAGCGACCAACAAAGTTTCGGGAACAGAGTTTTGAACCGGCCATTTTCCTCCGATGCGGGAGGGGTGGCCGGTTCTTTTTGTTCTAGTCCTTTTCTGGAAGAGATTAACTGGCAGGCAAACTAACCGGGAGCGCCGCAGCCCGCACTGGGGTGGTAACAGTTTGCGCTACACGAAATTGAGGTTCTCATATGCTCGGCGAACAACAAGAATTGTTACTGGCCGACCACGCTGATATGCGTGTCGTTCCGCTGGATGCCGATGAGACTCCCGCGGACCGCAACCGTATCGTTCAACTCAGCCCCGACCATCCGGGCTTTCGTGATCTGGAATACCGTGCGCGGCGCAACCGCATTGCCCAACTTGCCCTCAGCTATCAGTCCGGGCAGCCGATTCCAGAGGCGCCTTATTCGAGGGAGGAGCATCAGGTTTGGCGGGCGGTTTGGGAAGCGCTCGAGCCGGCGCAGCAAGCTCACGCCTGTGCGGAATATCTTGCGTGCGTACGGCGGTTAGCTTTCGCGTCCGATCGCATTCCGCAGCTGCGTGAAGTAAACGAGAAGGTTCATTCCATCAGCGGCTTCCGTCTTGAGCCTGTGGCTGGTCTCGTCGAGCCACGGGTGTTTCTTGAGTCTCTCGCTTCCGGCACTTTTCTCTGCACGCAGTACATTCGGCATCACTCGACGCCGCTTTACACACCGGAACCAGATGTCGTGCATGAGATCGTCGGTCATGCGGTGACCCTCGCGAGCACGCGACTAGCCGAGCTGAATCGCTTATTCGGCAAGGCTGTTAAGCGCACTTCATCGCTCGAAGCTTTAAACCGGCTCTCGCGCGTTTACTGGTTCACGATAGAGTTTGGGGTGCTGCGTGAAAATGGAGCATTGAAGGCATATGGCACGGGGCTTCTCTCATCAGCAGGAGAGTTGACAGCAATGCACAACGCGGAACTGCGCCCTCTTGATTTCGAGAAAGCGTCGCGACACGAGTATGACCCAACACATTATCAGCCGGTCTTGTTCTGTGCGGATTCGTTTGAGTCGATGTTTGACTCGCTTCGTCAGTTTCTTGTTGCCTGGTAATTCTGCGCGAGGAGTTTAGTGACTTAAATGGACCTGTCCGCCTCCCAACTTCAACCTGCCACCTTCGCTGAGTTTGAGCAGGACACCAAACGCGGCAACGTTGTTGCCGTGGTGCGGACCGTCGCGGCTGATTCAATCGACCCGATCGACGCGTTTGTGAATCTGGCAGGTTCGGCGCGCTACGCTTTTCTCCTGGAGTCTGTCGAGGGCGGCCAGAGCGTGGCCAAGTATTCGTTTCTCGGCGCGGACCCGTACATGATTGTTCGCGGCCGCGACGACGAGACGACGATTGAGCGAGACGGAGCAAATGAAACGCGCTCGGAATGCGTGACGGAATATCTCCGGCGCCACTTTCAGCAAAACAAACTGGCAAACCGCGACAACCTTGGTCCTCTTGCAGGGGGCGCAGTCGGCTACCTGGGTTATGGAGCCGCCAACTGGTTTGAGCCGGCGCTGAAAAGGAAGACCGGCGGCGACTCCCAGGAAGACGGTCGAGCAGATGATGCGCTCATGATGTTCTACCGGTCGCTCGTTGTCTTCGACCGTGTGCAACAGCAGCTAAGAATCGTCTCCGTAGTTTTTACAGAAGCAGCGGGGTCGAGCGAGATCCGTTTGCGAAAACTTTACGAGGCAGCCGTGCAGGAAACGGAGCGCATCGAGAAGCTTTTGACCTCCGCGGCTCAAGCTCCGGCGCTAGCCCGGAACCCACTCCCGCCAGTTATCGAGAAAAGAGCCATTCGGTCAAACTGGGCTCGAGACGATTTTCAGGAGGCCGTGCGCGATGTCAAAGAACACATCATGGCCGGCGATTGTTATCAGGTAGTTATTTCGCAGCGCTTCTCGAAGGAGGTAGTGATTGGACCGGTTCCAATCTACCGCGCGCTTCGCAAAAGTAATCCAGCCCCCTATACCTATTTGCTCAAGCTCGGCGACGACGCAATCATCGGCGCCTCTCCGGAAATGCTGGTGCGTTGCCGTGGCCGGCAACTGGATTACCGGCCCATTGCGGGCACGCGCAAGCGAGGCGAGACCGAAGCGGAAGACGACATGCTTGCCGACGAAATGCGCGCGGATGAGAAGGAGGTGGCCGAGCACATGATGCTGGTCGACCTGGGACGCAATGACCTGGGACGAGTGGCGCAATTCGGGTCGGTCAAGGTTGAAGACCTGATGTCGGTAGAACGCTACTCCAAAGTGCAGCATCTCGTTTCCAGTTTGAGTGCTCGTTTGCGAGTTGGTTCTGATCGTTTTGACGCGCTCGCTGCCTGCTTTCCCGCCGGCACCGTGAGCGGAGCACCCAAAGTACGAGCGATGGAAATCATCCGCGAACTGGAACCCGACGATCGCGGTGTATATGCGGGGGCGATCCTTTACATGGACTACGCCGACAATCTGGACTCGTGTATCGCGATTCGCACGATTGTGATGCGAAAGGGAGAAGCTTCGGTGCAGGCGGGCGCCGGCATAGTCGCCGATTCCGTACCCGAACGCGAGTATGACGAAACTGTTCACAAAGCGCAGGCGTTGCTGCGAGCGATTGAGATTGCTGAGGAATTTGAATTGGCCGCGGATTAACGCGGATTGCACGAATCTGAAAAGGCTACCTCGTTTTGTGATTCTGATTTCTTTTTGATCTGATCCGCGTTCACCCGCGTAATTCCGCGGCTATTACGAGTGCCCAAAACATGATCCTGGTAATCGACAACTACGATTCGTTTACCTACAACCTGGTCCAATACCTGGGTGAGCTTGGCGAGAATGTTATTGTGCGCCGGAACGACGAAATAACACTGAGTGAGATTGAGGCAACTCTCCCAAGTCGCATTCTGATCTCGCCCGGACCGGGCTGCCCTGCCGAGGCAGGGATATCGCTCACCTTGATCACGCATTTCGCCGGCCGCATTCCGATCCTGGGAGTTTGCCTGGGCCATCAGGCCATTGGCGAAGCTTTCGGCGGGCGGGTCGTGCGGGCAACCACGGTTGTGCACGGCAAGGCGTCTGAAATCGCACATGACGGCAAGTCGATCTTTCGGGATCTCGACTCTCCGTTCAAAGCTGGTCGCTATCATTCGTTGGTTGTCGAACGTGAAGGCTTGCCTGCATGTTTGGAGGTCTCGGCCGAGACAAGCGACGGTGTGATCATGGGCCTCCGTCACCGCGAGAAAAAGATCGAAGGAGTACAGTTTCATCCGGAATCCATTTTGACGCCGGCAGGAAAAAAATTGCTGAGCAATTTCCTCCAGCTATGACTACCTTATGACCCTACCAATCAAACCGCCCTTTCCAGCAATGGAAGCCCTGCTGGTCAGCGAAATTCCAGAGGGCGAAAATTGGGAGTACGAGCCGAAGTGGGATGGCTTTCGCTGCCTTGCTTTCCGGGACGGGAAGACGGTTGAGCTGCAATCGAAGTCTGGCCAGTCGCTCGGGCGCTACTTCCCGGAAATTGTCGAAGCCCTGGTAACCCTGAAGGCGTCGAAGTTTGTCCTTGACGGCGAACTGGTAATACCCGTGAAGGCTGGACTCTCTTTTGATGATCTGCTTCAGCGAATTCACCCGGCCGCCAGCCGAGTCGCCAGGTTGGCGAAAGAAACTCCCGCGCAGTTCATCGTCTTTGATCTACTCGTGGACGATGCGGGGAAACCGATTCATGAGCTTCCGCTCAGTAAGCGCCGCGAAAAGCTCGAGAGCTTCGCAAAGAAATATTTGGTAAGTAAGAGCATAGAACTCTCACCGAAAACTGAAAACGTCACGCTGGCGCGCAAGTGGCTTTCGACTTCCGGGATAAAACTCGATGGCGTGATTGCGAAGCGCCTGGACCTTCCATATCGATCCGGCGAGCGCGACGGCATGCAAAAAGTGAAGCGGATGCGGACGGTTGATTGTGTTGTCGGCGGATTTAGGTACGCGTCAAAGGGCAAGGTAGTCGGATCATTGCTGCTGGGTTTGTATGACGACGACGGGTTGCTTCATCACGTCGGCTACACGTCGAGCTTCAACGAGTCTGAAAAGAAACAGCTGACCAAAAAGCTCGAACCCTTGATTGCGCAGCCGGGATTTACGGGTAACAAACCTGGTGGGCCAAGTCGCTGGAGCACGAAGAAGACGAGCGAATGGGAGCCGCTGCAGACGAAGCTCGTAGTTGAAATCCAGTATGATCATTTCACCGGCGGTCGCTTCCGTCACGGCACCAAGTTTCTGCGCTGGCGCCCTGATAAGAAGCCGACGCAATGCACCCTTGCGCAACTCGAAGACTCTGAGAGTTAAAGGTGAAGACTTGCATTCGCCGACAAACTAGTTTCGGGTTAATAATTGGAGGCTTGCTACTCAAGCTCTGGTATACGGGTTGACTAGATAAAGCGGTGCAAAGCCCAAAAGGTTGAGGGCAAACCGAAGAAGCGTAGCGTTCATTCGTGTCTCGGGCCCCCTTTGACCATTTGTTGACATTCTTTTGGGCTGGAGCTGCGCTGCAATTCGTATCGGAGATACACACGCATGTCTTGATTTCATGCGAGACAAACCAGTGCTGATGTGCAGTTGCCGCTCATAAATCAGGGATTGGAGCACGGGGCCGCTGATGACTCAGCCATTTCAACCAGCGAAGCGGAAGAAAGTTCGCTCGGCTCATGCCAGGCTTTTTGGCACCGGTGATCTAACACAAGGCATGCGGTGCTCTGTGATAGTGGCTCATCCCGCCGACGAAGTTGTAGGCGCAGGCTGTCTCATCTCCAAGCTTGTTGACGTTACGATTCTTCATGTTACCGACGGCGCGCCTGGCGATATGCAGGATGCCAAAGCTGCCGGCTTCGAAGAACGTTCTGAATATGCGCAGGCCCGTAGGGACGAATGTCTCGCGGCCCTCGCAATCGCTCACGTGCCCGAAGATCGTGTAGTTGAGTTTTCAGTTACGGACCATTGCGCCGCGCACTGTCTGGCGGAACTGACAAAGAAAATAGCTACGTTTCTTCAGCAGACCGAGACCGACATTGTCGTGACGCATCCATATGAAGGAGGACACCCGGACCACGATGCAACCGCGTTTGCCACTCACTCCGCGCTGCGACTGATGAAGCAAAACGGTTTCAGGCCACCGGCGTTGTTTGAGATGGCCCTGCACCCAAGCGAGGACTTCAAAGCAAAGGTGCCGGAGTTCTTGCCTGATTTCGAACGGGAGACAACAACATTGCTGCTCGACGAACGGGCTCAGACACTGAAGCAAAGAATGTTTGCCTGCTTTGAGACGCAACGAGAGAGTTTGGACCTATCTCCTATCGGCCCAGAGAAATTTCGCCAGCCTTCGGCCTACGACTTCAGCGCTCCGCCACGAAATGGCAAATTGCATTATGAGAATTTCGACTGGGCACCCAGCAGCCGGGAATGGCAGTCGCTGGCTTGTGAAGCTCTGACGGATCTTTTTCCCCAACGAGCGGCCGCTCACTAGGGTCACTCCGCCGCATACGCTGAGAACGAATAGGCAGTGCCTGGCCACTTACTTGAAGAAAGCTCGACGAAGAAAAGAATTCCAAAGCCGATCGATAACCTACACAGCGGCACGGCTTTCCTAATGCAAAAGATCTGGTAAGATTCGGCGTTCCGGTAACAAAAGAAAGTCAATGCTGGTACGTAGCATGTAGTATACTCGCCGACGTTCGATAAGTTTCTTAGCAGGCGCCGTCACTTAACCTCATTTATGCGCATTCTGGGAATTGATCCTGGCAGTGAGACGACAGGCTGGGGCGTTATTGAAGGCGATGGCCGGCGCTACGGTCTGGTTGAATGTGGCACTGTGCGAGCCTTGACGTCCCAGAAATTTCCGGCGCGCCTTTTGCGAATCGCCAACGCGCTCGAGGAAATCATTCAGCGTCACCAGCCTGACGCTTGCGCTATAGAAGATGGATTCCTTGCTACCAACGTCAAAGTCACTTTGAAACTGGGCCAGGTGCGTGGCGTTGCAATGCTTGTGGCTGAACGCGCTGCTCTCGAGATTCACGAGTACTCACCCAGACTCGTGAAGCAAACCGTAGTCGGTCATGGCAACGCCGAAAAGCTTCAGGTTCAACAAATGGTGAAAACGCTGCTCTCCCTTGCCAGCCTGCCTGAACCTTACGATGCAGCTGATGCACTGGCGGTGGCAATTTGTCATTTTCATCATGCCTGTTTTGCTCAGCGCTTACTCGCATCGCAAACAGGTGCAACACCGGCAAGTCCAAAGCTGGCCGGTCTTAACATTAGACACTCAGCCCGGCGTCGCCTTTCCCGCTAAAACCGTCCGCCGCGTCTTCAGACCGTCACCCTTAATCAATCTCAACTTGTGAGGAGGCTGGAGCTGTGAATACTCATTGCCCACGAAAGTTCTCGTCCGTATTCCTATGCGTCCTTCTGGTATTCGTACCCGCGACGACCTTTGCTAAGCGACGGGCGCCGGGGGGTGGCCGCGTCGCGGTAGTTGTAGATGAACGACTCTCTGCATTAAGAGCGGTGCCGGCATTGTCAGGAGTATTGTTGCGCAGAGTGAGTCGCGGGGCGCTGGTTGCCATCAGAGGAGAGAAAAGGAATCGAGACGGAGTGGTTTTTTATAGAGTCAACCTCACCACCCGGACAAACGGTTGGATCCAGCGCGACGCGTTGGCTTCACCTTCGCGTGCAGGTGACGACGCCAGGCTACTGCGCCTTATCAAAGGTTCAGAAGATTTCGATCGCATCGTACGCGCGCGAATCTTTCTCGACTACTTCAAGTTTTCAGAATTCCGTCCTGCCGTCCTCATGATTTACGCTCAAGCTGCTGAAGACGTTGCCAGCCATCTCTCCCGTGATGCTTCGCGCAGGCTGGATGAAACTGAGATGATTGCCGGAGGCGCGCCGCTCTTCACTTACTACCTCAATTTCAACGGTCTCGATCGCTACAACCGGCAGGGAATCACCTTCGTCTTCGACGCGCTGGAAAAGAAATTTCGTTATGATGGGGAAGGCTGGCAAGAGTTGGTTCATCGCTACCCGCGCAGCCCGGAAGCTGTTGAGGGGCGCAAACGGCTTGCCGCAATCAGCGCGCTGAATGTCAATTGAGGAAAGACCGGCTACTAACTGGTTGGACAGGCATTCCTGCCTGTCCGATCGCAAATTCCGCAGTTAATAGTTTCTGTTTTACAACGCTGTTCAGATTTTCCATTTCTCATTTTTCATTTCAAGCCGATATCGTCGAACTCGAGATGTCCGAGCGTGAAGTCAGTACCACCTCGCGGTAGCGGGTGGGTCTGTACCGCAGAGACGGCGTCGCATTTACCCACCCGCTACCGCGAGGTGGTACTTCATGAGCCGCCACGAGCCGGATCGCGGGAGCTAAGCCGCTGTGAATTGAAATCGATGCCAACACGCATCGGAGTTAACTCGATCAAATCCAACAAGATACAGACGATGACCCAATCAACGTTGGGACGGTAGTGATGGAAAATGATAAATGGAAAATCTCCTATAGCTGTTCCTTCATACCCATGAACCACCACTTGCCTACGCGTTCATGCTTGCCTACACTTAACGTATAGGTCCAATTCATTTGAAGGGAATCGAAGTGAATGTCAGCCAAACTTCCGCTTCGGCTTATGTTGGCAGGGGCCTTTGCCTTTCTTCTGCTGTCTATCGCTTGCCAGCAAACAAATCAGCCAAACAATCAACCGGCGATGAAGACTAACGACTCCACAGCATGGGATTCGTACATAAACGAATTTCTCGAAGCCTACTTTGTGGCGCATCCCGACTTTGCTGTGCGCGCCGGCAGGCATGAATTTGATGGCAAGCTGCCCGACTGGAGCGCAGGAGGTCTGGCCAAGGAGATCAAGCGGCTAAACGTTGAAAAAGGCCGTGTCAAGGGCTTCCAGGATTCGGCGCTCAGCGAGCGGCAACGTTTCGAACGCGAATACGTCGCAGCAGTGATTGATGGTGATCTTTTTTGGCTTGACTCAGCCGAGTGGCCGATGCGTAGTCCGCAGTTTTACGCTGACGCCATCGATCCCGACGTTTATGTATCGCGCGAGTATGCGCCACTCGATCAGCGTCTTAAGGCTTATACCGCTTACGCCAAAGCAGTTCCCGCCGCCATTGATCAGATTCGCACAAACCTGCGCACGCCGCTGCCGAAAACCTTCGTCAATATCGGGCATACGACTTACGGCGGCCTGATCTCCTTTTACGAAAAGGACGTACCTGCAGTTTTTGCGTCTGTGAAAGATGAACAGCTTCAGAAGGATTTTAAAGAAGCGAACGACGGCGCCATCACTGCGATGAAGAACATTGATGGCTGGTTCAGATCCCAGGAAGCCACCGCAACGAACAACTTCCAGCTGGGCGCCGAAAAGTTCAGCGAAATGCTCAAAGCTACCGAGCGTGTGGATGTCCCACTTTCCGAATTGGCAGAAACCGGCCGGCGCGACCTGGATCGCAATCTCACCGCATTGAAGGAAGCTTGTGCCACCTTTGCTCCGGGGTTATCGATTACTGCCTGTGTTGCGAAAGCCCAGGCTCATAAGCCGGCGGGCGGAGCGGTTGAGATGGCGCGCAAGCAGCTCGGCGATCTCAAGTCGTTCATTGTTGAGAAGAAAATAGTGACTATTCCGGGCACGGAAGAAGCGAAGGTTGCTGAGGCGCCCGCGTATCGTCGTTGGAACTTTGCCTACATCAACATTCCCGGTCCGTACGAAAAAGGGCTGCCGTCAATTTATTACATTGCGCCGCCGGATCCCTCGTGGTCCCAAAAAGAGAAGGACGCGTATGTTCCGGGAGTGGGCAGTTTGTTTTTCACTTCCGCGCACGAAGTTTGGCCGGGACACTTCCTGCAGTTCCTGCACGCCAACCGTTCGCCTTCGAAGCTGGGCCAGTTATTTGTCGGCTACGCCTTCGCAGAAGGGTGGGCCCACTACACCGAGGAGATGATGTGGGAAGCCGGCCTCGGCAGTGGCGATGCGGAAATGCATATTGGCCAACTGCTGGAAGCGCTGCTCCGTAACGTCCGTTTTGTTTCGGCGATCGAGATGCACACCGGCAAGATGACTGTCGAGGAGTCGGAGAAAATGTTTCTCGATGAGGGTTATCAGGATGCGGCAAACGCTCGCCAGCAGGCCGCGCGCGGTACGTTTGATCCCGGCTATCTTAACTACACGATGGGCAAGCTGATGATCCGAAAACTGCGAGAAGATTGGACTGCATCGCGCGGAGGAAAACAGGCGTGGCAATCGTTTCATGACGAGTTTTTAAAGTATGGCGGTCCGCCGATTCCGCTGGTGAGAAAGGCAATGCTTCCGGGAGACCGTGGGTCCTTGTTCTAATCTTCCGCGACGCTTCCAGGTAACAGAGACTTTATTCCAGGCTCCAGAGTTGTTATAGGAGGGGTAAGTCAATACAGAACCGAGGCGCGGTAGCGCCGGATGGTTAGAGGCCACTTTGGCAATAATCGCAGGCAATAAATCCAGGCAAACGAGTTTAATACTGAAGTAGCTCTAGAATCCGGCGCTACCGCGCTCGGTTCTGTAATGGAGTCCTTTGTCGTGGGGGGCGCCGAGCATAAGAAAAAACCAGCGCACGTCCATTGTTTTGTCAGTGGGCTCGCTCTCCATGATAAATTAAACCGAGGTCAATCACTGAGACATTGAGATCACGGAGACACCTTCATGGCTCAATCGAGAACCGCAGCCGGATTTGGGAGAACCATGCGTCGCGATGCATGGTGGCTTGAGCTCATTCCAGTCGTCATTGTGCTCGGCGCGTTTGGTATATACGCTACGCTGCGTGCTTTCGAAGGTGCTTACTACGAATGGGGCCCTTACCTTTCACCCTTCTATTCTCCACTCATTGATCCGCATCATCGCTGGTGGCCTTTTTCTCCGGCCATTTTGATCCTGGGCGCGCCGCTCGGCTTTCGGGCGACTTGCTACTACTATCGCAAA
>DASXQM010000273.1:0-68774 GCA_036507195.1 Pyrinomonadaceae bacterium | reverse complement strand
TCGGTTCGACCTCAGAACGAAGAGCTGCCAGGCCAAGACCAGGAAGATCAACGTTGGTGTTACCAAAACGTGAAGCGCAAAGAATCTGGAAATAGTGAGCGTCGAGATCTCGTTGGAACCCAACAACCAGGCCCGCGCGCCGCTGCCTACAAGTGGTAATCCATTCAGAATGCCCTCAGCCACGCGTGTGCTGAAAAATGCGCGCAGGTCCCACGGCAGTGAATAGCCAGTCACTCCCGCAGCCATCACCAATCCCAGCAAAACCACAGCTGCCACCCAACGCTTTACTCTCGTTCGATAAGCTCCGCGCCAGAAGAGTTCAAGCAGATGCAGGAATACAAACAGCGCCAGCCATTGCGAACCGTGGTGATGCAGCGCCCGCAACCATGAACCCGAGGGCAAAGCCTTCTCGATGAAACTTACCGTCGTATGCGCGTGGTCGGCGGAAGGAACGTAATAGAAAGCAAGCAGGAGCCCGGTCACAAACTGAACCAGCAAAAGCATCAGGACGACGCCGGTAGTGGTCCACACCCAACACCGCCAACCGGCGCTGCCGCTTTCATCCCCGTCAGCGGATGAAGGCCGCGGTCCGATTTTCAATTGTCGGAGATCCGTGTTCCTGGATGAGATCATCCGCGGGTGATTCGCTCCTGGGTATTGGTGATAAAACTTTGATATTGCACTTGCAGCTTGCCGTCAGCCACGCGCGACGGCAGGGGGTCGAGTCCGCGCCGCGCCGGTCCATCAATTCGCGAGCCATCGGCTGCGAAATTACTATCGTGGCAGGGACAGGAGAAAACGTTTTTGTCGTCGCGCCAGGAAACTTCGCAGCCTTCATGCGGACAGACAGCCGAGAGCACCTGATTGTTCTTGCCAGGCAATACATAAACAGAATGCTCTGCGAGAGATTTGGCCCAACCTGCCACTTGTTCCGCGACAATTTTTCGCGTCACTGGTTTGTTGCCGCTAAGCTCGGCAACTTGCGCCACGTCGATCCACTTTTCACTGCTGGCTGAGACCACGGGACGCAGAAAATGAAACGCTGCAGTGGCAACAGTGGCGAACATTCCGCCAATGGCCGCGAAAGGCAGAAGTAAGACGAACGCCCGCCGCGATTTGTCAGGCGCCGAACCGGATGAATCGTTATCCCGCATTGGGAATCATTCCCCCTTTTACCGGGACCACGGGCGCCCTCGCCTGCAATTGGCGCTAAGCGGCTCCTAACATTTCGAGAAGGAACCTTGCGCCAGCGGCGCGTTTGCGGCGAGACATCCGTGCTCCCAGCCGTGCTCGGTTGCAATCACCCCTGAGACTAGGCAGAATACCTGCGCGCGTCAACAATCATCGCTGTTACTACCTAAAGCGAATTCTCTTCACAGTTTTAGAGGTTATTGCAAATGAGTACGGATAAAGAACCTGGCATACCGGCGAGAGGCTCGCTCCGGCTCGCCCCTAATTGCGACGAAATCGAGGAGCAAAAAGCGAAGCTGCCACGGCAATTTGTCAACTTCACCTTCTACCGCGCGCGTCCCGAGTGGCGCACCATTGCGGAAGACGACAAGCGCCAGTGCAAAGAAGAATTTATCAATGCCGTCAACGAGTTTCGCCAACAGCTATTGATTCATAGTTACTCGACGATAGGCCTGCGCACAAATGTCGATTTCATGATCTGGCGGATCGGTTCGGAGCTGGATCCTATTCAGGGGATGACCTCCCGCCTCAACCACACGCAGATGGCGAAATACCTTGAGCCGGCGCAGTCGTTTTTATCCATGACAAAGCGCTCGATGTACATCGACAAAGACAATCCTGACCACGTTGAAGATCGACTGCACATCGTGCCCGGCAAGTCAGATTATCTTTTCGTCTATCCTTTTGTGAAGACCCGCGAATGGTACTCGCGCAGCGCCGATCAGCGTCAGGAGATGATGGACGAGCACATACGCATCGGCACCAAGTATCGTTCCGTAAAACTTCACACGACCTATTCGTTTGGTTTGGACGATCAGGAATTCGTAGTGGCCTTTGAAACTGACAACCCGGCGGATTTTCTTGACCTGGTGCAAGAGCTGCGCGAGACAAAAGCCAGTTCCTACACCTTGCGTGACACACCGATGTTTACCTGCCGCCAGCGGACACTCGCGGAATGCCTGGAAGCGCTGGGCTGAGGGGACGTGACACGGGGACTCGGGGACGCGGAGACTCAGAGATAAAGAATGATCTGCCAGCAATGCAGAGTATTAGAAGTCATAAAGAGCTTCGTGTTTACCAGGCAGCGATCGATCAAACGTACGACAGCATCCTCGCTCAACTCGTGCGGATGATAGAACATCCGGAACAGTGGACGATAAGGACAGGCAAAACTCAGGCAAAAAATGCAGGCGTTTAGTTTCGTGCCACAATGGGGTCGAACTTCTGCTTCTTGTGTTTTCTTTCCGCATTCAATTAGTAGACACTTGATCTGTATTTTGGTTATTGCTGTCTTCTTCACCTCTTCTTCCGATTACTTCAAAAACTGTCAGGCCCAACAATTCAAACAAGTCTCCGCGTCTCCGCGTCTCCGTGTCTCCCCATCCCCTGGTCTAGAGTACCTCTGGTATGAAGCCGAGAATATGCGCGGCTTCGGGACCAAGCCAAACGGCGAGCCAATCCAAAATCCATCCTGGATGAACCTGCCGAAAGCAAAGGCGCCTGGCTGGGGCATGAATGGTCCGGGCGTGTCTGCCGAGTGGTCGCAAGGCGGCGAAAGCGAATGGAACTCCGCCGCCGCCAGCTCCGATGAGTCCGCAGGCAAAATCTATCAGGATGTTGAAATTCCGCGCGCGGGTAACTACAAAATTTGGGTGCGCTATGCCGACTGGGTTAATCGCTCCGAAAGTTTTACGGTACGAATCACGCAGGATGCGCGCGACGTGACAAAGAGCACCAGCGACATGGGGAATGAAGGCTCCGTATCTCCGAGTCCCCGCGTCTCCGCGTCGCGTGAAGTTTTCCATCACGAGTTTGGAGCAAAGGACGTCATCGACGCTCACGATGAAGTGGATATGTACTGGGGCTGGGCATTCGCCTGGGACGCGGCCGGCGCGCAACTCGAGAAGGGTCCCGCTCGCATTTCGATTGAGATTGAAAAGCCGGCTGAAGCCCGCCGCCATGTTGATTGTGTTCTGTTAACCAACGATCTTGCCTACGTTCCTGAGGGTCGCCGCAAGCCAGACTTCGCCGCCATGCGTTACCTGCGCGAGTGGACCACAACGCGCGCGCCACTTTCTTCGCTGTTGCAACCAAGGGAATCAAACGAGGTCATTATTCCGTCCGCCTGGCAACGTCCCAGCATCGCCGGTCGCGACTTTCTCATGCCCTGGAACATCACGCCGGAGTTTTGGAAACTCTATGATAAGCCGTCTGCTGAGCGTCCGCTTTACCCGTTCAATGCCGAGCCCATCGAGGAGTTTGTACAGAAGTACAAGGGCGCGCGCGACGTTCCGCTCTTTAGCTCTAAATTCGTTGTCCCGGTCATCTACATCAACAACCTGCCCGAGTATTTGAAAGAAGGTAGTTCCTTTCTGCGATATCTCAGGGAAACAAAAGTGCCCTTTGCGATTTTGATCAACTACGGCGCTGCGGAACTTTCCGCGGCAGACGGGCAGGCCGCCTGGAGACTGCTGACCGGCGAATTCAAGGATCAGTTTCTTGGCTGGATGTCCGGCGAAAGCGTCGGCTACGTTTGGGCGCAGGCGCCGGCGGAGCTGAAACTTTCAGCTTCGATGTCGCGCCGCGAGTTGCTCGAAGCGCACCGCGTTTTCTATACAAACGCCATCGCGCGAAAGTGGGCTGGGATCTTCCACACCGATACGGGCGCGATGTGGGACAAACTCATTCCCGCGCAATCCACATCCAGCACATCATTTGCTCACGCGTTAACTGAATGGGGCGTGCGCCTCCTGGCGGTTGAGACTGCGGCGGTGCAACCGATGTTCGCCATGCGCATCGCTTTCACACGCGGCGCCGCGCGGCAGTACGGCGGCGCGTTTCTCTATTATCACGCGCCCAACTTTGGCGACACTGCAACGACTTTTACAAAACAACAAAACTTCGCCGGCCCTGACAACTTCTTCCACTCGCGTTACGGCGCGACGATGGGCCCGTCGCTCTCGTGGTATCGCAAGAGCTACTACTTTTATTACATGTCGGGCGCGTCGGCGATCTATCTGGAACAGGGCTTCGATCAATTCTTCAAACCCGGACCGGGCGAGCATGAGTTTCAGCTGAATCCGCTGGGACGCATTACGGATGAGTTTATGCGCTTCGCGGAAAAGCGGCCCGACCGCGGCACGCCTTATACGCCCATTGCATTTCTGCTCGATCCAGCGCATGGCTGGGATATGACAGACTATCCCCAGTGGCCGTTTGAGGTTTCGCAGATCAATCGCAGCGACCGTGCGTTACGGGAACTGTTTGGCGTCGCTTACTTTCCCGGGCTGGTCGTAGAAGGTGAACCGGCAACGGGAGATCGACAGGCGTTTGTTAATGGCAGCTTCGGCGACATCTTCGATGTGCTGGTCGCATCGGAGGCCTCAAGTCCAAAGTCCAATGTCCAAAGTCCAACCTCCGGCGGGCAGGTTCAGGGCGGTAGCCCGACCATTAGGAAGGGCGCCAATAAAAACGTCCAAAGTGCACCCGCCAAGGTCAAGAGTCGCGACGGTGCCGCAAGCGCGAAGAAAACTACTGCGACTAAGAACAAGGATTGGGAATACGAGGGCAGCAACCGGGACGCAACGTCGCCCGCCAATCAAGCCGCTTCAATTGCGGTAAGGGATGATGCTCCCGCGTCTCGCGGTGATTCGGTCTCCCTGGCAACACGTTCGCGCGTGTCCGCGTCTGCCCCTTTGCTTCTGCCCCCTGCGCCGCTCTACCCACTCGACGCTTACCGCGCTATCGTCGTTGGCGGCCATATCGATTGGTCCGCTCAGTGGGTTCAACGGCTGACCAATTACGTAAAATCCGGCGGCACTCTGGTGCTGAATTCAGCACAGATCAAAGGCTTCCCGGCTGAGCTGCTCGGCGTGCGACTCATGGGCGTCACAGTCGAAGCGGACAACGCGCGTTGCCTTTCACCCGGCGAAGCGGAGCAAAACCTGAGCGGGCAATTGTTTCGTTATGAAAAAGTAGAACTGAAGGGGGCCCAACCATTAGTTATTGCACCAATCAATGCCAACGCCGCGGATCCGCTGGTCACTGTCAACAAAGTTGGCAAGGGCAGTGTTGTCTTTTCCGTCCTTCCTGATCTGCTTGGAGAGGATGAGCGCATCGCACCTTTCGCCGCGCACATGCTCGCACACGTTTTCGCCGAAGCTCTTCCGCTCAAGGTTGCCGGCGACGTCGAGTACCTCGTCAACCGCGCTGAGAACGGCTGGGTCATCACGCTCTTCAACAACAACGGCGTCTTCAAACCTCAACAAGGCCTGGCGCAGGTCGATCGCAGCGCATACGTCACCGCCACAATCAGCCTGGATGGCCGACAGATTCAAAGGGCTATTGATTGGATTAGTGAGAAGGACATTGAAGTGAAAAACCAGAACGCGCAGAATAGCGTGTCGATAACAATCGCTCCCGGGGGCGTTGCGATTGTCGAATTAAGGTAGTTGAGGCGTCCGCAGTTCGTACGCTACAGGGCCTTGTTAGCCTCGTTTAGAACGGGGACTTCCCGCCAACCTTACCAGGGCGCAAGTGCCGTTTCTAAACTACTCGCTCAGTCATCAAAGCAATTGGCTATCAGAGAAAGTTGGCTGGAACGTCACCGTTATCGAACGCTTTAGCGTTCAAGGTCGCGGTGATTCTTTCCATTAAGGCTTTTGCGTCGAAGGGTTTCGAGAACGTCTCAACGCAGCCGGCCGCGCGGACGTCGGCTTTGACAGCTTCGGTCAAGTAGGCGCTTACGACGAAGATTGGTATCTGGGAAAGTTTGGACTGCGCGTGAATGCGCCGCGCTACCTCCACTCCATCCATCTCCGGCAATGACAGATCCATCAGGATGAGATCGGGGTAGACCCAACCCGCCTTCAGTAGGCCTTCTACTCCGTCCTCCGCCTCAACGACGTTATATCCTCTGCGGCGCAGCAAAACGGATAGCAGCTCGCGCGTGTCGGAGTAGTCTTCGATTACGAGAATAGTGGAAACGGTCTTGGCCCGTGCTCTGGCTGGAGTCATGGTTACCTCTCAAATCAGAAGTCAGAAGTAGGTGAGATAACGGGGGCAGGTTCAGGAAAGATTAGCACGAAACCAGAGGCAAGGGACAAGGGCTATCCGCTGATTTCGCCGATTACACAGAATAGACACAATCAGGACAGTTAACAGTGAACGATATTAAACAGACGGCGAGCAGTGGCAGCGCATTATTGGCGGCGGATTCCAGCAGAAACCCCGCCACGGGAGCAGGTGCACTCGCGAGCCGTCTGACTGAGCAGTTCGTCATACGTCTGTCGACTAATTAGCCGAAGTGAGTGCAATTATCGTCCTGCCCTTTCGTTCTAATCTTGCAGCGTTAAGTAGGGCCCGCTGGGCATTACGACGGCCTGTTCGTTACAATGAAACCTCTTAAACAGACTGGCCTCCCGGATCTAGAACCGTGGTCGTGAGCGCGGAGTTCTGAATGGGGAGTCAGAAGGTTGGCCGTGGGGTTTAGATATTGGAGAGACTATATGTTTTGGCGGAATGGAAATAGACTTCTAGTTATTCTCAGTTTGGTTTTGTTGATTGCTTTCTCGGTTGCATCACGGCCACGCAAAATGCAACGCTTACCAACAGGCGCCTGGGGCGGTCCGCATGTCAGCATCTCAGTCGGGTCACGCTCGGCCACGATCAACTATGATTGTGCAAATGGCACGATAGACGGCCCGTTAACCATTGATAATAAAGGACGTTTTACCTGGCGTGGCACTCACAACCGGGAGCACGGCGGACCCATACGAGTTGACGAGAAGCCAAACAGCCGCCCGGCGATCTATTCGGGTTGGATCAAGGGCGACACAATGACGCTCACCGTGAAGCTTGCGGACACGAACGAAGTTGTTGAAACCTACACTCTGAAGCGCGGCAGTTCCGGAAGAGTTCACAAGTGCTTGTGAGAGCTGACGAACTTTGGTTTATTCCTCAATCTACTAACTGCGGACAAACCGATTTTGAACAAGATGCCCGAATGACGATGGCGAGAGTGGCGCGGAAGTTTTTGATAAGGGGTGACGTGCAGGGCGTGGGTTATCGCTTCTTCGCGCAACGGGCCGCGGCGCGCCACCAGGTTTTAGGCTACGTACGTAACTGTCCTGATGGACAAGTAGAAGTAGTCGCTGAAGGCTCCCCAACTGAGGTCGAGGAGCTTAAGAAAGATCTGGTAACAGGGCCGCAATGGTCCCGGGTCGAGCAGGTTGAAGAAATCAGCCTCGAACCGACCGGGCTGTATTCTTCTTTCAGAATAGAACGATGAACCACATTCAATTATGGACGATCTAAAAGAGCTGATTCGTGAAGTGCCGGATTTTCCTAAACCCGGCATAAACTTTTATGACATCACTACCCTGCTCAAACATCCTGCCGGCTTGCGTAAGACCGTGGATGCCCTGGCTGCGGAGTATGAGGGGGAAAAGGTCGACACGGTGATTGGCGTCGAGGCGCGAGGCTTCATCTTTGCCCCGGCGCTCGCCTACCACCTGGGCGCCGGCTTCGTACCGGTGCGCAAACCAAAGAAGCTCCCGGCGGAGTGTGCCTCGATCTCGTATGACCTCGAATATGGCCAGGACACACTCGAGATTCATCGTGATGCCGTAGGCAAGGGACAAAGAGTGATCATTGCGGATGACCTGTTAGCCACTGGCGGAACGGCAAAAGCCGTCTGCAATCTCGTCGAGGGACTCGGCGGAACTGTTGCGGGCCTCGTGTTTGTAGTTGAACTGGAGTTTTTGCCGGGTCGACAAAAGCTCGAGGGTTACGATGTGCGGTCGTTGATTAAGTATGGGAGCTAGAAAACAGGGCTGAGGTCTTTGGTCTTTAGTTGAGCATCAAGCAGCTCTAGCCACCTATCCTTTGATGTTTCGAAGATCAAAGCCCCAACACCCAAGACCTGCCTTTACCATTAACCATTTCCCATTTACCATTGACCTCGCACGTGCTCCCGTAGCTCAGTTGCATAGAGCGTCCGCCTCCTAAGCGGAAGGTCGCGCGTTGGAATCGCGCCGGGGGCACCACTTTTCAAGGATGAAGTCTCAGGAACTGGGTGGTGAGCAAGTGAGTAGTAAGAAGTAGTTGGTGAAACGTCACTCGTTAAAACTTCACCGCATAGTTTCCCGCCTTTTGTTCAACTCAAATGGTCAGGCCAGGAAAGAACAAAGCGCGGCCACCGGCGCGCAAATGCCTCTGGCTAATCGCCGCCTTCAAACTTCTTAAATGCCTGGTTCTGCTAACTTTCCTGTTGTGCTAACTCTCCTTGACACTTTAACCGGCGGTTGTTATACAGCAACTTCTCAGATTCCTTTCCAACGTAAGTCCTCTCTTTCTAAATCTCTTTCAGAGAGTCGGGCTTATTCACTCTTACAATGATCGGCAGCAGGCCGGTTAAAGGAGGTCCTCAATGAAAAGTCCAAAATGCTTAACCTTAGTGCTGTGCACACTATTTGTCGTCGCTTACCTCCACATTTCTGTGCCGGGGCAATCGGCGGAAGATAGAAACAAACTCGCCTCTATCAGTTCCATGGGGTCGAGCGTCAGGTGGGACGTCGCCGCCCCGAACTCTGGCGTGACCATGACCGTTTTGGCGCCCGATGGCAGGGTGTTCCGCAAAGAGTTTAAGGCGGGCGCTTCACCCGAATTCACGCTTACCGATAGACATGGGGAGAGGTTGCCGGACGGGCCCTACGCTTATGAACTGCGCCTGACCCCGGTATTGTCGGCGGCTGCTAAAGAAATGCTAACGGCTGCGCGCGGCAAGGATGACGACGCAGAGGCTGTGCGCGCGACGCGCAAACGCATGCTGCCGGGCCTGGTCGAATCCGGCATGTTCTCAATTCTAAACGGCGCGATCGTCGTCGCTGGAGCCCAGGAAGAAGCAGGGCGGCGACCAGTTAGCAAAAGTGTCGAGCGGCCACGGCTGCCGGGGACTACTCTCGGCGACGCAGCAACTAAAAACCAGCAGCATCACCCGCTTCTCATCGCTAAGCCTGATGATGTGATCCCCGACGATCTGATCGTACAAGGCAGCGCCTGCGTCGGACTTGATTGCGTTAATGGCGAAGTTTTTGGCTTTGACACCATCAGGCTTAAAGAGAACAACACACGCATCCAGTTTGACGACACCAGCACCTCGGCCGGCTTCCCTACCAATAACTGGCAAATAAGGGCGAATAGCTCAGCCAGCGGCGGCGCCAGTTTTTTAGGATTTGTAGACCAAGGCACCACCGGCAATTCGGAGACTGGAACAATTGTGTTTGAAGTCGATGCCGGTGCGCCGGCCAACTCGCTTAAGGTAAGCAGCACTGGCAGGGTTGGAATCAGGACCGCAACGCCGGTGTTGGACCTGCATATGAACACTGGCGATACTCCAGCCATGAGGTTCGAACAGAATTCCGGCGGCGGCTTTACGGCGCAGACATGGGACGTGGCCGGCAACGAAGCCAACTTCTTCGTCCGTGATGTCACCGGCGGCTCTCGCCTGCCTTTCCGCATCCGGCCCGGGGCTCCCACGAGCAGCATTGACATCAATGCCAGCGGCAACGTCGGCATCGGGACGGCGAGTCCGGGGAGTTCGTTGGATGTTTCTGGGAACATCATAACCCTTGGCTCGGAATCAGGTACTGCCAATCGCACGAACAATACGACGAAGTTGGCTAGAGTTGCCCTGCCACCTTTCGCGTCAGCTAGTTTGCAGTTTGCGCTTCTGGCTGGGGCAACAACCTCGACTGCGAATATAGCCGCGCTTGGTGGAGAGGTCGGTGGAATGGCAGCAGCGACACAAATTGACTTCGTGACAGCTGCTACCAATAACGTCGATACGGGAATAGTGCGAATGACCGTAAATAGTGCCGGCAATGTCGGCATTGGGACAACCGCTCCGACTGACACTCTGTCGGTCAACGGAACCGCTAGCAAACCCGGGGGCGGATCGTGGGCGGTGTTTTCAGATGAACGCTTGAAGAACATCAAGGGCCGGTTCAATAGCGGACTTAGAGCCATTATGCAGTTGCAGCCACTCCGTTATGAATACAAGCAGAACAATGCTCTGGGCCTCAAGTCGCACGGCGACCACGTCGGCTTTGGAGCTCAGGCAGTGCAGAAGGTTATTCCCGAAGCCGTTTCCACGAACGAGAACGGCTACCTGCAAGTTAATAACGACCCGATCCTCTGGACGATGCTCAACGCCATCAAAGAGCAGCAGAAGGAGATTGAGCAACTGAAGAGTCAAGTCCGGCAATTGCGGGCGGCCACGCGCAGACGAAGGTAATGTCCTACCCAGGCAACCGAGGAAAAAGGGCTTACGCGGGTCGCTAACCACGGCCCGCGGAAGAACCCACACTGCTGATAGCGACCTTTACAAATCCAAAAACTTCTGCCGGTGTCGAGACTCCGGCAACATGCAGGATTCGTGTTTGCCGAAAACGCGATAGCGATTGCGCGCTACGACTTTGTAGACCACGTCACGAAATGATCTTGGCAGCACGTGCCCCACTCCCGCTACCTTCCAAAGCCCACCAAGTTGCCTCAGCATGAAAAGAATTGCGTCGGAGCGCGCCAGCAGGCGCTCATTGGGCTGACCATAATCCTGCACCACATAGACTGTGTCGAGGTCGTGCGGGTCCAAACCATGATGTGTTAGCAAGTTGTTGGCGAAGTCGCTTTGCAGCGACGCAAAACGAAAACGGTCGTTGGTATCGCGTTTGAGAAGAAACTGGACGAGACGATTGCAGAGCCCGCAAACGCCGTCGTAAAGGACAATCGGGTTGGATTCAGGAGTAGGCACAACACCTCAGATCGCGCCAAGTGAAGCCACCCGCCACCGGCAATCCCTTAAGTATTTGGTCATCAGTGAATCGCCGCGTGGGTAAAAGGTCGTGCGGCAGAAGATCACAAGGCAGTACCGATTCGACGACGCCTTCAGAAAGAATGCGCACCTGTGCGCGAGCAACAAGCGGCGTCTTCATAGTCAACTCCCAGAAATACGCTAAGCCATAATGGAGCCAAACTGGCGCGCGTACCATGCGGACCTTCTTACCAGTCACTCGCGCCACACGACGCACCGCCTCACTAAGATAGAGCTCCTCGGCGCCGGTTACCGCTACAGTTTCTCTGGTTAATCGACCTTCAACTAGAGCCGCTCGCAGCACATCGACCAGGTCGTCAATAGCGAGCGGGCGAATTCCCTTTTCCTTTAGGCCGACCATGGCAAACAACGGAAAGGTATGCAAGGCATGGCTCAAGTGGTCGAGCATATGATCGCCGCGACCGTAAACCATGCTTGCTCGAATGATCGTATAGTCGAGTCCTGAAGCTCTTATTAATTCCTCGGCCGCCCACTTTGATTCGTGATAGGCCGACCCGCAGTTTGGACGCGCGCGTAGAAAACTCATCAATACGATCTTCTTAACTCGCTGCCGGCTCGCCGCGTCAATCACATTCCTGGTCCCTTCAATATGCACCCGATGGTAAGTCTGTTGTCCGATTTCACGATTGATCCCGGCACAGTGCGCGACCATATCGCAATCTGCGAACGCCTTCCGCAAGACAGCGGGGTCGGAAAGATCGCTCGCGACCAGCGTCATCCCTCGGCCATTGAATTCTCCGCGATCGCTTCGAGCAAGGAGAACCACTTCAACTCCCTCGGCCGCGAGGCGTTGCGCAAGATGGCGCCCGATAAACCCGGTACCACCCGTAATTGCTATCTTCATCGCTTGCTCCTTTTGCGTTTACGGCTTCGCAAAACCTGTGTCGGACAGACGGCACTCAGGAAGTCGCCGACCACTCCTGCAACTTGCTCAGGCTCGAGCTGGTAAACAATTCTGTTGCCCTCGCGGCGTTCAGCGACCAGATCAGCGCCCTTCAAGATGGAAAGATGTCGTGAAATCGAAGGGCCGGAGATAGGAAACTTGGCGGTGATTTCACCGGCAGAGAGCTCACCTTCCTTGAGCTCCTGCAGGATCTGGCGTCTGGTGGGGTCAGCCAGCGCCTTGAAAACTCTGGAGACTGATTTCATATATTGATAATTTAGCTATTTTGCTAAATAGTGTCAAGCGAAATCTGCCGGACGGCAACCGGAGGGAGGAATTACTTGAACTGGAAGGATTTGAGGTAATCAGTGTAAGCCTGATCCCAATGGTTAACGGTCTTTTCAGGGCCGGTCAGTTTCACGAAGTAGGAGCCTTTTGGCGTGTCGATGACGGCGGCGCGCAGACGGTAAATCGATGTGTTATTTACCGGGGCACTGTCCGGCGACATTCCTCCGGAGTAATTACCCGTCACGTCGACTGTATTAACCTGCAGTCCATTAACAGTCAGCGTATCGGTCTTCGCCCTGTCCTGGGAGGGCTGTCCGTCAGGCTGCTTTATCTGATTGATCCAGCGGTCGATGTTAGCTTGTGCGGAACCGCCTTGTCCCTGTCCGAAATAGTAAATGATGAGAAGCGCGTCTTCGGCGTCCCCTTCGGCCCTTGGCAATTTGTATTGCGCGACACGCATGTCGGAAGTCGGCTTCTCCGTTGTCCAACCTTCAGGAACCTGATAACGCAATTCACCAGCGGTATTCTGCAACCGCGCTGAAGAGCCGGTAGATTGCGCGGCCGAGCTAGATGGTCCGACGGTGCCGGAATTTTTTGAGCAGCCAAAACAAATGGCAGCCGCGGCACACACCGAGATAATTATTCTCAGCATGGCGTTAATTTAATCGTAAACCGTCGATTCCCTGCAAGCCTCGGCACTCGCTCGATACAGAACCGGGAGCCGTAGCGACCGGATAATGCCATTCACGTCAGCGCGTTCTTTACAACCCCGGCGACATAAGCTCCGCTTGCCAGGTTGAATCCAGCATCCGGTCGCTACTCGCTCGATACCGATCCGGGAGCCATAGCGACCGGATAATGCCATTCACGTCAGCGCGTTCTTTACAAACCCGGCGACATAAGCTCCGCTTGCCAGGTTGAATCCAGCATCCGGTCGCTACCGCTCCCGGTTCTGTAGTGATTCACGGCTCCGGCGTCGACAGCAAATAAATAGCGAACGAGGCTAACCAATGTTCACCCGCGTAATCGCCGCTGGCCACATGAGCCAGGGCGTCGCTCGCGTGCAGTCGCGCGGAGTTTGCCAGGGCCTTTCGCGCCGGATCTTTCGCCGACAATGCATTGGCAATGCTGCGCATACACCAGGCGCGGCTGAGATTGAGTCCGTCCAAATGGACGAGTTTGGGATCGCTGCGGTCCGTTACGGTTGCCGGATGAAATAATGTCTTTGGGGCACCCGCCGCGACTTGAGGCAGAAAACGGTGAAACCAGGTGCGAAACTCTGCCGCGCTCATCACACGCCGCATAAGATCGGCTTCCAGTAGCGCCGGTGAGAAGAAGTCTTCGCCACCCGGCTCCCACGCGCCTGGGTACTTCGTGTCTTTTGCAAAATATGTGCGGCCCCGCTCCGCAATCAGGCTCGCAAGTTTTTCGTTACCTGCAGTCTTTGCATAGTCATACGCGAAAGCCAGGCCGAAAGCGGTGTTGGGATGGACGCCCGTGCGAATCGGATAAGTTTGTTTAGGCAGAAAAAGAATGTACGAACTAACCAGCGCGTCTACGAGGGGTTGCAAATTGCGGGACCAGACCTTCGCTTCGGCTGTATTGGACCGGGAAAGTTCTTCGGCAAGTTTTAGCAGCCATGCCCAACCGTAGGTTCGCTCAAACGACTGACGGTTCTTCTCTCTGAGGTAAGCAACCTCCACCCGAATATTTTCTTCGCTCAAGTTCGCGCCAAGGACCTTACGGATATCTTCCGCTTCCGGGAGGTTGGGAAACATTCTGAGCAGACGCACCAGCATCCAGTGGCCATGAACGGATGAGTGCCAATCGTAGCAGCCATAGAAAGCGGGGTGCAGCGCTTTCGGACTTTGAACGTCGCCGGCATCATTCAATACATGCTCTGGCTTATTTGGGTATTCCCTGGCAACACACTTCAGTGCCAGGCCTGCGAAATGCGACGCCTGGGATGGAGTTA
The DNA here is from genome assembly GCA_036507195.1 of Pyrinomonadaceae bacterium. Taxonomy (GTDB): domain Bacteria; phylum Acidobacteriota; class Blastocatellia; order Pyrinomonadales; family Pyrinomonadaceae; genus PSRF01. The sequence goes on along the minus strand of DASXQM010000273.1, from coordinate 54,545 downwards.
GCGAAATATCCAGTGACTTAGACTGGTTCACCTGTGCGGTTGTCGAGACTGCAGCGAAAGCCAAGAGTGCGATTACGAAAATGGTTGCGATTGTTTGCTTAGACACTGGTTCTCCGGTTGTCACTGTCCCCGGTCAAGCGAAAACTGGACACGATTTACAGATTAACAAGATACTCAGTTCGCGCGTTCGCTCTGACTGCCTGTCCTGTCAATCCTGTCAATCAGGTCTGGTTCCCAGTAGTGTCCTAAATTGTTTTTTTGTAACTTAAGCTGTTAGCTTGCGCGCTCGTTGAATGCCATTCAATCACCGCAAACTAACAGTTTGCGTTACAAATTAGGACATCTGGTTCCCTCCTAATATCTGTGCGAGGGACGTCCGACGTGAATGTGCGGTCCGGTGGCCGTGCCTGGAATCGCTTCCCGAAAAGCCAGAAAAGGAATGCCGTTGGCACGCAGGAAGCCCAGCAACGCCTGTCCTTCCGGGCCATCAGGATGAAGAGACACATCCATTGCGTTGTGATGATCCAAGTGCCAGCGATCGTGTATGGAGCCTTGGCCAAAAACAGCGATGGGCAGTGGCTTCTTAAATGCGTCAAGGAAGAAACGCTGCACTTTCCAGGCATCTGACAAAGCCCAGACGGCGCTCCCATTGTAGCGAATGAGGGAAGCAGTTCTTATCATGCCACCCTTCGGCAAAGGCTTGCTCCTCGCCAGCTTTGTTTCAGCTTCCGCCTCAAGCAGCGTATCGGCAATCTGCGAATCGGCGGTAGCCATCCGTCGATTTACTTCGGCCACCCTATCTTTCTCTTGCGCAACCGCGACCTCGGCCGCTTCCAACTCCTTCCTTGAGATCAAACCTGCGGCGAACAGTTCGCTTGATTTAGTTAGTTCAGCCTCCGATTTGGCAAGACTCTTTTCGTAGCTGGCCCGCAACTTTTCCAGACTGGCTTTGTAATCATTAGTGGCCTCAATGAATTCCTCTCGGAGTTTTGCCAGCTCATTCGCAGACCGCCCCACAGCCTTTTTCTGAGACGACTTTTTCTGATTAATCCTGGACTGATCCGTATTTGGTTTTGCGGTTGCAGTTTTCGCGGCAACTTGCTTCTTTTGCGCGTTCACAGGCCACGGCATCGGGAGCAGAATAAATGAAAGCAGGACGAGCCAGCCGGCAACAGCTTTCCAGTTCAAAACAAAAACCCTCTTGACTGCATTGAAGAACGACTCACTTCCGAAGTGGCCGGATTCTAGCACGTCGCGGATTGAGACAATACGCCCTCTGCAAGAGGGTCAAGTGGGGAATTCCTGTCGAACCGGGAGTCTTAGTGACCAGGTTGTTCGCGAGCAACAGCACGTGCAGGACGAATCACTTTACCAGCGTGCCGGTACGGGTCCAACGAGTGTTATTGATGAAATCCGAAATGACGTTGAAGGGAAACGGGCCATCACTGTGCTCAGCACTTTCGTCGTATGACCAGTAGACAAACATTGCCCGGCCAATCACCAGATCGCGCGGTACAAAGCCCCAGTAGCGGCTGTCTTCGCTATTTTCACGATTATCACCCATTACAAAGTACTTATTCTGGGGCACAACCAGTTCATGTCCGTTCCCTTCTTTCCTGAAGGCATCATAGTCTTCACTACTTTGTTCAGCGCCCGAGCCGGGGTGGTAGTAGACGTTGTAACTTTCGCCCGGCGCACGGGGAGGATCGTTTTTAGGGTCAAGCGGAGACTTGTTGTCACCCTTATCTTCGGCCTCGATTTGGTGCTCCGGTAAAGGATGCCCATTGACGATGACATTACGGCCCTCAATCCTGATGCGATCGCCGGGCAGCCCAATAACTCGCTTAACGTAGTTGGTTGTTATTGGCTTATTGTCGGGCCGATCGTCACTCCTGGGGTTATAAGGATTGCCTGGATACTTGAAAACTATAATATCGCCACGCTTGATCTCGCGCTGTGGCAAAAAGGGTGCAGACGCGCCAGGGGCGAAAATGAATTTGTTAACTAAAAGATGATCCCCAATCATGATCGTATTCTGCATCGAACCCGTCGGCACCTTCACGGCCTGGACGATGAAGGTCATGCCAAACAGGGCCATGATTACGGTAACCACAGCCGACTCAAAATACTCACGCCAAACGGACTTTGGCGGACCCTTTGGTTTTGTCTCCGGCTCCGAGGACCCGTCGTGTCCGTTGCGATTAAAGACTCGGGAAAAGGCAGACGTCTTCGGTTCCACTTTTGTTTCCGAGACGCTGGTTGAAGTTGGTCCGCTGGGATTGCTTATCATCTTCAAATCATCCTAGATACCTTCGTTGCCACGGTCAAGTTCAGTTGTTTGACAGAACCCGGAGCAGACCGTTGTCCCCAGCTGATCAGCCCCGGTGCGATAGTGGCAGCGACCAGGGTGCCGTCTGAACCCGGAACAAAGCCAGCTTTGCAAAGCTGTGGTGGCCAGTGTCACGCCTCCTGCCCCGTCCTAATGAAAGCGAGGGCCTCTTTGGCCGCAGCCGCTTCCGCTGTCTTTTTTGATCGCCCTTGTGCCCGCACGCTGCCGTTGTCCCAACTCACTTCAACATGGAAGGTGCGGCGATGTGGCGGCCCAACTGCCTCGACTACAGAATATTTTGGCGCCGGCCGTCGCTCTGCCTGGAGTTTTTCCTGGAGCATCGTTTTGTAGTCAGCTTCCGCCGCTGCACTTGGAGTGACCTTCTGTAACTCTTCGCCGAGCGCATGCTGTACAAACGCAGTGGCCGCGGACAGCCCGCCATCGACAAACATCGCACCGGCCAGCGCCTCCAACACGTCAGCCAACAACGCATCCTTCCGCCGGCCTCCACTCTTCTCTTCTCCGCGCCCGAAGCGTAGAAAGTCGCCCAGGTTTAAGCGCAGCGAAGCTTCCGCCAACGTCGGGGCGCTAACCAACCGATGCTTCATACGAGAGAGTTCACCTTCGGTACCGGCCGGATAGGCCTTGCAAAGGTAGTCAGCTACAACCAGGCCCAACACGGAATCACCGAGGAATTCCAGGGCTTCGTTATGAAGCTGGCGCGCCTGATCTTCCGCTCCCGGCGCCACCTGTTCGTGGGCCCATGAGCGGTGCGTGACCGCCCGCTCGAGCAAGGCACGATTTTGAAACTTGTACGCGAGGGTGGTTTCCAGAAGATCAAGATCCGGAAGTGTAATTCCCTTTTTCTTCAAGATAAGTTTACTTGTAACAAAGCCGGAAGCGTCGTCGAACTCAAGTGACAAAGCTTCCGGCTGTGAAATGAAGAGCCCTTAAGAGCTGGTTTAGTTTTAGTTACGTCGATGATTGTTTCGCGTTTTCGGTTTAACTGGAGCCTTCGGGCTAGTGGTCGTCGCCGTGGATGCCGCCGCGGGAGCCGGGGTTTTGTCCGGCGCAGGCACCGCTGCTCCTGGCGCGGCAGTTGACCCGCTATTACTCATGCTTCCAGTCGCCGGCGTGGTTGTCGTTGCGGGAGTGGCCGGCAGCGTCGTAATCGGCGTCGGCACCGGAGGCAATGGCTTCGACATTACGCTGGCGATCAGCTCGTTCAGACCGGCTTCCGACTTGTCGTGGCGAAACTTATAAAGTTCCGTCAGTCGCGTGAGCCATTGAGCCTTTAACTGCTGCGCAGCGGCATCGGTACCCGCGACGGCGACAGCCCGAGCAAGCGCGTCGATGATTCGGTCTACAAGCTGGTTGATATTCGCTACTGCGAGCTTGCTTTCCGGAGTTTCATCCTTGCCCGAGAAATTCTTCTGATAGTCGGCCGATTGCTTGGCATACTCGTTTTCATAGGCCGCGGCAATGAAAACATAGGTCTGCGGATTCTTTTTGATCTCACTGTCGAACTGCGCTGCCTTGATAAAGTAAGTGAGTGCTTCAGTAGGATTGCTGGTGCGCTCAAGGTACCCTACCGAATAGTAAAGGTAACCTAGCGCGTCGTCCTTCGATTTGAACGGAGCCCAGTTCTCAGGTGCTTTGCCCGACTCAATAGCTTGAATCGCCTTCTTCGCGTAATTAATCGCTTCGGCATTCCCGGATTCGTTCTTTGTAGTTACAGCCAGGACATAACCGCCATAGCCGAGAGCTATAAGAGCTGCAATATTATCCGGCTCGTCTGCCAGGATTTCTTTGGCAAGAGCTAAGGCCTCGGCATATTTTCTCTGGTCAACAAAAAGGTTCGTTAGCCTGATCTTACGATTTTCCTTATCGTAAGCAATAACCCACTTTTTAAGATAGGAGGGTATTGGGCCTTCCTCTGTCGAGCACGCTCCTAAATACTTCTTGGCTGCGTCATAAGCTTTCGGTGGTTCCGTGGTCCGATATTTAGTGAAGTCGGCATACCAGGCAGCTTTGCTTTCATCGGTGCACTGGCCTTGCGCTGCGGCTGGCGATGGTGTAGGCGTTTGCGCCTGAAGTTGAGTAACCTGTGCGAACGGTGCCATCAGCCCCAGGGTCGCGTAAATTGCCAATATCCGAATAATCTTTTTCATTAGTTTGTTCAGAACCTCCAAGTTCTCCCTTATAACTATTCCTTGCGGGGGCCAACTTTGGCTTGCCGGCGTCGCAATAGGCGACACACTAAGATGCGGACTTACAAAGACCAGTTGCCGATCTGCGGTGCCGTTCTGCGGCGGCTAGGAGAGAACCACAGTTTTGTCCAGTTGAAATCACGCCAAAAAGAACGCCCGCAATATTCCTGCAACTCTCACAATCCTGTCAAGCAAGAACGCTCCACAAGTGAGAGAAAAAGTTCCCCCAAAAGAATCTGCGCCGGATCTCGTTACAGTTTACGAGGCTCCGGCGCAGATTGGTTTCCCAGGGATTACAACTCCCTTGCAAATTATGGCTGTATTTCCTGAGTTCGCCGCGGTCTGGTGTCAGCCTGTGTGGGTGCCTTCACGGAAGTCGCCGGCGCGGAAGACCTCTGTGTCGCGGCCTTCTCAGTCTGGGAGTTGATGGGCATTATCACTCGCTTGACCGTGCCAGGTAATGTCTCGGGTAGAAGTTTATGAGTTTGGGGAGCGGTGGCGGTGGCGGATGAATCGGTAGCACCCGCGGCATCCGTGCCATTCTGATCAGCGATCATGTCCTCACCTTCTCCGGTGCCAATCTCCTTTTCCTCGTCGTCAAGTGTCGGGGCAATCTGCAGGTTGGTGGGAGTGCCGAAGCGTTGATGCAGATCGCGATAGATTTGACCGGCCACTGCAGCAGGCAGATGACGATGAGCGTCAGTGCCGCGAGTGATCACCACTACTGCCAGTCTTGGATTGGCCAGGGGTGCATAAGAAGTGAACAGGCCTACCCAGCTTCCTCCGCCTCCGTTACAGGTTCCAGTCTTTCCCGCCACTGTCTGCAGCGGATCGTAGGCCTTCCTTCCGGAGCCGTAATTGACTGCGCCGATCATTCCCGGGATCATCCGCTGCAAGACATTACCGTCGATGTCTAAATTGCGGCGTACCTTAGGCTTGAACTTTACACCATCCGCACTATTTGGAATCTGCGGCACAAGCAACTTTCCGCCGTTGGCCATCGCGGAAACGAGATTACCCAATTGCAACGCCGTGACCTCGAACCCATCTGCGTAGGAAAACATCCGGCGAAGAGTAAATCCAGGTGCCATCTCCGGCAAGCGTCCCTGAAATTCGAAAGGAACATTCGCCCCGGTTTTTTCACCTAAACCCATTTCGCGCGCGTAGTGGATCATTTTGTCAAAGCCAAGACCGCTGCCCACGCGTTCAAAATATCCGTTGTCAGAGCGAGCAAGGGCTGAGGTGAGATCCATATGACCACGATCAGACGCCAGGGTTAACTCAGCGGGCGGAATAACGTTCTCTTGAAGACCGGCCACACCCGTGACCAGCTTAATCGTTGAGCAAGGTTTGAAGCCTCGTCGCACTGCCCACTCCTGGTTGACTATGGAATAGACCTTTCCAGTCATTGGATCCATCACCACAACTGTTCCAGCGTGGTTGCCCAGCGCGTTGATTGCTACCCGACGAACCTGCGGGTCTTCACCGGCAGTATTGTCTCTCGCGATCATGCCCTGGACTTCGTCGCGAAGAGCTTTGTCGAGCGCTCGCTGGCGAGCAATGGCAGCCCGGCGAGCGGCCTCGGCGCGGCGCCTGGCTTCGAGAATTTCGCGCCGGCGTTGCGACTGGAGACGTCGGGCCTCGCGTTTAGTCAGCGGCCGGCCCAATCTTCGCGCCAGCGCCTTTAGCGATGCACTTTGTTCCCTGGCGCTCTGGCGCCTCAATTCTCTTCGTGACAAACGAGACTTGCTGCCGTGCCGGGAATCTCGTGCGGAAAGGCGCTCACGACGATTCGCCGAGCGACGTTCTCTAGCCGAAAGTTTTCTTCCTTTTTCAGCGCGCACTGCTCCGCGGCGGGAGGTCTTCCCGCGATTGTTATCGTGGCGCTTCTTGGCGGCGTCTACAGTTTGAGAAAGGAGAATAAGAAGAGCAATAAGTATGAATGCGAATAAAAACGTGCGGGAATGGCGATTCGTCAAAGTCATCAGGGGTTAGTACCTTTCTAAGGGGTTGTTTGCTCACTCCGCGTGAGCCTCGCCGACAAATTCTGCGCCGCGTAACGCAATAGAAGAGGCTTTCGCGAAGTGCCTGTTCTTGAATGCAAAAGCTAACCTTGGTAGCCCTGAGAGTATTCAAATGCTCTCATAACACTCCTAGTTTGTTATGGACCTTCGGCCCTGCTACGTTGAGGCGGGAGAATTCCCAATCTGGCGGTCCCTGGGGACATTGATTCGAGACCGGGGGCAACTATAACATCTGAAATCGTCGTCGGCAACACAAAAGTGATCTTTTGTACACAACTTGTGACAACGAGCCCTGCATTGTGCTCTGTTAATGGAAGGAAAGGTTCAATAATGACAACGTTCCCAAGGAAAGACGCGGTCAAATTGCCATGAGGATACGCCAGCTCATTAACAGCTTTCGCGCGCGACTAGTGCTGCTGCTGGTGGTGCTTTTGGGACTAACGCTCGGTGTCCAGTATTACGTCAACCTGCGTTCGGTTCGACAGAACGCCCACATGCTGGTTGAGCAGGAGCAAGCCATAATGGCGGGGGTCGCACTGGGCGTGAATAGTATTTCGAGTAATAAGTATCTCGATCAAATTAAGAGCAATGTACGCCAACCACTTCTGGATGAACGTAATGGGCGCGTCCGTAACGTGCTTGTGGTAGATAGCAATGGAGACGTTCGGGACAGTCTTAGTAAGGACTACGCGCCGGGTCAGAACCCTGACAAGAGCCCTCGTTATACGAAAATCACTGCTGTCCCTTTGCCTCCCCTGCGCAACGCCGTTGAACTAACGGACGAAAGTCAGCAACTACCTGCGTGGTTGAACGGGTCGCGCGCTCCGCAAGCCGGAGAACCGGGAGCATTCTATTTTCCCGTGGAAACCCAGGAAGGACGTTGGTATGTAATCGTCGTCCTGGGCTCGGCAAACACGGTGCAGGATATTCTCGAGCGCCAAACTTCTCGCTCTGCCTTTTATACGTTGACACTCTTGCTCGGGACCACTCTGGTCACAGGATTGTTTGTCTGGCGGTTTACCCGGCCAATCAAAGACTTATCGGTTGCAGCGCGTCGCGTCGCTACCGGCGACTTCGAGGTTCGAGTTCCCACCGACCGGCGCGATGAAATAGGCGCGCTGTCTGCGGCATTCAATGACATGATCGCAAGAGTTGGACGCTTGCGCGAACTGGAGTTGCAACTCCATCAGGTTGAAAAGGCTGCTGTGGTTGGACGGCTGGCTGCCGCTATCGCCCACGAAATACGCAACCCGCTAAACTACATCAATCTCACTTTGGATCACCTTCGCTCGTCCTTCGCGCCAGAGGACCCTGCCAAGCGCGAAACTTTCGAACGCCTGGCGGATCAACTCAAGTCGGAAGTGCAACGAATCAATCGCCACATCACCGATTTCCTAAAATACTCGAGGCCCTCGGCACTCGAGCTCGAGCCGCTTGATCTTCGCGTGCAGGCGGAAGACGCCTTGCGAGTGATTAATGGTCAGGCCCTGGAGAGTGGCATTGAGACGAGTCTGGAGGAGCAGGGCAAGGTGCCTCTGGTTGTCGCCGATAAGGATTCCTTGCGATCTGTTTTCACAAATCTTCTAATCAATAGCCTCGAGGCAATAGATGGCGGAGGCGGCAGCGTTGGGATTAGGCTGTCGGCTGAGGCCGCCAACAGAGTACGGGTTGAGATTACAGACAGCGGCAGAGGAATCGCTGCCGAGGACATTGCCAAAATATTCGAGCCTTATTATTCAACGAAAGAGACGGGCACCGGCCTCGGACTTGCCATTGTCAAAAAAGCAATCGATGATCATGGCGGCTCTATCAGCGTTAGTTCAAAACAAGGGAGCGGCACAACGTTTACGATTATCCTGCCGACGGAACGAGAAGGAGGAAGGGGAGAAAAGGCGGAAGGGTGAAGGCGGAAGGATGAAAAAGACTCCGATCGTTCGGTTGTCATTTCATCCTTCGTCCTTCATCCTTCATCCCTCAACAACATGGCGCGCAAAAGCATACTGGTAGTTGACGACGAAAAATCGCAACGTGAAATCCTGGAGATGATTCTCTCCGGAGAAGGTTATGACGTAACCACCGCCTCATCCGGCGAAGCTGCGATCAAGTTTGCCAAAGACCGCAGATTTGATCTCGCCTTAAGCGACCTGAAAATGACCGGCATGAACGGGATTGAACTACTGCAACATTTGCTCGGTCTCGATTCCTCGATAATCGTCATTCTTCTCACGGCACATGGGTCGATTGAGTCGGCTAAAGAAGCCTTGCGCCGCGGCGCCTTTGATTATCTCGAAAAGCCATATGACAAGACGGCTCTACTGGAAACAATTAATCGCGCATTGAAGCGGCTGGACGAGCTCGACACGGAAATTGTTTCGGCTTCACCCAATATGGAGTCGGTCAAGCGGATGATTCTTAAGGTGGCGCGCTCGAATTCGACCGTGCTGGTTCGTGGCGAATCCGGCACCGGCAAGGAGTTGATCGCACGTGCTATTCACAACCAGTCGCCGCGCGCACAAGACATGTTTCAGGCAGTTAACTGCGCCGCGATAAACGAAAACCTGCTCGAATCTGAGCTTTTCGGTCATGAAAAGGGCTCCTTCACCGGAGCGCACGCAGAGAAGAAGGGACTCTTTGAAATCGCGGATCGAGGCACACTATTCCTCGACGAGATTGCCGAGCTTGACGTTGCCATGCAGGCCAAGCTCCTGCGCGCTTTGCAGGAGCGGAAGATTCGTCGAGTGGGTGGCACCCACGAGATTAATGTTGATGTGCGCGTAATCGCCGCTACGAACCGCGATCTCCGAGCCATGGTTTCTGACGGCCGCTTTCGCGATGACCTCTACTACCGCATCAATGTGCTCTCGGTTGACGTTCCGCCTCTGCGGGAACGGCGCGAAGATATTCCAGTTCTTATCGACTACTTCGTGAAGAAGCACACTCGCAACACATCGCGCCTGGTGCGCGGGCTTACTTCGGAAACGCGCAAGTTAATGGTTGACTACAGTTGGCCCGGCAACGTGCGCCAGCTCGAATCAGCCATCGAACGAGCGATACTTCTTTGCGAGGGCGACCAGATAACTATCGAAGATTTGCCGCTCGAAGTGCGCCAGGAATCTCGTCCCGTCTCCGAAGGCGCGTTTAAGCTACCGCCGGAAGGCATCAGTTTTGAAGACGTCGAACGCGATCTAATCATGCAGGCGATGGAACAGACCGACTACAACATCACGAAATCCGCCAAGCTGCTCGGTCTGACCTTTCGCACCTTGCAGTATCGCCTGGAAAAGTTTGGCATCAAGAAACCGGAAACGCAGAAAGAGGCGGCCGGTTAAACACGCGCTACTTCTTACGTCGAACCAGGAAAATGCAATTTGATCCCGGGCCAAAACCCGATGCCGTTTCAGATTCACAGCCAGAATGACCCCGACAAAAGATGACTCGATCTACTCACATCACTATCGCCTGCTTGCTGCTTTTGTTCGTCACCACGGCTTGTTCTAAACCGGTCCCGAATTCGGCTATTGAATCGGCGTCCACTGAATCTCCCACGGCTCAAAGGATCACATCGGAATCGGTAGTAAAGGCTGACGCACAACCTGTCGAGATTCCGGCCGGCGGATCTGTTGAAGCAGCTGTTCGAATCAGAATCCAAAGCGGCTACCACGTCAACGCCAACCCGCCAACCTATCCTTATTTGAAAGCAACCGAGCTGGAGATTTCACCCGCTGCTGGGGTTTCAGTTGGCTTTGTTACTTATCCGCGAGCGCTCAGCAAGAAGTTTGCCTTCGCTGAAAAACCGCTCCGGGTTTACGAAGGCGAGACTGAATTGAAGGCGACACTTAAAGCTGAGAACTCAGCGAAACCCGGGGAACGATCCATTTCCGCCAGGTTGCGCATCCAAGCGTGCGACGAACAGGTTTGTTACGCTCCGGGGACGCTTGAACTTGCGATTCCGGTGAACATTAAATGAGTGCTGCGTAGTGCCCGTGAAACTTTTTTGGATGATTTTGGCTGGTGTTTGCATTATGGTCGCGGCGTTTTTCCTCTTGCGACGGAATTTCGATGTAGCTTTTGTGATAGCTGTGCTCGGCCTGGTGGCATGGTTTCTCAACTACCGCGCCCAGATGAAAGAAATCATTGCGGCGGCAAACCTTCAGGAAAGCAGTGTTAAAGGTGAAGAAGAAAGTTGTGAAGATGCAGAAGATGAATAAGACAAGTGGGTTTAAAATGCCGGCGATTGCCTTACTGATAGTCGGAACGCTATGGCTTTCTACGGGCGTGGCTCGGGCCTCGGAAGAAACTGACGTGCGTGGAGTCGTGCAACAGGTGTTTCAGCAGCTACAGTCGCGGGATTACGCCACGATCTACGAGTCTCTGCCCTCCTCAACGCGGAACCGCATGTCGCGCGAGCGTTTCGTAAACGCATTGAAGCGGGCCCAGGATCGCTACGTGCTGGATCGTATCAATATCGGATCTGTGCGCGTATCGGGCAATGTTGCCGTGGCGGATACTGAGCTTTACGGGCGACTCACTCAACCACTCAAGGCTGAAGGTAAGATAGCGGTGCAACAGTATCTGGTGCGCGAAGACGGCAAGTGGCGCGTGGCTACGGGCGATGGCGCAACAATTCAGCGATTTCTAAAAGCGAATCCCACGTTTGCTCGGAAATTTCCTATTCGCCAACCTCGAATCTACCTGAAACAGAACAGCAAGTGGGTGGAATTCAACCCGCGTCAATTTCAAAAATAACGACCCGGTTGGAGTAAATTCCCACGAAACGCTGATTGCTGTTTGCTATTAGCTTGACTCAACTTAAGGCCGTCAGATCGTCAAACGACAACTGCGCATCGTCAACCGGTTCGGTGAATTCTCCGTGACGAATTCGATGTCGCGGGACATCCAGCGCTTCACGCACGGCGTCGAGATGGAAACGAATGATATGTGGTGTGACCCGAACAGACGGGATGCGCCGCTTGCGAGCAAGCCGTCGCACCGTTGACTCGCTAACTTGCAAGACCTTGGCAAGCTGGCGAGCAGTAAGGAATTCTTCACGCTCTTCCATGGCTCAAGATGTCTCATCCTATAGCAACTGCAAACCTTCATCCAAATATAAAACAGTCCTGGAGTTCAGAGTCCAAGCTTTAGCTTGCCGTCGCTAAAAACGGAAACCTAAATCTGAACTCAAACGAGACTTAACCGGTTTCGTGTTATTTCACTGGAGGCTTGAGGGAAAGGGCTATGCGGTATACAGCAGCACCGTCAATCTCGATATCCTTAGTAACTGGGTCGCCAACATTGGGTTTTGCTGTGATGCGATATTTAGCTGGGTCAGGTGAGAGACGAAATACGAAGGCCCCGATTTCGTTGGTGATGCGGCCGTCTATCTTTCTCACTGTCCCATCATCTTCAATCTTCGCCAGCTCAATACGAACATTCGGTACGCTGCGATCGTTCTGGTTAAAGATACTACCCCTGATAAAGGCAATGGATCCTTCGTCGATGGAGAGTACCAAGCGGTCGCCTAGTGAGCGGGTTTTTCCGGCTTTGACTTCGATGTCTTCAATCGACCCGATGCTGAGTCCCGGCTTGCGAAGCGTTACGCCGTAGCGGCCGGGCGCCAGATGCGAGATAGTAAATTCTCCGTTCTTGTTAGTTACACCGCGGACCACTTCGCGTTCCCCTTGTCTGACTATGACTGAAACTCCGCCTGGCGTGCCAGTCTCAACTTTGACTTTGCCCTTAATGCCGCCGGTAGAGCGGTCCTGTGCAAACGTGCTTCCGGTCAGTAAGATCGCGCATAGGAACAAGGAAAGTGACTTAATGTGCTTCATTTCTTATATGATACCACCGTTGCAACCTGCTGACAGAACCAAGGCCTGGTAAGGGATGCTCAGAAGTCCATCACTTGTTGCCTGCGCATCAGAACCGGGATTGGTAGCGACCGGGTAAGAGTTTCGAGTTCCGAGTTTCGAGTTCCGAGTTAAACGCTCTGTTGCGCCAAGTTCCTCAATATAAAACTCGGAAACCGAAACTCGGAACTCGGAACTCGGAACTCTTAACCGTCGCTACCGCTCCGGGGTCTGATTGTTGATGAATAAAGTTGGCTACCCTGAAGCTAGCTCGGTATAATTCGCGTGAGCAATCTTCTCCCCTGACCGTAATAAGTTTCAAATGATTAAGATTCGGTACTCCAGTAAACTGATGGGTTTCCTGACTATCATCTCTCTTTTTGGTGGGACGACTTTACCGTCGAGCCTGGCCCAGGAATCCAATCCCAAAGCACAGCGCCCCCGGCAGGTGTTCCCGAGAAGTGAGCAAGAGCCCGACGATGTCGTGAAGATCGATACTGATCTGGTTTCTCTGGACGTTGTCGCCAATGATATTGAAGGCCGTCCGATACGAAGTCTCAGGCAGGAAGATTTCAAGCTGTACGTAGATGGTATCGAGCAGCCGCTTTCGTTTTTTCAGGTCGAGCGACGCAGCGGTGAGCCTCGTCCCTTAGCGGTGGTGTTTGCACTCGACATTTCGGGAAGCATGACGGCAGAGGAGATGGAGCGTCTAAGAAGCGCGCTGAGCGCATTCTCGGCGAAGCTTGCCGACCATCCTGCTCTGTACGCTGTCATGTCTTTCGGTATGAACGTAAAGGTTCAGCAGAAGTTTACCTCCGCGGCAGACAAACTCGATCGCGCCTTTGAACGTATAGCGCGCGAGCCAAATGGACTCTCAACCCACACTTACGATGCCGTTGACGACGCCATTCGCCTGCTTGTGCGTCATGCTCCGCGCACACGCGAACGGCGTCTGATGAAACGCGCGGTGCTGGTCGTGACTGATGGTTTTCCTGTTGGCGACACGGTGTCAGCACGCACAGTCATCGAGCGAGCGAATGCCGCCGACGCCAGCATATACGTGGTGACTCTGCCGTCTTATTCACGAATGTTGCCTGCCTCAACGCAAACTCCTCTGCCGACGCCTTTGGATGTGAGTGGACTGGCCGACTTAACGGGCGGCAGAAGCGTCTACGCAGACGAGAATAACTACGATGCGTTATTTCGCGCGCTGGCTGAGGAGGTTACTTCGGCGTACGTGCTGGCTTTTTATCCGCCGGAGCAGAAGCGCCGTGATGGCCAGTTTCACAATATTAGAGTTGATGGCCCTGGCGGGTTAACTCTGCGGCAAAGTCGTCCGGGTTTTCAGGCGGACGGGAAAAACATTAGGCAGTAAGCAGAATGCAGTAGGCAGAAAACTAATCCCGATTGAGGAAGCTGGTTTCTGCCTACTGCATTCTGCTTACTGCCTAATATTCTTTCAGAATTCGTCTTCGTCCTCGTCGTCGTCCAGGTCTTCTTCTTCCACGATGTCCAGCTCTACCGGATCGAGTCCGACTACTTCAAGTTCGGTACCGCATTCCTCACAGGAAACGCTTTCGCCTTTATCAGTGTCCGTATCCACATGGACATCAGCATCACACTCGGGACATGTTCCAGTCGGCACTTCCTTACCTCCAAAGAGAGTTTATTGAGGCAGCGATACATCCAACCCACGCGGCGACCCTGCCTGAGGTTTTGATTGTCTACAAACAATCTAACCGCGCCTGTCGGTTTTTGCAACAGTCTTTTTCCGGGGGTTTTGGCGGTCGCTACCGCGCCTGTGCTCTCTCAAAACGGCAGTTGTTTTTCAGTCTGCCCTGATCGTTTTTTCCCGGCCGTTTAGAGAGCGGACTTGTCCGCCCGGTGGGGCACAAGTGCCCTCTCGAAACGGGAGACGTAATAAGCGAGTGGCCAGGCGTGGCCGTCGGAACTGCCAGGCTACGAGGCCATGTCCACTGTGGATAGCCACAGTAACTTGATCCGTGCCAGACCGCGAAGGGGGACGTGTTAACATGGCCGCCGACTGTTAAGCGCCGCCTCGTAGAGTTATCAACCAGGACCAATAATTCCCCCATGCTCGCGTTAATAAAACGGCGACAGTTTGGTGTAGCGCTACTGCTTTGTTTCATTCTCGTTTTCCTGGCATCTTACTTCTCTCTGGCCAGGAACCGGAAAACTGAATACTCCGCGAACCTCAGGCATACGAGCAAGAACTCCGCGCTTTACAACCACGCCACGACCAACTCCTCAACACATTCCGTTTCGTTGGATTCGGACAACGACGGCATACCTGACGCCGCTGAGCTGCAGAGTTTTATGGACCGCGAGAATTTTCGCCAGTGGTTCACGTTGATCGCCGAAGTACAGTTTTACCATTTGAGCGATCAATGGAATGCGGAGCAAAGAGACTGCGCCGGGCTGGTACGCTTTGCCTGGCGGGAAGCCCTGCGTCGTCACGATCGCGTATGGTTTCAAAAGATGGGCCCGGGCTTCACGGCGATCGCACCTGATATTGCCCGCTACAACCTCGAGCAGAGCCCGCTGGGCGAAAAACTCTTCCGCACCAGTTTCGGCTCATATAAAGATGGCGATCTGTCTAACGGAACCTTTTCGGAATTCGCCGACGCACGCAGTCTCAAAAGCTTCAACGCCAAATTCATTAGTCGCGATCGCCGTTTCGCCGAAGCGGGCGATCTTCTCTTTTTCTACCAGCCCTGGGTGCAGAAATTTCCCTACCACGTAATGATTTTCCTCGGACGGGCAAAGCTGAGCACCGACCGCTCAAGCGGCTGGGTGGTCTATCACACCGGCTCCTCGCCGACCGACGAAGGAACGGTAAAGAAGGTTGAGCTTGCGGTTCTCGATCATCACCCAAACAGACGCTGGCGGCCGACGGAAAGTAATTCCAATTTCCTCGGCTACTTTAGATTGAAAATCCTCGACTGACTTTCCCAGGTTGGATCTTTACTGGCCCGAAGGAGGCTGCGACCGTGTTTGAAATGAACTCTCGTTCTTATCGCGCCCTGACCACTTCTTTAATTTATCTCGTGGCCATTGCCGGCGCGCTCACCATTGCCACGCTCCGGTCGCGCGCAAAACTGAAGCCGGAAACCAATACAGAGCCAGTTTATTCCGGAGCCGAAAGGCGCCCCTCGAGCAAGCCTTATTTTTCGCTGTCAACTCATCGCACTTATGGCACCAGCGACAACGCCCGCCTGTGGGTCGACTACCAGGGTGTCGACCATCTGGACTTCCGCGTTTATCAGGTGAAGGATCCGCGCAAGTTCTTCACCCAACTCAAGAATCCTCATCAGATGGGAGAACATGAAGAGGAAGAGGTTGCCACCTCATTGCCACATCGTAAATCGTTTCTGGAAAAGGTGCGCGGTCTTAAGCGTTGGGCCTACTCAGGTATCAAAACGTTCGTCCGGGGACAGCTTCAGCACGATTCGCGCCAGACGTTTAATCAAAAATTTCGCAAGGAAGCAGACCCAATCCGAACGCCACTGAATGTTTCCGACTACGCTCGCGTGCCATTGCTGAATCCCGATCTGCTCGTCAGTAGTTGGCGCGAGCCTTTGCCGCCGCTGGAAGACGAATATGAGCAGCGCATGATTCCGTTAGGCAAACGGTCGCCGGGCGTCTACCTGATCGAAGCAGTTGAGAATGATTTGCGTGCTTACACGGTAGTGGTGGTCACTGACTTGACCATGATCGACAAGACCACTCGCGACGGAGAACTGCTCATTTACACGGTGGACCGCAAAACCGGTGAGCCGCGACCGGGGGCACAGGTCGAAATCGTGAAAGAGAAAAAGACCGTTGCCTCGGGCGTCACAGACAATCAGGGCATTCTGAGAACGAAGGTCGAAAAGAAAAAGCCTGCAGCAGACGCCGGCAATGAGGGCGGTGGCGTGGAGGCTGATGCGGAGGCCGCGGCGCCGGAGGAAACTGATTCCGAGTCTCTGCTGATTCTTGCCAAACAGAGCAACAACTTTGCAATCTCCGATCTCGGCTCAATGTATTTCGGCGGTTACTATGAAGATGAAGACGGCGAGAACATCAAGGGGTACATCTACACCGATCGTCCCGTTTATCGACCAACTCATAAAGTCAGTTTCAAAGGAATCGTTCGCGCCGTCGATGATAACGGAGCATACAAAGCCATCACGGACGACACTGTGAACGTTACCATTGAAGATCCAAACGGGGCTAACATTTTCAACAAAGAACTGCCGATTTCTCCTCGGGGCACCTTCAACGGCGAGATAGACATTGCGGAAGCGGCGCCGCTGGGCAGCTATCGCATCGCCGCGGAAGTTGGCGGCGGCACCGCGGGCGGCAGTTTCGAAGTCGCGGAATATAAGAAGCCGGAATATAAGGTGACAGTTTTAGCACCGGGAAAATTTGTGCAAGCCGGCCAGAAAGCCAATTTTTCTGTCGACGCGCGCTATTTCTTCGGTTCGCCTGTCGCCAATGCGGAAGTGAAGTATTACATCTATCGCTCACGGTATTACGCCTGGGGGATCGGTATGGACGATTCTGGCGAAACAAGTGACGAGTCGGAGACTGAGGATGACTATTCGCAATTCTATAGGGGTGGCGACGACATGGTGCAGGAGAGCGAGGGCACTCTCGACGCACGTGGCCACATGAATGTCGAGTTCCAGGTCCCGCAAACAGAAGAGACCGACACATTCGATTACAGCTATCGTCTCGAAGCCCAGGTGACGGACTCGGCTCGTCGGACCATTGAAGGCGCCGCGAGCTTTGTCGCCACTCGTGGCACCATCGTTGCGAACGCCAACCCCGATCGTTACGTCTACAACAAAGGGGACATCGCCAAGATCCATGTAACGACAACCGATTATGAAGGGCGGCCAGTCTCCACGAAAGTTCAATTACAGTTCGTTGAGCGCACCTGGACCAAAAAGGAAAAGCAGGCGGAGGATGACGAGTATTCCTATCCAGAGTATGAAATGCATGAGCGCCAGATAGCTTACGCCGACGCACAGACTGACTCGCAAGGCCAGGCCATCTACGACTACACAACCACTGAGGACGGCAACATTTCGATTAAGACGGTGATCTATGAGAACGGCCGGCCGGTGGCTTCAATTGGCGGCTATCTCTGGGTTACCGACCGGCAATACCCATGGTCCGATTCTTCCTACTACAGCGAAGATTACAATTCAATAAAGCTCGTCGCCGATAAGAAGTCGTACAAACCCGGCGAGACTGCTCACGTTTTGGCGATCCTGCCGACTGACAATGCTCACCTCCTGGTCAGCACCGAACTGACGACGGTGATGTCTGTCCAGCACGTCAGCTCGCCCGGCAGATCAATCGTGCTCGACATTCCCATCCAGGCTAGTTATGCGCCCAACGTATTTCTCAATGTTTCTTACGTTAAAGGCGGCGACATGTATACGAGCGATCAGCGGCTGGTCGTGCCCGCGCGCGACAAGATGCTGAATCTCGAAATCATCTCGAACAAGAAGGAGTACAAGCCCCGCGAGACGGCGTCTTATACGATCCTGGCACGTAATGCCGATGGCGCGCCGGTGTCCGGGGCCGAAGTCAGTCTTGGCGTGGTCGATGAAAGCATTTACAGCGTCTCGCCCGATTACTCGGGCAACATCAAGACCGAGTTTTATGGCATGCGGTATAACAGCGTCGAAACGCATCTTTCAATCAGCTACATGTTCACCGGCTTCGCGGGCGATAAACCCATCGATCTCGCGAAGAACAAGCCGGCCTACCAGCTTGCCGACTTTAAGAATGAAGGGGATCTGGTGCAACCGACTATCAGGAAAAACTTCAAAGACACCGCCTTCTGGCAGCCCGACGTGGTGACGGGCGCTGACGGGCGTGCCACCGTCAAGGTTGACCTGCCTGACAACTTAACTACCTGGCGCGCAACCGCGCGCGGCGTCACGGCAGACACTAAGGTTGGCGCCACAAAATACAAAGTTGTCGCGCGCAAGGACGTGATCATGCGACTCGAGACGCCCCGCTTTGTTACGCAGGGTGACACGGTCACGCTGTCGGGAATCGTGCACAACTATCTAAACGCTGATAAGCCAACGCAGATTTCGTTGGAGGTTAACGGAGCACAACTGCAGAATTCCGGGAAACAGACAGTCACGATCGGCAAACAGGGCGAACATCGCATTGACTGGCAAATCTCTGCCCCAGACGTGGGCGAGATCAAGCTCCTCGCTAAAGCTCTCACGGATACCGAATCAGACGCAGTGGAGTTGCCCTTGATAGTGGTGCCGCGCGGCCTTCATCAAGTTAAGAATGAGTCAGCGGCGTTCTCCGATGAGAATGCCGAGAAGACTTTTTCTCTGAATCTGCCACAGAGCGCCGATGCGCGTGCGCGTAGTTTCCGAATCGACGTCGCGCCCTCCGTCGCCAGCACATTGTTTGGCGCGCTCGATTACCTCACCACTTATCCGTACGGCTGCACCGAGCAAACGATGTCGAGCTTTCTTCCCAACGTAATCGTCTCGCAGGCGTTGAAGGACGTGAAGACGTCGTCGATAAGAAACGCAAACGATCTTCCGAAGAAAGTGCAAAAAGGTTTGGATCGGCTCTACGCCTACCAGCACAACGACGGCGGCTGGGGCTGGTGGAAAGATGACCAGAGCGATCCCTTTATGACCGCATACGTTGTCAGTGGACTGACACTGGCAAAACAGAACGATTATCAAGTGGACGATAATCGGATTAGTAGTGGACGCGAGAAGTTGAAACAGATGCTCGATTCGGGCACGACTGAAGCAGGAACGCAGATCGATTTGGAAACCCGTGCCTTCATGGTGTACGCGCTCGAAGAAAGTGGTGACGCCGATAGTCGTCACCTTGAGAAGATCTTTGGCGAGCGCGGCAACCTGCAACCGTATGGCCGCGCGCTGCTGGCGTTGACTTTGAAACAACGCCGGGACGATAAGCGGGCGCGTGAGGTGGCCGCTGAGATTGAGCGAACCGTCGCGGCCGATGATTTCTCCGGCCACTGGGAGTCACACCGCAAAGCGATGCTCGACTTTGCTGAATCAAACGATACGGAAGCAACGGCGCTCTCGTTAAGAGCGCTGGCTCGCATTAAGCCTGACAGCGCACTGCTGCCGCGAGTCGCGCGCTGGCTGGTTTCGAATCGTGGCAAAGGTTATTACTGGTCTTCGACGAAGGATACGGCGTTCGCGATTTTCGGACTCATCGATTACCTCAAAGTGAGTCGCGAACTATCGCCCGATTACGACATGGAGGTTTACCTAAACGGCGAAAACGTGCTTACTCAGCACGTTTCCTCCGCAGCCGCTTCACAAACATTCTCCATCTACCGCAAGGCTGGGGAGGTAACCGGAACGAATGAAATTCGAGTCGTCAAGCGTGGCAAGGGCATGATCTATTTTTCGTCATCGCTCGATTATTACACTGGGGAGGAGAACGTTGCGGCCCGCGGCTCGGCGGAGTTGAATCTCACCCGCGAATATCTTCGACTCAAGGTCGTCGAAGACGGCTACAAACTCAAGTGGGTGACCGAACCATTGCGCGGCGAGATTCATTCGGGTGACATGCTTGTCGTCAGGCTCAAACTAAACGGCGCGAAAGCGCGTCACTTGATGATCGAAGATCCGATTCCGGCCGGCGCAGAACAGGTTGACAGCGTCGGAAATCTGAATCTCGATTACACCTCCGGTCACGACTGGTCCGACTGGTACAGTTCCCGTGAGTTTCGCGATAACCGGACGGTCTTTTTCCTGGACTACTTCGACGGCGGCAACACACTGCAATATGCGCTGCGCGTCCAGGTGCCGGGACAGTTTCGCGTTGCGCCGGCACGCGCCGAGTTAATGTACAAGCCGGCCACGCAGTCGAACACTGCAAGCGGGAAGCTGGATTTCCTGGAGAGGAAATGAGAAAGCGCGCATTCCGCGACAAGATCTTCCGCTAGAAAGCGGACTTAGCCGCCTGAGCTTTGCGTCTAAGTGAACGAGGGGCGGACAAGTCCGCTTTCTAAACTGGTCGCTGTTCTTTTCGAGGACAAATTGATGCTGACTGAAACATTCCACTCAATCATCACCGCCGCGCGCAAAGTGTTTACAAACTGGCGAGCGATGCTGCTACTCGCAATTGTTTACGCTTCGCTGCTGGCGGCTCTTTACTTCTTTGTGGCAGTTCGAGAAGCCAGCGTCGGGCAGGTGATCCTGACTTTTGCGCTGGCGATTGCCGCACCGCTGCTCTTCTTCGTGCTCCAAAGTATGGTTGCCGGCCAAACGGACGGAGAGACCGTCAGCTCCCTGCTAAGAAGATCGCTCGCCAGTTTCTGGAAGTTGATCCTGGTTAGTTTACCGCTAATCGCGTTGGCGGTTCTCATCGCTTATCTGTTGGCAAAAGCGCAAGCCAGCTGGGGAGTTGGCGTTAACAACACCGATCCGGATGTTTCTCATCGAATCGCCATGGCGGCTAACCGGCCACGCGCCGAGCGACCGATCGATTGGAAACTCGCACTGCTTTCAACTGTTCGCTATCTGGCCTTCGGCCTCGTCCTGCCGCTTGCGGCAATTCACTTGTGGCTCGCGACTGTGCATGAAGGGCTGGGCTCGGCTATGAAGAAGGCAATTACACATCTCGCGCGAGCTTTCGCGCCGCAGTCGGTCCTTATTTACATAGCCGGCTTTCTTGTCTTCGGAGTCGCTCCCTACTTTCTGCTTTTCAAAACCACTCAAACGAGGCATGCCTGGCTGGAGCTGTCATTGCTGATCGTTCGGCTGGTAGTAGTGTTTGCCCTGACTTTGTTTGGTTGGGCGATCACTGTGCGTGCCCTGGCCCAATTATCGACAAATCCGTTACCCGGGCCGGCAAATGAGGCGGCTTGATGCAGGTGCAGCCTTCATTGAAACCAGGTATGGCAAATCCTGGGAGCGCAGGCATCGCAAGCGATAGCCTGCAACGCAGGGTCCCCGGACAAGTAGCTCGATCTCCCGTGCGCCTGCTGGTTTGTGGCGCCGTCACAATCTGCGTCTTGATTTTTGGTTGGGCCATTGTGCTCCACGCCACACGGCATTCGAGTTTATCAGCTTCATCGGCTGACTCGATTTATGAGGCTAACCTGGATCAGAGTCTGCAACGCGCGGCAACGCTGGCCCTCGGCGATCGACGCGGTGCGGTCATAATTATGGATCCGCAAACCGGACGCGTCCGCGCCGTCGTCAACCCAACAGTTGCTTTCGGAGAAAACCTTCCGGCCGGCTCGACCATAAAGCCTTTCACTGCCTTGGCCGCGCTGCGCTCCGGCGTGATTGACGAAGAATCACGCAATGCGTGCCGCGAAAAGTATGCCCACGAGGATTTTCATACCACCTGTTCTCACCCGCGCGACTTGCCTCCTCTGAATCCGACGGAGGCGATTGCTTATTCATGCAACTACTATTTCGGCAAAGTGGGCGAGCGGCTGGCGGAGTCTGACTTTAATTCCACCCTCAACGAATTTGGCTTTGGTAAACCCAGCGGCGTTAACGCCGATCGCGAGGGGCAAGGCCTCCTGCGGCGCGGCGACTGGCACTCGCAGAATGCGATCGGCGAAGGCGATTACCTACGGGCCACACCCATTCAACTCATCAACGCTTATTTAGCCATAGTGAACGGAGGTTATCTATTTACTCCCAGGATTGCCCCAGCGGCGGGTTTTGTTCCCCAACTTCGGGCGCGCCTCATGATTAGCAACGACCACCGAAGCTTGATTCTTAAAGGGATGCGCGGCGCGGTTCGTTATGGCACCGCCGAAACGGCCAGCCTCTATTCACTACCAATTTATGTTTTTGGCAAGACGGGTACAGCCACCGAGCTCAACGGCTATCGCACGCAGGGTTGGTTTGTTGGTTTTGCGTCCCAATTGAATGACGACGCGAAAGAGGAATCGCAGTTCGCGCCGGAAAGAGTAAAGCTCGCTGTACTCGTTTTTCTGGCGAAAGCTCATGGCTCCGAAGCCGCGGAAGTCGCGCGACCTATCTTCGATGCTTATGCACATTCTGAGATCTCAGATGGCAGATCCCAATCTGAGATCTCAGATCTCAGATCTCAACTCTCGGTTGAGAAATCTGAGATTTCAAATTTGAAATCTCAAACAATCACTGTTCACCTCGTTAGCGAAAACGTCACTCGCTCAATGCCGCTTGAAGACTACGTGCGCGGAGTGGTCGCGGCTGAGGGCAGCATGGAAAGCGAGCCCGAAGCACTGAAAGCTCTGGCCGTCGCCAGCCGCACGTATGTCCTTAAAAATCTTGGCCGGCACCGGAGGGATGGCTACGACTTCTGCACCACAACCCACTGCCAAAGATATCGATCGGTTGATTCAGGTTCGCTTGCGGGTGCTTCCTCCGCGGTTATCGAGGCGGTCGAATCGACTAAAGGCGAAGTGCTGCGTGATAGCAATGATGAACTCGCTGATTCTTACTTCAGCGCCTCGTGTGGTGGGGCAACTGCAAATATGGCGACGCTGTGGGGTGGTAACGCGCCTTCTTACCTGAGAGGCGTACACGATGAGTACTGCGCAGGCGAGGCGCACAACAGTTGGACCGATGTGATTTCCGAAAAGCAAATGCTCAAGGCGCTTCAATCTGATCCGCGGACGAACGTTGGCGAGCGACTTCTCGACGTAAGTGTGTTACGGACCGACGCCAGTGGTCGAGCCGAGGTGATTACCGTGGAAGGCAATCGCCGAATCACGGTCAAAGGATGGGACTTAAAAATCATCATCGGCCGTGCGCTTGGTTGGAACCTGCTTAAAAGTTCGCGTTTCAAGATTTCGCGTTCTGGTTCGAATTTCGTATTTCGCGGCAGTGGGTTTGGTCACGGCCTGGGACTTTGTCAGGAAGGGGCGCACGTCATGGCGGCGCGCGGGACAGATTACCGGCAGATACTCGCGAAGTATTTTCCTTCGACGCGTATCGCTAACGAAAATCGTTCATCAGCTTCCGCGGATCTGATGTGGAACCACAAAGTCAACTTCATTGGCGAATCTGATGTGGAACCAAGCCCCGTTTCCAAACGTCAAAGCGGCAGGACAATTCGTCGCACTCTCTCCAGCGAAGGCCTTCACATTAACTATCCGAACACTGTGAGCCAACGGGAGATTGAAGGACTGCTAAGCTTTCTCCAGTCGACCCGTGAATCTTTAGTCGCGCGCGTAGCCGCTGCTGGAATTACCGCTCAATTCCCTGCTCTGCAAATCTTCATTAACGAAACGACCGGCGACTTTGTTGGTCGCACAGGACAACCTGCCTGGGCGGCAGCGGCTACAAAAGGAAGTCGGATTGAGCTCCAACCGCTTGAAACTCTCAAGCGCCGTCGAATTCTCGAAACAACATTGCGCCATGAACTCGTACATACTTTAGTCGACACTGTTAGCCGGGGGCGCGCGCCGCGCTGGCTTGCTGAAGGTTTGGCATTGCATGTGGCGGGCGAGGGACGGCTGGTGGCGCCTTACCAACCCCGGCAGCGCATGTCGACAGACGAGATTGAGAAGCATCTTAGTGACAACAGACTCGCAAAGTCGGCAAATGACATGCGGGCCACATACGCAGCAGCATACAGCGAGGTCAAGCGTCTAATTACGAGTGAAGGCGAAGCGAATGTCTGGCGGCGAGTGGCGAGGTGAGGCTTAGCTTGTCATCACGCCACGGCAAACTAAGTATCTTCGATGCGTAGCGTCGAAGACACTTGATCAGAAGTTTCTGAAGTTTATCGGACACTTTCAATGAACTGCACCAAGACCTGAACAAGCAATTCCTTTTTGTCGTTCATTTGTTCTGTTACTCTTAATTCAAATGCTCAAATCAATTCAGCGCCTGATTACACTATTGCTCGTTTTTCTGGTTGTCGTCTCGCCTTTACTCGCACAACAGAGACGTAATACGGCGCCTAAGAAACCGGCGCCGGCAGAAGTCCCTGAACCCTCTCCGACTTTCGAAACGCTGCTCTCCGCCGACAGTTACAAAGTCTATTGCGAGATAAGAGGCGTTGGCGGATTGATCCGATCATCTGCGGTTAATGATCTACTCGATCCGGTGATGAAACTCGGTGGCCCGCCAAAAGAATTCAAGATCCTTGTGAAATGGCTTAACGCCCACGCCGACGTGCTCGCCAGCTCACGAATGCTGGTGGCAGGTTGGCCGTCAAGACCCAACCTTCCAACCGTTCTGGTTGCTATAGAGTTTTCTTCGCCAGAGGAGGCTAAGAAGTTTTACCCGGAGTTGCGCGGCTTTCTTCCCACCCTTTTGCCGGCGCCTGCACCTGCGCCAACAGCGTCCCCAATTCCAGTGGTGGCGCCGAGCCCGGCAACCGTTGCGTCTAGTGGTCCAACCGGCGGACAAGGGAGAATCAACGACCCGCCATCCGTTTCTCGAACAGCCACCAGGAGCGTAAGGACCGTTCCGGAAAAGGAAAATGCGCCGGCCCTGTCCCCTTATCAGATGAAACAGGCTGGCGCTCTGATTTTGATCAGCGATACCGCCTTCACGTTTCGAAGTCTAAGGCCGCCCGCCAGCAGGTTGCTCGAAGAAGATCAGAACTTCACCCTGGCACGAAATCGTTTTGCGTCTGAGTCGCTCTTTCTCTACGTCGACTTGAAGTCGATTGAAAAGGAGGAGAAAGAGCGCCAGAAAAAGTGGGAAGAGGAAGAACAAAAACAAATTGAGATCCAGACCGCCAATCCGAAAGCAGAACAGGCGCCCGTCAATCTGGCGCCAGAGATGACTGAACCCACGGTCGCAGAGCAGCAACAGCCGGAACCATCGTCAACTTCGCAACCCACGCTGGTAGTGACGTCGTCTGATCCGCAACCATCCGGCAACGCTACCTTGTCGAGCGAGCCACAGCCCGCCACGGAGGCAGTGGGCCCAATGATGTTCTCGCTTTATGGCGCTCTGTTTGGCGGCGTTAGCAAATGGCCGGAAGCGGTTAGCGCGGCTGTGGTTTTTGAAGGCGATGCTTATGTGCTTCGCACGTTGATAGTCAATGGCGCCGAAAACAAGAGCAATGCGATTCCTTTTGTTCCCCAGTTCGTTTCCGGCCCGGCATTCGTGCCGGAGTCGCCCAATATTTTTCCTGCCGACACGGATCTCTTCGTCAGCGTTTCGCTCGATTACCCGCAAGTTTACGACGGGATGGTGAAGGCGATTGCCAACGCAGACGAGCAATCAAGAAAATACCGAAACCAACCCGTCAAAGAAAGTTCACCGCCCGAATCGCCTTTTGCAATCTATGAAAAGAAACTTGGCTTGAAGATCAAAGACGACCTCCTGCCTCTGCTGGGAAATGAATTTGCTCTGGCGCTCGCAAAGAAAGTGCCGAGTCCAACGCCGTCTCCACTTAACGCGGGCGCGGAAGAACCCACACCAGAAGACGGCGAGAAAAGAAATGCGCGAACAGCTGATCCCTCTCCCGTGATCGCCATCTCGGTTAAGGACCGGGAAGCGGTTGCCCGACTAATACCAAAGATTATTGAATCGTTGGGATTCAAAGGCGCGAATCTCTTTGCTCAGACTGAAAAGCGCGATGGAGCTGAAATCACTTCCTACGGAAACGTTTTAGCCTACGCTTTCCTGGGGGATTTCCTGGTCGTGTCGGCGGATGCCGCTGCCACACGACACGTGGTAGATGCCTATGTGAACCATCAGACGCTTTCATCCGATAGCCACTTTAGGAACTTCATACGTTGGCAGCCGCGACAAGTACTTGGCCAGGTTTATGTCGCTCCGGGCCTGGTCAGGCAATATATCTCTCCCGCTGGAAGTGGCGCTCCAGTCAATGACAACATGAGCGACTTTTTGTCCCGGGTGAACCCCGTTATCGACCCCCTCACTTATGCACTTACCAACGAAGGGCAAGGTCCGCTTCACGAGTTGCATGTGCCGAAGAATCTACTGCAAATGATAATTGCCCAGGCTTCGAGCGAAGCGACTCAGGTGCCGCTCCAAACCAACGAAGCGGTAGCGAAAAGCTCCTTGCGTACCATCGCGGTCGCTGAAGCCACTTACCAGGCTACGAAAGGTGACGGCCGTTTCGGCTCTCTTGATGACTTGATTGCGGAGAATCTTGTCAACAGGGAGATGCTGCAAAAATATGGTTACCGGATTGAGGTGACTATCTCGGGAAAGGGATTTGAGGCCATCGCCGTGCCTGTTACCTATGGAGAGTCTGGACGGCTGTCTTACTTTATTGATGAAACTTCGGTGCTTCGCGGCGGCGATCATGGCGGCGGAGCGGCGACGATTGCGGACCAGCCGGCGCAGTAGGCGTCCGGTCAGGGGAATACCGCGATCGCTTTTAAGGCTGAGATTTGAAATTTTAGATCTCAAGATCTATAGATTATCAATCTCTACCGGTTCCACCGGCTCCGCAAGCTCAAAAGCAAACACCCGGGAATAAAAATAGAGTTCGCCGTCAAGCGCACGTTTGATGTTCTTCGCCTGACGAAACCCGTGCTGCTCCGCTTCGAAGGCAAGGTACGCGACCGAAATTCCTTTCGCCCGCAGTGCGTCTACCATCGTCTGCGCCTGATTTGGTGGTACTACTTTGTCCTCGAGTCCCTGAAAGAAGATCACCGGACAAGACAACCGCTCCGTGAAGTTGATTGGCGAACGTTTAACATAAATCTCCCGCTTTTCCGGATAAGGCCCGATGAGTCCATCAAGGTAACGCGATTCAAATTTGTGCGTCTCTTTTGCCAGGGCTTCGGCATCGCTGACGCCATAGTGGCTCGCTCCAGCGTTGAACGTATCGCGAAAGGTGAGCGCGCAAAGCGTAGTGTAACCACCGGCACTTCCGCCCGTGATCATCAGGCGATCTCCATCGACCTCACCTTGCCCAACCAGGTAGCGTGCTCCGTTGGCGCAATCGTCAACATCAACGATTCCCCACCTGTCCTTCAATCTTTCCCGGTAAGCACGCCCAAACCCGGTGCTGCCGCCATAGTTCACATCCAGCACGGCTATGCCTCGGCTGGTCCAATACTGAATAGGAAGACTCAAAGCGGTTGCCGCCGCGGCTGTAGGTCCGCCATGGCTCTCGACCAATAGCGGCGGTCGCTCGCCAACGGGTGCGTTGTATTCGCGATTCTTCGGCGGATAAAAAAATCCGTGGGCTGTCCGTCCATCTTCGGTAGGAAACTCCACGGCGCGCGGAGTTGAGAGATAGGCTGCATCAATCTCAAGACTGCTGGAGCGGCGAAGTACTTCGAACGTCCTCGTTTCCAAATCAAGCTTTGCAATTGAGGCTGCTTCAGTCGCCGAGCCGACCCGCATCACTGCATACCCTGGCAAGGCGCGCACAAACCTTATGTCCGTGTATGGAGAAACGATCGGTTCAAACTTTTTCGTGCGCGTATCGAGCAGCGCAAGCCGCGAAATACCGTTTTCGATGTAAGCGCAAACAATTCTTTCGGCCGATTCGAAAGCATATGTCGACATGCCAAAGCCCCATTGGGGCATGCCAAACTCAGCTTGCATTTCGCATAGCGGCTCAATGCTTCCATCTGAATTCATCCGGTAAAGATTCCACCAGCCGCTTCGATCCGAAACAAAATAAAGCACGCCCTCGGGAGACCATTCGGGCTGGAAGATTGATTCATCAGTGCTGCCTGCCACGCGTTCACTGGTTTCTAATAATCCATCGACCCCGAATCGGCCGACCCAAAGTTCACTGCCATCCCACGGCATATTGGGATGGTTCCATGTAAGCCATGCCAGCTGGGAGCCATCGGGGCTCACACGCGGCGACGAATAGAAATCATTGCCCGATACCAACAAGCACCCCTGCCGGGCTGCCCGGTTCGAGACTCCGCCTGTCTCAGCCGGAATTTCATTCCCCACGAGTTTGAGGCCCACCAAAGTGTTTACTGCTTCGCGACCAGCAACCGTGTGGTCTTCCCGAACGCAGATTAACCGCGCACGCGTCCGATCAATAACCGCGTCCGCATAGCGAAGATCGGCGACGGGAGTAATTGCCTGTGGCTCCGCTTCCCCTTTCCACTCATACAGTCGCTGATCGGAAAAGTTTGAAAAGTAAACCGCGCCGTCTCCCACTGTGTAATCACCGCCGCCATATTCGTGTACCCGAGTTCGCGCGTTAAAGGGCGGCGGAGTGACATCGTTTACTACGCCAAGCGCATTCCGTTTCACGATGACGCTACGGCCAGCTTCGGTAGGACGCATTTCAACCCAGTAAACATCAGCACCATCAATCAGGGGCTGGGACAGACCTATAGAACCACCGACGATTGAGTCGGAGGTAATCGGCGATTTCCATGAACCGTAGGGCACGGTGCGAGACTCGGGCATAGAGTTTTTCTCCGGTAAGCTGGGATTTAAGTTCTGAATTCAGGTTTTTCTTCCTGGCGGTCTGCTGAAATGATACGCGTGCGGTTGCCCAAAAAGTAGCTCAACAGTCCTCGGCGCGAACTAGGCCGAAAGTTTTGCGAATAGTTTTGTTACGGCGTCGTGAAGTCTTTGCAAGATTACTGCAACCATCGCTCGAGGGGACCGGCCTAATATCGTTCATCGTTAATTCTCCATGGGAGAACTGAGATAAAGGCAAGGGCGCCGGTCTTGGGGGAGGTCGGCGCCCGTAGTCTTTCTGGGGATCTCCACAGGCAACGCCCTCCTGACAGGGCCTTGAAATAACCACCGCCACTACGTAAATTGGTAACAACCACACCCGGTTACTAACGACTATTTTCTGACTTCCACTCGCTTTACCCCCTGTCGTTCCTTCCGCACGTTTACTTCAGTCTTCAACGAGCCTGTACTCAACTCCAGAATGACTGTGTAATCTCCAGGGCGAACCCAGGCGAGCGCATCCCGTTCCGAAAGTGTTTCGACTCTGGCTCGCGTCGCTTCCTCATCGGTCACCTTATCCTCCCGTTTGAGGTCCCAAATAACACGATGCACTCCCGCCGCACCCGGGCCCTTAAGCGTGCGAACGGCCTTGCCGCTTGTGTCTCTGATAGTAAGCGTCACTTCCGGACCAGCGTTTTCGCGTAAATAGTAAGTGATGACGGTTCCGTAGGCCGGATTCTCCGCGCGGAAAAACATATCGCCATTCAACTCCTCGATCGTGGCCCCGTAAGTGTAACGAGTCTTATAGAGAGTTCCGGGCTCAACGTCGAAGAGGTGGGCAGGTTGTTCGAGTAAACGGGCGCTCATCTGTTCAAAGGGCCCAATGTCAGTAATCCAGATGGCGCGGCCAAATGTTCCGACAACCAGATCATGATCCCTTGCCTGAATGACCATCGCACGCACACCTACCGTGGGCAGATTATTTTTTAATTGAATCCAATGCCGGCCCCGATCGATCGTTAAGTGGACGCCAAACTCCGTGCCCGCAAACAGCAGGTTGGGGTTAACCGGATCCTCCCGGATCACATAGCTAGATCCCCCGTGGGGCAAATCACCAGTGATATCGAACCAGGTCTGGCCATAATCGTTAGTCATGTAGAAATAAGGCTTATGATCTTCGCGAGTGTGGGAGTCGTAGGCGACGTAGGCAGTGCCTTTGTCGAACCGCGATGCTTCGATTTCTCCAACTACCGCACAGGTCGGCGCACCAGCCGGCAAGTTTTCCGTGACGTTTGTCCACGAGGAGCCGCCGTTGCGGGTAACATAAACTGGTCCATCGTCTGCACCCGTCCAGATCACTTTGGCGTCGAGTGGCGATTCGGCGATCGAGAACAACGCGCCATAACTATGATAGCCGGTGTATTCCTTCCTGTTGCCCTTCAACTCCCTGTCTTGTTGCGCAGTCAGATCGGGACTCACAACATCCCACTTCTCGCCCCGCTTTGTAAACTTGAATAGATAATTACTGCCGAGATAAAGCACTTCCGGATCGTGTTGCGAAATTATCATTGGCGGCGTCCAGTCGTAACGAAACGCATGCAGCCCGCGCTTCTTCGCTTCGGCGGCGTCGGGCAGAAGTTCCTGGCGATCCCATGTGTGCAGGTCGAGCCGGGAGAAGTTCCCAAACTCCTGCACCATGTAGATGACATTTGGATCGCTTTCGTCCGGGTGGATCGACATGCCGTCACCGTTGAAGCGCAGTTTGATCCAATCGTGGTTGGTTATCCCCTCGTTGTCATAAGTTTGGCTCGGCCCCAGCCAGTGGCCGGTGTCCTGCATGCCGCCGTAGACGTAGTAAGGATCCTGATTGTCGACTGCGACCTCGTAAAACTGGCCAATCGGGAGGACAGCCTGTTGCCAGGTAGTGCCGCGATTGTAGGAAATATTGACGCCGCCATCACCGCCAAGTATCAAGTGTTGTGGGTCATCAGGGTCGATCCAGAGGCTATGTTCATCGTTGTGCACGTGCTTTATGTTCGATTTTACCAGCGTCTTGCCGCCGTCTGTGGAGACCATCAGATCAAACACGGGCATCCAGATGCGATTGTCGTCACCCGGATCGACATTGATGCGATCGTAGTAGTAGCTGGTCATTGTCGGGTTCATGCGCTGCCAGCTCTTGCCGCCGTCCACTGAACGAAACACGCCGCCAGTATCGATCGTTCTCTTCCCGCCCGAAGCCGGTTCACCAGTGAGGATCGCCGCGTAAACAATATTCGAATTGTTGCGCGCTACCGCAACTGTAATCTTGCTCATTTCCTCTTTGGGCAAACCGTTAGTGAGTTTTGTCCACTTCTTGCCGCCATCGCTGGTCTTGTAGAGACCGCTTCCCGGTCCCGACTCAGCCATATCCCCGCCACCGAAGCGGAAGCGCTGCCACGCGGCGGCGTAAAGCACTTCCGGATTCTTTGGGTCGGCTTGTAGATCGATGAAGCCGGTGGTGTCGTTAATAAAGAGAATCTTGCTCCAATTCTTGCCGCCGTCTGTGGTCTTGAAAATCCCGCGTTCACTATTGCGGCCCCACTCAAAACCCATCGCGGCCACGTAAACCGTCTCTGGCCTGGTAGGGTGAATTACGATGGCGCTAATCTGTCGGCTATCGCCAAGTCCCATGTGCGCCCAGGTCTTGCCTCCATCCAGCGACTTATAGACGCCATCGCCCCACGAGTTTGCGCGTGTGTTGGCGGGCTCACCTGATCCCACCCAAACCAGATTCGAATTCGATTTTGCAATGGCAACCGCGCCGGTCGAAGCAGACGTTTGATTGTCGAAGATAGGAACCAGTGTCGTGCCGTTGTCGGTGCTCTTCCACAAGCCTCCACCCGCGGTGCAGACATAAAATGTCTTGGGATCGTTCTCATCGCCAACCACCTGCCAAACGCGACCCGCCGGGCTCGATGGCCCAACCAAACGCCACTTGAATTCGGATAGCAGGTTGGAATTGAGCCTGGTTGAAGCTGACTGCGCCTGCGCCGTACAGGTAATCGCCAGGATAGACAACAACCAGAGCCAGGAAACAGAGAGCGGGCGTAGCGAGTTTGTCAAAGTCATCTTTCCTCACTTGGATTAGCTGTAGTATTCAGGAGAAGCGTTTGAATTCTTAACTGCATTTGATGAATCAGTCAATGGGAACATTATCCGCAGATTACCCGGCTGGCCCAGATTCCAGTGGTCAAACTCCAAAACACGGTAATCAAAAGACAGATAGAGACTACGCAACTCGAAGCCCGTTCAGTAAACTGTGTAAGCAGCGTGATCTGTGGATGATTTCGGTTCGGCGTTGACTCGCAATCAAAACCGGATCACAATCTGCCAAACTCCGAAAGAGGTGGCGGTAATAGATGAGGCCTACCGCGAAGTTCACGTTGCAGTTCAGCCTGGGAATTGTCATCGCCCTGGCGGTCATGCCCGGGGTCTCAGCGCAAACCACTCAAGCCGAGCGCGATCGAGCGGAGAATGAGCGCGACCTGGAGATTCGCGTCTGGAACTTGAGAATGCTTTCCGAGCAATCGCGCAAGTCGCGCCAGAAACGGCAGAATGTACAGCAGGCACTCGCGCAGATGCAGGAAGACTTTACGCGCCTCCAGGTAGTTAATCAGAGATTGGGGCGAGCAGCCATCGGCAGCGCCGCGCTTGACCTCAGATTTATCTCGAAGTCAGCGTCCGAAATCAAGAAGCACGCAGAACGCCTCAACACCAATTTGGCGCTCCCTCAACCCGATCCAGGTAACCAGCCGCGCACGAGTGATCCGATTACGAGTCAGGGGCAAATCAAGTCCTCCATTTTGAGATTGGCAAGGGCAGTATTCAGGTTTGTGGACAACCCGTTCTTCAAAGAGGCATCCGTAGTCGACACCGAACTGACAACCAGAGCCCGACGCGACCTCGAAGAAATTATCGAACTGAGTGAACAGCTAAAGAAGGGTAGCGACAGGTTTGAGAAAGCGGTCCGGGAGAAAGGCCCCTGAGTTTGCCGCAGCATTAGCTCGGATGGTTGACATCGGAGCTATGGATGGCTGCGCTATAATCAAGCCTCGCTCTGAGTAGTCCCTTCCTGAAGGAGAAGTACGATGGCCGACGGACCGGCGTTGTTCCGCTTGATTCTGCAAGTTGACGATCTGGATAAAGCGTCAGAGTTTTATGCAAAGCTGCTTGACGATCCGGGAAGACGAATTCCGCGCGCCTCCCGTCACTACATCGATTGCGGGCCAGTGATTCTGGCTTTGGTAGATGTCACAGCCGGTGGCGAGGAGGCGAAACCGATTCCTGACAAGATTTACTTTGCAGTTGCCGATCTCGAGAAGGTTTATGCTCGAGCAACTGAGTTGGGATGTCTTTCCTCCGAGGACGTGCACGGCGAGAGCGCCGGTGAGATCGTTGTTCGACCATGGGGCGAACGCTCGTTCTACGCTCATGACCCCTGGAACAACGGCCTTTGCTTCGTGGATGAGAAGACGCTCTTCACCGGCCGATAAGATCGATCGTTTGATTGAGGAGAAACGCTTGCCAGCCTCACAAATTCAAACGGCGCACAAGACGAGCCTATTCGGGCCAGCCATCCTCGCCCTCTTCCTGCTGCTTGCGGGAAACACCGTTAAGGCGTCCCCGTGTGCGCGAGTGAAGATGCGGACTGACGCATGGGTGGCAGCCAGGGTGGATGCGCTCGTCCTTGCCGCGCGCCGTGCCTATGAAAGTGATAGAGCAATTCCGGCTTATGAAAGAGTACTAGACGGAATCGCCGGCACGATTCGTCAATGCAGGCTTGCCGACGACAACGACTTCATAAGCCGCTATCGAGTTTTTATCGAGTATGTTGAAGCGGCTTCCTTTGATCGTCAGGCCGATCACGAGCTCGGATTTGCTGTACCCGATAAGCAGTACTTTGCGGAGACGCGCCGGTATGTGCAAATTCCTGAGTTTCTGCTTAACCAAACATTTCTCCGATCGGTAAGCCGGTATGAGACGCTGGAACGCGCAAAGTCTTTTCTACGCCAGCTCAACTCAACGCGAGATCCTTACGAACAACTCATTTATTTCAGCTACAAGTCGCGTCACCTGGGGACCCCTGATAACCGCTCCAGTTATCGCCGGCTGTTGATCGTGGTGCCGGGAAATGCCGCGAAGGGAGTGCCGGATAAGTGGGTTCAGTTTGGCGTTCCCGATCCGGGAACGCGTACGCGCGTGCGTAATGTATCAATCGTGTCAGCCCTGGCCGGTTCGGGTGGGAGCTTCGACGCTTACTTCAAGGACTTTTACCGGACTTATGGCCGTAATGGTTCGATCAGCATCCAGGGACGTTGGGATCTGGGTGAGGGCGATGATAACTGCGCGCAGTGTCACAAGAGCGGCATTCTCCCTATTTTTCCGGCGCGCGGCAGCGTGAATGAAGCCGAGCAGCAGGCTTTGCTGGCCGTCAACGAGCGTTTCCTGACTTATGGCTCACCGCGGTTTGGTAACTATCTGGACGGAAGGAAACTTGGACCAGGACTCAGTTCGGCAAGTTCAGATGATCGGCGGCAGCGCTTCGGCGCCCGCTTTGCCAAAACGCCGGCGGCAAATGCGATGGTCTGTTCGTCATGTCATAACTCAGAGCGTTTAGGCGCTCTGAACTGGCCAATGGATAAGACTCTGATCAGTTCCTACGTTAATGGCGGGCAAATGCCCATGGGCCATCAACTCAAAATCTCTGACCGGCGCGAACTGTATGCAAAGCTAATCCGGGAGTATTTCGCAACTGAAGAGGCGAATCCGGGCATTTTGAAGTCCTGGCTCCTTGGTAAGGTCGAAAATGATCCCGATGGCCAACAGAGACAAGTATTGTTTTCAGAGGATGATTGATGGGTAAGGGCCGCATGGAGACATTTAGCGATGGGGTGATTGCCATCATCATCACTATCATGGTGCTCGAGTTGAGGGTGCCACATCAATCTAACCTGGCTGCCCTGGCGCCACTGGTTCCCATCCTTTTGAGTTATCTTCTCAGTTTCATATTTCTGGGCATCTATTGGAGTAATCACCATCACATGCTCCATGCAGTTGAACACGTGAATGGGGGTGTGCTTTGGGCCAACCTGCACCTGCTGTTCTGGCTATCATTAGTCCCGTTTGTCACAGCCTGGATGGGGGAGAACCATTTTGCCCCCGGCCCTGTCGCCCTGTATGGCGTCGTATTGTTATTTGCGTCAATCGCTTATTTCATTTTGTCACGGGCTCTCATTTCTCTCCATGGAAGGGAGTCTGTGCTCGCAACCGCTGTTGGCAGGGATTTCAAAGGACTGATATCAACAGTGATTTACCTGGTGGCAATTCCGCTCGCTCTGGTTAGGTGGTGGCTTGCCTGCACCTTGTATGTACTGGTGGCGATCATATGGCTGGTTCCTGATCGTCGTATCGAGAGAACTCTGACTGAATGAACTGCAGGCCAACGTCCAATTGTCCAGGCACAGGCTACGAGAACTCGGTTTTGGACTTCGGACTTTGGCCTTTGGGCCTGGGCGGTGAGAGTGGCGCAAGAAAGTGACCGGGCTTATCCTGCCCCGTTTCAGTACCAATAAAGGCTCTTGAACTGAACCTCGATCGGTGGCATTCTCTTCAAGCTTAATCCAACTAGACGCTAAAAACCGAAACACCTTAATTCTTCACCCTCGATGAAAGGACCCTCCATGAGATTGACGAAAACGATCACCATGCTTTTGGCGAGTTTGATCCTAATGATACTGGCAAGCGATGGCATTTCTCACGCTACCTCTGTGACGCCCAACCCCCCTCCTATCCTCCCAAACCCGGTGCTGTACCTGACTGGAACGGAATTCTATTCGACGGGCGGCAGGGATTGGATTCGATATCGTTACGACGTGCTCAACAAGGCAGACTACCCGGACGCGCTCTTCGCTCCCGCGCCCGCTCTACCGCCATGCGGCGTTAACGCGAACTCCTCTCGCACCTGGGTTGACTTCTTCGATTCGCGCGGAAAACGGCTCTACGGGTTTTGCGCCCTCGGCAAGTCGGCGGATCTAGGCGCCATCTGGTTTGCAATAGAGGATGGTGCGGTTCCTCCGAGCTATGTCTATATCGAGTTGAATGATCGCCAGACGAATACGAAATACAAATCCAACCTGGCGGATACAACTCTCTAAGACGCAACCGCTGCCCGGTTTCCAGCATGCGTTGGCTTGACGCTCTCCCATGGCCCGCGATGGTCGTGACGGTGGTCGCGGCCTGGCTAGTCGCCTCGCACAGGAAGTTTAAGAGGAATTAGCGCATCTCGAGGTCCGCGACGAC
This sequence comes from Pyrinomonadaceae bacterium, assembly GCA_036507195.1. GTDB lineage: Bacteria > Acidobacteriota > Blastocatellia > Pyrinomonadales > Pyrinomonadaceae > PSRF01. Next base: position 18,431 of record DASXQM010000273.1, on the reverse strand, counting down.
CGGCAAATGATCCGAAGCAAGTGTGTTCACTACCCACGCTTTTTTCGCGCGCATGCGATCCGACGGGCGCGTGAAGATGTAATCGATGCGCTTTACGGCCCGGTCCGCGGGATAACTCAATCCGTCGCCTTGCGCACGACTGCGCATCCACGCGTCTTCGAAGCCGGCCACCATTAACTTGTGAGCGTTTCCCGTTGGCTCGTCGTTGAAATCGCCAGCAACGATGACCGGGGCTTTCTGCGCGGAGAGGAATTCGAGGAGTTGTTCGGTCTCGAAAACTCTTCCGTCTTCGTATTGATAGTCGAGATGCGTAGTAACGAAATTGATCGTTTTGCCGCCAACGTCCACCTCGACACGAATCATTCCGCGGCGTTCCGCCTCATGCTTGTTTTCATACTTACGATGATCAATCGCGCCGATGGGAAAGCGGGAGAGGATCGCTACACCGTATTGACCTCCCTGATAATCAAGGTTATGAGCGAAGGCGTAGTTCATGGTAGTCAGCTTCGCGATTTCAGCGATTTCGTCCCTGCCTTCGGTGCGCTTGACTCCTCGATCGACCTCCTGCAAACCAACCAGGTCAGGGTGTTGGGCATTGATCACGTCAGCGATGCGTTGCAGATCGAGTTTCTTGTCCATGCCAACGCCGACGTGAATGTTGTATGTCATCACCCGGACAGTCTTCTTCGAACTCGAGACCGAGACTGTTGTAGATGTTGGCTTTGCGTCTGTTCCAGAGAGAACAGCGATTAAGAGGAGGACGCTAAAGACAGCTGCGATGGGCCGGCGATGAATCATTGATAACGAAGCCAGGGTCTTCGGTCTTGGGCCATTGGTCTTTGTTCGCTTACGCTGTCCACCGAAGAAAGTTCAAAGCCTAAAGTCCAAAGACCAAGTCCTAAGACCTGAACATCGAATAAGAAGCTTACCAGCAAATCATTTCATAAGGTAAGAATAACTCTGGAACAACGATCACTTTCTGTTAGCGTCGAGGCCGGATGAATTCGCGAGCTGAGGTCGCGAACGATGCCCTGTACTTCGACAGGTCTTCCCTTTTTATAAACCAAATGCATGGTAACAGCGACGGGAATTCTCTGCCTCTCTTTAGTCACAATGATAGTCTCATAACTTAATGGCTTCCTGTCCGCCAACATGCGCAGAATATTTCCCCAGACAAAGTCGACACATTCAGGAGCTAGTATTTTGCAGAAATTAATACTGAAGATCTCCTCATGGGTATACCCAATCAACTGCTCGAAGGCTTTGCTAAAAAAGGTTGAGTTTCCCTGAAGGTCGTGTGTGTAGATGTTTTCGTTGGAATTTTCGACGAGACCCAAATAACGTCTTGAGCATTCCGACCTGTATTCTTTGTAACGAGCGCGTTCAATCACGACGCAGATCAACTCCTCCAGCGCTCCAGCGGTTAATGCCTCCCTGACCAGACAGTCGGCGGCGCCATGGCGCATTGCATTCAAAACTTCATAGGCCGAGTTGGATGTGAGCACTATCGTCGGCGTGGCAAAACTCACTCGCCGCGATTCTTTAAGTACCCAGATTCCTTTCACCGCTGAATCGATCAGGCAGACGCTGTAGTAGTTGCGGCGAAACCCACGAAATGCGAGGTCTGTGGACACATAATCCAACTCACACTGGGCGAAATCAGTCTGAGACAAAAGTTCGCGAATCGCCGGCCGGCTACCGGTTGGGTCGTGTACTAATAAGATTTTCAGCACCTTACGAGACATGTTCTCTCCTATGCAGTGACACGGTGAGATCGGGAAACTGATTACCTGGCCTTCCGCCGGAGTAATGCCCGCCTCAATCACGAGGCGGCGCGCGCTTGAACAAAATCATTTCTTTTCTTGAGCTGGTAGCCGGGGCAGGCCAGTAGCCTTTTGAATTGTTCAGCTGGCAGCGGCCTGCTGAATAGATAACCTTGCATGTTGTAGCATCCAAGCCGTTGCAGAAACGTCATCTGCTCTTTCGTTTCCACACCTTCGGCGACTACTCGCAATCGTAACTTTTGAGCAAGGGCTACTATTGAAGATACCAGTGCGGCGCCATCAAGATCTGAAGTGTCTCGCACAAACGACTTGTCTATCTTTAATGTATCAAACGGCAACCGTCTCAAACACTCCAACGACGAAAAGCCGGTGCCAAAATCGTCAATTGCGAGTTTGACGCCTATGTCTTTTAGTTTGCCCAGCGACTTAATCACATGCTTGGCATTAGTCATGAGCGAACTCTCGGTCAGTTCCAGTTCCAGGCATTCGGGATCGAGTCCGCTCTCTTTGAGTATTTCCACGATCGTGTCGACAGATGCGGGCTCTTGAAATTGACGCGCAGATACGTTGATTGCAAGAGTCAACTTATGGAACCCACTAACGTGCCATTTCCTTAGCTGTAGACCTGCCGCTCGCATGACCCACTCGCCAATTGGAATGATCAGACCACTTTTTTCGGCAAAGGGAATAAAGTCTGCGGGTGGAATCGGGCCTAGTTCAGGATGTTCCCAACGAATCAAAGCTTCGGCGCGGGTAATCTGCCAACTGCTGGTATCGACTTGAGGTTGATAGTGGAGAGTAAATTGCCGTCTTTGTAAGCCTCGACCCAGCCTGTTCTCGAGAGTAAAGCGTTTGAGGGATCTGGCATTAAGGTCAGCCGCGTAAAACCGGTGGCCATTTCCACCGCCTTCCTGTGCTTCAGAGAGGGCCGCTCCCGCATTTTTCAGGAGCGTCTCTACTGTTGACCCATGTAAAGGAAACAGCCCGATTCCGATACTCGATGTCAGTAAGAACTCTTGTTTGAAGGAAAAGAAACTGCGTTCAATTCTCTCTTTGATACCCTGTACGGTCTTTACCACCTGCGACTCATCGCCGGTACGTTCCAGCAGCAAAACAAACTTATCCCCCCAATAGCCTACTGCGTCGTTTACTCCCATGATTTCTTTGAGCCGTTTGGCGACGCACCGGACCAGTCGATCGCCCATTGCTGGCCCAAGCGTTTCATTGATTCGGCTATAGGGGTCGAGCGAGAGGAAGAGAACTGCCAGAGTTTGATTATGGAGTTGCGCGGTCCTTAACGCCTTATCAAGTTTAATTCTAAAGAAGGCGCGATTCGGCAGCGTGGTCAACACATCGTAATGCGACAAGTATCTGAGCCGGTCTGAGGTTGTCTTTTTCTTAGTGGCGGTTTGCTGACTGGCTCCGAAGACTTTTGGACGTCTTGCGGTGCGCGGTTCGTATGCTCGGGACATACCTGATTCCCCTCATTTTCTCCTGCAGACAACGCCCGCCCGCTTTTACGGGCAGAGAGAGCTGTCTGACTCCCCCATGACTCGCTGCCGACCTTATCTTGCAGCTGGACTGCTGCCAGGAGTCGGCATTGCAAATGATTGTCGGCTTGATCGCCTTCAGATGATCAAAACAACAACCACACAATCAGATCGGGAGAGAGAATTCTGCGACTTGGGTTAGTAAACCAGGAGCACCGCCCCCAGTGCGGTGTGCGATTTGAGTGGCCACGCTGAAGAAGAGTATACGGGCTCTCTCAAGACAACACCAGTAAAGGGCGCATTGAGATGGACCAGACCACATCGCCCCCTCGAAATAGCACATCATTGTCTGTCGTATCCTTGGCGTTTCCATGATGAGTAACTTCTAGTAGTGTTGCTAATTTATTGTGAGCCCTTCTGGAATTGACTGAGGGCGGAGGCGTGTAAGTCATGAGGAGCCTGCCTTTAAGTCCTTAAGCGTAACGGCGACGACTGCGATCGATTCGCATCCGCATCCACAGAGCCTGCGATAAACAGCGTTATGCTTCGTTGCTTCGAACTCTATACTCTTAGCGTTAACTTTGACCGGTCCAACTATTCCGCACTTTCCGGATTAACAGTTTCCGCAGCCTGAAATCCGATGCTGCTATGAGTTGCCGTCGCAAAAAGGCTTGTTCGAGGAAGTGCCGCAGCGGCAAAGGGCAAGGCGCAGTTTATCCACTGTAATTCTGTTACCGTCGGTGTCAAAGAGATCAACTGGACCTTCAACAATGTACGGTCCGTTTTTCGACGGCCGAATAGTTACGTCTGCCATTCCTATCCCCCTTCAAGTTCTGCTTTGTGAAACCGCGTGGCGCATTCTAACATGACTACAAGTTTCGAGTTTCACGTTTCGAGTTCAATGTGGTAAGCAGAAATTAGAGATGGCCACTTAGAACCAGGAGCTTTAAGCTCGAACCTCGAAACTCGAAACTAATCAATGTCTCTCCCCAACATGCTCATAATGATCGCCGCGGCTTTCGCCGCGGGTCTGATCAATGCCATTGCCGGTGGCGGCACACTTTTTACTTTTCCCGTGCTTATTTGGCTTGGTCTCGATCCCAAAGTTGCCAACGCCACCAGTACTGTTGCTCTCTGGCCCGGACTCCTTGGCGGATTGTTTGGTTATCGACGTGAGCTGGAGAATAGTTCGACAATCCTCTTGCGACTTGGGATCACGAGTGTCATCGGCGGCGGACTTGGGGCCTGGCTGTTGATTTGGACACCCTCGGTCACATTTGATCGGTTGGTTCCCTTTCTGATTCTTTTCGCCACCATCCTCTTCATGGCCCAGGGGTCAATAAATCGCGGTCTGCGCCTGCAAGCAATTGACGCCGAACCGAAAATGTCCTGGTGGTTGGGCGCCATCGTGTTTCAATTCTTTTCCTCGATATACGGTGGTTACTTCGGCGCGGGAAACGGTATCCTGATGCTCGCGGCGATGGGACTTCTCGGTTTGCATAACATCAACCGCGCCAATGGAATTAAGAATTTCCTGGGCATTTGCATCAACAGCATTGCGGTGCTGAGCTTTGCGCTCATGGGTCTCGTTGTCTGGCCTGATGCCCTGATAATGGCCGGTGCGGCCACGCTTGGCGGTTACTTTGGAGCGCACATGGCGGTGCGGGTAGCGCAAGTTACTATCCGCCGGGCAATCGTGGCGATTGGGTTTGTGATTACGTTTGCGATGCTCTGGCGGCTCTGGCATTAATCCCGAGTGTGTAACCGGAATGTTTAGAAAGGGCACTTGTGCCCCCCGTCGCATGGGGACAAGTCCCCTTTCTAAACAATTTCAAACCACAGAGGTAACTCAAGCGAGTTTCGATGGCTGGAAAACTTCCTCGCGAATTTTATACGCGCTCGAATGTCGTGACCATTGCCCGTGAACTGCTGGGAAAGCTGTTGGTGGTTCCCGCGCCCAACGGCAAACGTGTCTCGGGAACAATCGTGGAAGTCGAGGCTTACCGCGGACCGCAGGATCGCGCGGCCCACTCATTCGGCGGCCGCCGAACGAAGCGCACGGAGACGATGTACGCAGTGGGCGGTACAGCCTATGTCTTTTTTGTCTATGGAATGTATTACCAGTTCAACGTCGTGACGAACGTTTCAGACATTCCGCACGCGGTCTTGATTCGCGCGCTCGAACCGGTGGCAGGAGTCGAGCTTATGCGTCAGCGGCGTCGCGGCCAACCAGATCACAATCTGACGAATGGACCCGGCAAGCTTTCAATCGCAATGGGCATTGATCGCAAACTGGACGCGGCGGATCTATTGGGTGACCGTGTTTGGCTCGAGGGGGGACGAACTGTCCCGCGTTCACAAATCGCCTGCGGACCGCGGATTGGAATTGATTACGCAGAAGGGTGGATTGATAAACCCTGGCGATTCTGGATTAAAGATAATCCTTATGTAAGCAGGCGCTAGTCGCCGCCGTAACGGATCTCCATGTGACGGATGCGGTAGCTGGCCACAATCAATACCAGCACGGTTACAGCGATGAGACTAGGCACGGCGATCCAGGCCGGCGTTGGCAGAGCGGGCACTGCAAATGGTCCTTCATACACTGGCACGGGGGCAAGTGAGTTGAGATAGTGGATGACACTTATTTTTTTCAGCAGTGGCGGCATCAGGAAATTGAGCCACTCCCAGCCATACAACAGAATCGCGGGAATAATCGGATTGCGGAAGAACAGTCCGACCACCAGAAAGAACGCACCGTAGCCCACACAAGCCAGAATCGTGATGCCGGCATACGTGAGCATTTGCCAGAAACCCTGCCCATCCAAAAAGTATCTGGAACTCTCGGAGTAAAAATGCGGAAGGTAGAGCAACAACATCGAGAGGACCGTTGTGGCTGTGAAAAGGATGATCGAGGTAACCAAGCCGGAAATATATTTTCCGACAACCAACACTTCGCGGCGCACCGGACTTAGAAAGTAGAAGTGCAAACTTCGGTCGATAATATCTCCACGAAATAGATTCATGAATATCCAGGCACAGCCGAAGAAAACGACTGTGCGCAGAATGAGTCCGCCGTAGTAGATCGCGAAGATCATGTTGTATTGATTGAAGTCCTGCCACTCCCGACCCGGCGGTGTGAAGGGAGCGAGCAAAACCAACGGAGCTACCGGCAACAAGGCTAATAGATAAAGCAGGATCGAGCGCCGGCCGAGAAAGTTTTTCTCAATCTCGAGCCGGAAGATGGCGCGAATCTGTCGCAACCAGAGCGACCAGGGCAAAGACTGTTTCACAATCTGAGCGGGTTTAATATCTATGGTTGAACTACTCATGATTAAATAGTGGCCCGAAGTTTAGAGTTCAAGCTTTAGCTTGCTGGTGACCCAGCCACGCAACCAAAGGTTGGACTCTGAACTTCAGGAACTGCTTCCTTCCGATCCAATCAAGTACTGGTAGACGGCGCTCAAATCGTCGTCAACCGGCGCAATCGATTCAATATTGATTTCCCCTTCGGCGACTACCCGATTTAGAAGGAGATAAAAACGGTCCGCATCTCGTGTCTTTACAAACAGCCCGAGACGATCGTCATGAAGCCGCGCTTCGACGACGTGGTCCTTATCAAATACGCGCGCGGCCAGCTTTGCCGGCTTATCGCAACGAATAAGGATCTGCATCGGATGCTCTTCCATCTCGTCGCGCACGCCATGGACATTTCCTTCGGCAACTACGTAGCCGTTGTTCAGCAGGATTACCCGGTCTGACATCATGTCCACTTCATGCAGAATGTGGCTCGAGATGATCAGGTGCAAACCATCCGCAGCGAGCTTGCGAAAGAGCGCGATTGTTTCCGCCCGGACCATGGGGTCCAACCCATTCAAAGGCTCGTCGAGAATCAATACCGCCGGCTGATGAGCGATTGCCTGCGCGAGGCGAATTCGCTGTCGCATTCCCTTGCTGTATGCCGCAACTTTTCGGTTGCCGGCCTCGAGAAGACTTACCCGTTCCAGCGCCGTGACCGTGAACTCTTCAGCCTTTTTCCGGCTAAATCCATGCACGAGCAGGAACGACTGAATGAATTCTCGTCCCGTCAGTCCGCGGGGAAAAGAATCAAACTGGGCGCAATAACCAAGCTTGCGAAAAAGCTGTTCCGGCTGATCTGTGGGAATGCCGAGAATCGTGATGTCGCCGCGACTGGGACGAAGCAATCCGGTCATCAGGTTCATTAGAGTCGACTTACCCGCCCCGTTTGGCCCAACGAGACTGGTGATGCCCGTGTCAATCTGAAGGTTGACGCGGTTCACACCGAGGATTTCTCCATAAAACTTGGAGACATCATTGAAAATGATCATCTCAGAATTTCGAATTTCGGATTGCGAATTTCGAATTATGTCTGGCGGACTTCCAAGTTTTGGTTTGGCCTCGCTCATAGATTCTTCACAGCCTGCTGCTCAACTCCGGGATCACGAAATTAGAAATTCACTTCACCACCTCGTAAGCCTTGACCTTTCTCGCAAGCAGTGCCAGGCAAATAACGCATACGACGAACAGCGCAAACCACGACGCCCAGAGTGGCGGCTCATTCAGGACGATTTCGCGTCCGATTCGCCCGTCCCAAGCCGTAACGTGTCCGGAAGCCTGGACAAACGTACCGAAAAGCCCGGACGTAACATTCTTGATGAGCGCGCCCAGACTAATAATGTTGCCCCAGCGCGTCAGAAAGATCTGGTTTATTACTTCGCCGAATACTGAGGGAATAAAGAGGATGCCGAGCAATGCGGCGCTCGCTATGACCCGCCATTTCACCAGGGCCGATATGGCTTGTGAAAGCAACGCCAGCAGTAGAATCCAAACAACGCTACCGATGAAGATTGCGCTGGCAATCGAGAGGTTATTCACAAACCAGCTGGCACCCTCGAGATATGACTGCAGCAAGAATAACAACAACTGCGGCGCCCAGGTGATCGCCGAAAGCAGAATCAGCAGGACCGACATTTTCCCGAGCACGTACTCCGTCCGCGAAAACGGACGGCACAAATAGAGTGGCAAGGCATTGTTTCTAAGATCGCGCGCGACCAGCGGTGGTCCCACCAGCAGGGTCACAAAGAAAGCAAACGTGCCTTGCAGGTTCACAAAGGTTTGGAAGAAGAAAGCGTCAATCGGGATCAGCTCTCTAACGTCTACTTTCAAGATCGCGAGCGCGTTCACGTTGTGGTGGAGATAAATGAGAATCGCTTCGATCAAAAGGGGAATAAAGCAGACGACGAAAAACGCCGTGAATAGTTTTGACTTGAAAACGTCTCGGAAGGCGTGGCGCGGGATCACCAGAAACCGGCTCCATTCAGGAGTCAGCTTTCCGAGATACTGCTTGTAGGTGTGCTCATAAACCGCCATGGCCGTTCTCCATCGCTTTCAGGAAGATGTCTTCCAGAGAATCGCGCTTGTAACTCAGGCGCCTGATTTGCACATCGTACTCCGACGCGATGCGATAAAGGTCGCGCACCTCGATGCCGTCATGTAATACCAACTTAACGCGGTGATCTCCCGTCAGCGCGTATTCGCAGCCCAGCGCGCCAACGGCTTCAACAAACCTGTCTTGGTCGCCGCGCGTTTCCAGCAGCAGGAACTTGCGATTTGACTTGCGTTCCTCCTCGAGGTTGCAATAGACCGCAAGGCGGCCCTCCTTCAGAATCAGAATTTCTTCGCAACACTCTTCGACGTCACGCAAAAGATGGGAAGACAAAACTATATTGGCCTTGCCGCTGTCCCGGATTTCCCGCACTAGCCGGATCATTCGTTGACGAGCTGGAGGATCGAGACCGTTGGTTGGTTCATCAAGAAAGATCAGCCGCGGGCCATGGACGATCGCCTGTGCCAGTTTGGCAAGCTGTTTCATCCCCAGTGAATAGGTATCAAGACTACGGTAGCGCGCTTCTCCCAGACCAACATAAAACAGAGCTTCGTGAGCGCGCTCAAGCGCGGCTTCTGGCGGCAAGCCCGACAACTCGGCCATCAATCGCACGAAACGCACGGCGCTCATCTTCGCAATATACGAATCGCGTTCGGGCATATAACCGACGAGCGAGCGAATTTGCTTCGCGTCAGTGGTAATGTCCTGGCCGAAGATATGGGCCGTGCCTGAGGACGGGGAATGGAATCCCAGCAGCGTGTGAATCAACGTGGTCTTGCCGGCGCCGTTAGGACCGAGTAGACCAATAGCGCGCCCGCGCAGTTCACCTCTTAGACTTTGAAGGATTGGTCGCCCGCCAAACTTGACGCTCAGGTCGTTTAGATCGATGACCGGAGCGAAGTTGGCCGGGCTCTTGAGGTTTGCCAGTTCCTGAACCGTTTCAGCTAATGCCATCTTGCAGACTTTATATCCCTGTTCTGATAATTCCAAACAAAAGCAAGACCGAAAGCCGTTCCCATCAGCACGAATGCACCGATAAATGCAAACGCTTCCGCGGTCACTAAAGTTCTACCGATTGCCAAAATTCCGATCAAAAAGACCGGAAGATTGAGAATCAACGCCGAGGCAACAGGGAAAAGCGCCGCCGGCCGGCAACCACCGAGGCGCTTACGTAACCAGAACAGGGATGGAGCATACGCCAGCGAGAAGAGCAACGCTGCAACGATGAGAGAAATGATGGTCGCGCCTTTGAGGTCTGTTGCGCTCAAGCTCTCGCCTTCTACAACAACAAACGCCAGCAGGATGGCAGAGAGTCCAACGAGCCACGAGCCCAGGGAGATGGAGATGAGTTTCATGAGCAGGACTACCTTTTTGGAGTGCGCTGACCAGTCAGCGCTTTGGCCCGCTGCGACTTGTCGCAGCGTTCGTTGAACTGAGTGCTTGCTGAGTTGTGGCGCCAGGCCGCCGCAGACCAAAGCGGCGACAGGGTCGCCGCACTCCAAGGAGTCGGTCTAGTTTCTAACAATCGTTTCTAGTGCTGGGTTTGCGTCGCACAGGCAGGAATACCTGCCTTACTTTTTCATACCCTGCTGAAGAATGTGTTGGATTTCCAAAGAGTTTGGCACACCCAGCAAAGTCGCCGGACTCAATCCAAACGGCCCACCTTCAGTGTTGGCAGCGAAAGTTATGCTGTCACCCTGGGCATAGGCGTAGGCCAGCGTTGGCGGCATGTCGGCAGCCATCGCCTTGATTGCCTGTTGCTGCTCCTGTGGCAGGTTGCCGGCAGAATTAGCAATGCGTTCCGCGAAGGGTTGCACCAGCGGCGCCAGGTTGTGATAGAAGATCGCCGAAAAGTTGGCGTTGCCATCCGACGGCAAGCCGGCAGTGAAACGCGTTGAGCGCAGCAGCGTGTAGCCTTGCTCTTGCGCGCGCACTGAGCGCTCAACCATTGCGCGGCTGGGGCCCATCACTACATAGCCATTGACGTAGGTGTAGTTTACCTCAACACCGAAATCGGCAGACTTCAGTGTGTAGTAGGTGCGGCCGGCAATGTCCGCCCGATCCCAAAGCAGACCGGACTTGCCAAACTTCGCCGCTTGGTTGTTAATTTCACCAACAACGCGTTCGAGTGTTTGCTGCAGATGCGCCGAGTCGTTTACTTCAAACACCATCTTCCATGACGGCGTCGGTAGAATTGGACCATCAATCGCGAAGGCAAACTCACCGCCAAGTGGCGCTGCAATGTCTCTGCGAATATCGAGGCCGTGATCTGCCTGCTGTTTGTCCAGGTTTCTCCGCAGGTCCGGCGAAACGGTTTCAATGACGCCCAGTAAATCGTCAACCAACTTCACCGGGTCTTTGACAACGAAGCCCGCGACGACATTAGCATCGGGCGAAATGTACTCGAGCGAACCCATCGGCCCGGGGGCCGCGAGCCACGAGGGAATACCTCGCTGGGCTTCGTTGAAAGAGACCATCGCCTGAGTGTGCGTCTTGCCTTCAGCATTTGTCTGATCAAGCACGAAGTATTTGAGGTTAAGAATGCCGAGTTGTTTCAGCGCGCTTTCACGCTGTTCGCCGCCGGCGCCCTTCGTTAGCTCTGGCTTCGTTCTATCAATAAGACGTTCCAGGTTAGCGGCCACAACCAAACCAGCGCCCTCCTGATAGACCTGGGCAATGCGATTGTGAAACGCTGTTCCGGTGAAGCTGCTGGTTGCGCCCTTCTGAACGACTGTAGCCAAATCCTGAAGCTGATTAAGCTTGGGACTTGCGGCAAACAGATCGCTTTGAATCCAAACGTACAGCTCGTCCGCCTTCTTGCCGGGCTCCGTTGCGGTTGCGGTCGCAGTCAAAGGATCTTGCACAAAGCGAATTGCCGGGCGATTTTGGTTATTACCCTGGGCGTTACCGGCGTACTTCGCAATCTGTTGCTCTACAAACTGCTGGAAACCGGCGGAGTTCTTAAGCTCCGCGAGCACAAGCGGTGCAACCGGCTTGCCCTTTTCATCCATCGACACCGAGACCGCGATTTCGTCTCCCAGGTAATCGCCAAACTCACGAATGCTGCCGATGACCTGATCCACGTTAGGACCTCGATGGCCCCCCTCTTCCTTTTCCCACCATTCGCGCAGCGCGGCATTCTGGTTGATGCGCTCCTGCATGATCCGGTGCGACTCAACGAGGGTCGACGTCAGGTTAGGCAATGCCGCATAAACAATTGTGTTCTCGGGCATCAGATCGAGAAGATGCGTTGAATTGCGAACTCCTGGCTGAGAAACTTTGCCCAACGCCTTGTTGAGCGAAGTAAAAGCGGCCAGCGTCTCCGCATAACGCTCAGCCTTGCGGCTCCATGCCACTTCGTCTTTAACTGGAATCCTCTCGATGGCGGCACTCGTGGTGGCCTGCTCTCCACCGCGCAAAACGCGTTCGCTGCCGGCGTGATCCATGTGGACTTCGCCCTCAATGACTGACACGCGCGAGCCCTTGGTGCCACTGTTAACTGAAAACACCGTGCCCGTAACCGATACGTGCGAATCCCCCGTGTCGACGAAAAGATGTTGCTTTCCCTGTTTCGCAGCTTCGACGACGATCGCGCCCCGATTCAGATGAATAGTTGTGCCCAGCGAGTTCTTGCTAAGCGACAACTCGGAACGGTCCTTCATTTCGATGACCGAGCCATCGCCCAGACGAACGAACGCGTGCCCATCTTTTGCCGTACGAATACGGTCGCCCTTTTGCAGTCTTTCGCCGGAAACGACGGGCGCGCTGCGAGTGTCAGCGATCTGATAAACCTGCCCTTCGGCGGCTTGAACCGTAGCCTCCAAATCTCCGCCGACCGGCACGTAACGCTGAATAAACGGCAGGGCAATGAGTCCGACGCCAATAATCAGCGCTGCGGCAATTCCCCATCGCAGAACAACAGGCTGAATGCTATAGCGGCGTGTGACGACGGCCTTCCTGGCCGGCGCCATGCGATTTTCATAGCGCGAGCGCGCATCCTTCAGTGCGTTGCGGCAAGGGATGCACTCGTGCGTGTGATCGACCAACAGCAATGAACGAGCTTCAGACAAACTGTCAGTCAGATAAGCGGGGATGAGTGACTGAAAATCAGCGCAACTTCCGATTCTCCCGCTCGCTACCGTGTCCGTGCTAATTCGCCCGGCGGTTTCCGTGGCCAGGCGCGCCCAAACACGCTCAGCCGCTTCGTTAACTTTCGCCGAATCGATCTGCTCGTTCCGCATTTCGTTGGTAGCGTTGTCGAGGATCGCGTCAAAATCATTATTGCTTTTCATGATGTTTCTCCAGATATTGCCCAATTTCTTTTCGTAGTTTTGTGCGCGCGCGATGCAGCACGACTCCAACAACCATCTGCGACGTGTCAAGCATCCTGGCGATTTCCTGGTTGTCGTAGCCTTCGTAGTAACGCAGCACAAACATCTCGCCGGCTGTTTTTCCCAATTCAGCCACCGCCTGGCGAATCAGGGTTTGCAGTTCGCGGTCAGCGTGTTCAGCCTCCGGACTTTGAAATCTACCTGCAAGCGATTCGGTATCGACATCACCGAGTCCGACCGATTTCGTTCGGCTGCGGCTGCGCATCAGATCCAACGACGCATTAATCGCCGCTCGTGACAGGTAAGCCTCGGCGTTTTCCGAGAGGTTGTAAGTCTCCTTGCCTTTAACAAGTCGCAGGAAAACAGTTTGCAGCACATCTTCGGCATCGGCAGGACTGCCGGTAATTCGATGCGCGGTGCGAAAAACGCGGTCGTGATGTGACTGGAAAAGCATTTCCAGCTCCGTCTGGCGGCTATTGGGAGGTTCGGTAACTAATCTCAATGTTTTAGCGGCTGCCTGCACTGTGTCCTCCTGAAAATCGTCTCCACCTTAGAAACGAAGCTCAGAAGGATTTATTAACAGCTATGAAGAAATGAGTTGAACTTTGCCAACTCTCCTATTTGAAACGTTCTCACTGGGTCGAAAGCCTCTCAAGATGAAGATCAGAACAAAGTAAAGGCAGCTCAGGGTCGGGAAGGCGGGCTTGCCCCCGCTCTTTGTCAGTTTCTTTTGTGATAAGTTCGCCAACCCAACTCCTTCATAGCTTTAGATAACTTCTCAGAATCATCAGGCCACCACCAATCCTGATCCACCTTCAGGGGTTTTTCACTTCCTGAATAGAAGGCTTGAAAGCTCGACCAGTAGTAGTCTTTGGCAGATGACACTAATCCAGCCTTCACCGGATTGGCATGAATGTAGTTGATTTTCTGCCATATCATCCAGGCGCTCCATAGCGGGACCGCCCTAAAACTTTCCTGCCAGACTCGATAAAACGAACCGTCAGAGTCTACTTTGTAGTCTATGCCGCGCGCAGTTTTTGTGATAGCTCGCGCGGAGAGGCTCTTCCAGTGAATTCTCGGATTCTTCCGTCTCGTGGATTGACTATCAGATGAAGATGATCAGGCATCAACACATATGCAATTAGTTTGCAGGGCCACTCGTTAAGTAAGGTTGCAAAGGTATCGATAAATGACTGGCAGCAGGGTTGCTGGTTGAAGACCGGAATCCTGTTAAGAAAGTTTCCGGTGACAAAGTGTAGGGCCCCTGGGAGATTTTGATTGGACCACTTGCGTGCCATTAGGGTAAGGAAGCAAATTCAAAGCGCGGGGGCAAGCCCGCCTTCCTTACCTTGAGACTATGTAACTTGCTCAATTACTTGCTAGGTTGGAAGCCTTTAGAAGGGAGCGGGGGCAAGCCCGCCTTCCTCACCCTGAGACTGTGTGACTTGCTCAATTACTTGCTAGCTTAAAGGCTTTCAAAGCGGGCTGTAGCACCCCGCTCTATATTGAGTGAAAAGACTAGCGGGCCTAAACCGGCGGGCCTTCGCTGGCGTCAAACTCTTCCATTTCCTTGCTCCATTCGGAGCTAATACGACTCTGTAAAAGTCGTAGGCAGCGATTCCAACGCAGGATCGCATCGTCATTGCCGGCTGGCTTAATCTTCTCCGCTTCTTCAAAAAGTCCCATTGCCTCTTCGAAGACCGGCAGTACCGCATGAGGCGGGCGTCCGGCGCGTAGCTGTGCCTTCCCTTTTCGCTCCTGGAGAATGCCAAGGTGATAGACGCGTTCATACCCACTTGTCAGACCGCGAAACACGCGCTCGGCTTCCGAATACCGATCAGACATATCTCCGCTAAACTGGTCCGTGATGGCAAGGCCCAGCAGACGCAGTGCTGCTTGATTGTCAGGCTCGATAGCAAGTATGTCCCGACAGATCGACTCTGCCTCGCCCGGCTCATTCAGATAACGATACACTTCCGTCTTAGAGATCGCTTCAGCAATCCCGGCTATTGAAATTGGCTTAAGTTTTGGTTCCATGTGGCCTCCTATTCAGGCGGAGCAGGAGTCAGGAGCAGGAGACCAATACACAAAGGACAAATGCTAAATCAATCAAAGGATTCATGGCTTTCTTGCTGCATGGTGTGCTCTGCCACCTGCCACCTGCCTCCGGCTCCTGCCTCCTGCTGCCTGCTCCTGCTCCTATCGTCTCTTTCTACTTATCTTCCGCAAGAACCAGCGAACTGGATCGTAGTAATCATCAACTACCCGCTCCTTGAGAGGAATGATAGCGTTATCGGTGATATGAATATCTTCCGGGCAGACTTCTGTACAACACTTGGTGATATTGCACAGACCGATGCCGAGCTCATCCTTCAGCAACTCAGTTCGAGACAAACCATCGAGCGGATGCATATCCAACCCGGCGATGCGAACGAAGAAGCGGGGACCACCAAACTGTTCCTCCTTGTTGTGGTCGCGCAGGACGTGGCAAACATTCTGACACAGAAAACATTCGATGCACTTGCGAAACTCTTGCACGCGATCGACGTCTCGTTGATCCATTTTCCATTCAACATTCGGGCGCGGGCTGAATGGCGGAATCTTTCTGTTGACTTTGTAGTTCCAGGATACGTCAGTTACCAGATCTCTGATGACCGGAAAACTTTTCATCGGCTGGACAGTAATGGGTTCATCCAGTGGCAAAGCATCCAGACGAGTCTTGCACGTCAACCGCGGTCGGCCATTGACTTC
This sequence comes from Pyrinomonadaceae bacterium, assembly GCA_036507195.1. Taxonomy (GTDB): domain Bacteria; phylum Acidobacteriota; class Blastocatellia; order Pyrinomonadales; family Pyrinomonadaceae; genus PSRF01. The sequence goes on along the minus strand of DASXQM010000273.1, from coordinate 2,671 downwards.
TGCCGAACACGAGCCACACTTGCCCGCTTTGCAGTTCCACCGGACCGCCAGGTCCGGCGCCAGATGTCCCTGAATGTAGTGGAGCGCATCGAGCACAACCATACCTGGCGCGATAGGTACCTTATACGTCACTAGCTCGCCGCCGTTTCGATCGCCGCGAAAGATGTTGAATGTTGCGTCAGGCATTGCAGCTGATCCGTTGTCAGTGGTCAGTTGTCAGTTGTTAGTCGATCTAGATTGGTCTTTGGTCTTTGGTCTTTGAGAAGTACGGCTCCCGAGCCTGCCTAGCGGCCAAAACCCAAGACCGAAGTCCAAAGACCAAAACGGACAACTGACCACTGACACTATTTTTCGTCAAGAAGATCCTTTAGTTCCCTGGGCATTTCCCCTATCGGCAACTGCTTCAGTTTCATCTGGTCGCCGTCACGCTGGATGATGTTGTTCTGTTTGCCCCATGTCTGATGGTAGTTAGGGTAATCGATTCTACTATGCGCGCCACGACTCTCCTTGCGTTCCAATGCGCTTAAAGCCACGGCTTCCGAAACCGTCAACATCGATTTCAGATCGCGTGCAAGATGCCATCCTGGATTGAATAGCCGCGAACCTTCAACTTTCACTCGTGCGGCGCGCTCATTCAGCATTTGAAGTTCTGAAAGCCCTTTCTTCAAGTCATCTTCATTTCGAAAGATGCCGACGTAGTTCTGCATTGATTCCTGCAAACACGCATGAATCTCGTAGGGACCTTCGCCGGCGGGGCGCTCGAAAGGTACAAGCAGCTCGCGCGCGCCTTCTTCGAGCTGCTGGGCATCTACTACTCCAGGACCAACCTGCCCGGCATGTTCAGCAGCGCTGAGTCCTGCGCGCCGGCCGAAGACCAGTAGATCGGAGAGCGAATTACCTCCCAAACGATTTGCTCCATGCAGACCCGCGGCAGCCTCACCTGCTGCGAACAATCCCGGCACCGTTGTTTGAGCTGTCTCAGCCTCCACGCGAATGCCTCCCATCATATAATGACAAGTCGGCCCAACTTCCATCGGTCCCTGGGTGATGTCTACGTCCGCCAGCTCGCGAAACTGGTGATACATGCTTGGCAGCTTTCGCTTCACATACTCCGCGGGCTTATGCGAGATGTCGAGATAAGCGCCGCCATGCTCCGTGCCGCGTCCCTCGCGTACTTCAGTGTAAATTGCCCGCGCCACGACGTCGCGCGTAGACAGTTCCATCTTTTCCGGATCGTAACGTTCCATGAACCGCTCGCCATCTTTGTTGCGCAATGTGCCACCTTCGCCCCTGACCGCCTCGGTCACTAGAATGCCTTGTACGCCGGGCGGCCAGACCATTCCGGTGGGATGAAACTGCACAAACTCCATATCCATTAACTCCGCACCGGCGTCGTACGCGAGAGCCATCCCGTCCCCTGTATATTCCCAGGAGTTTGACGTGATACGCCAGGCTTTGCCGATGCCGCCCGTGGCGACAACTACCGACCTGGCTTTGAAGACAACGAATCGTCCGGTCTCACGCCAGTATCCGATGGCGCCCGCGACGCGTTCGCCGTCTTTCAACAAACGTGTAATGGCGCACTCCATATACACGTCAATTCCCAGGTTGACTCCTCGATCCTGTAGCGTGCGAATCATCTCAAGGCCGGTGCGATCTCCGACGTGACACAAACGCTTGAAAGTGTGTCCGCCGAAAGCTCGCTGCAAAATCTCGCCGTCGCTGGTGCGATCAAACAAGGCGCCCCACTGCTCGAGTTCATGCACACGGTCCGGTGCCTCCTGAGCGTGGATGTGGGCCATCCGCCAATTGTTCAGAAACTTGCCGCCGCGCATCGTGTCGCGGAAATGCGTGCGCCAGTCGTCAGCTTGGTCCACGTTCGCCATCGCCGCGGCGATCCCGCCTTCAGCCATCACTGTGTGCGCCTTGCCGAGCAACGATTTGCACACGACGCCAACAGTCGCCCCCTGGCCAAGGGCTGCGATGGCCGCACACAATCCCGCCCCGCCTGCACCAATGATCAGCACGTCGTGTTCGTGAGTTTCGTATTTTTCGTTCACAGCAGTCTCAGATCATGAATAGATCCGGAGGCAACCAGTCGGATGTAGAGATCCGCAAGCCCAACTGAGAACAGGCTCAGCCAGGCAAACAACATGTGATGTTCATTGAGAAAGCTGGTGCCGCGCCAGGCCGCGTGTCGTGGCCCACCAAAGGCGACGCAGGAAAAACAATCAAGTTTGCCGCCCACGATGTGCCGCAGCGAGTGGCAAGAAAGTGTGTAGAACGAAAGCAATACGATATTGGCGAGCAAAACCAACGAGCCCACGCCAATGCCGACCCGTCCGTCGAACCAGAACGCGCGGACAGCGTCGTACCAGAGGATGATCAGAAAGATTAGCGCGAGGTAAAGAAAGTAGCGATGAAGGTTTTGCAGAATAAACGGAAACCGGGTTTCGCCGCTGTACCGATGCGGTCGAGACTCACCCACCGCGCACGCCGGCGGGTCGAGAAAAAAGGCGCGATAATAAGCTTTGCGATAGTAGTAGCAAGTCGCCCGAAAGCCGAGCGGCGCGCCCAGGATCAAAATGGCCGGAGAAAAAGGCCACCAGCGATGATGCGGATCAATGAGTGGAGAATAGAAGGGTGAAAGGTAAGGGCCCCATTCGTAGTA
>DASXQM010000272.1:0-22894 GCA_036507195.1 Pyrinomonadaceae bacterium | reverse complement strand
TCCGGCCCAGCACGTCTGCGCTCTTTTTGCCGGAGATGCGCTCCATGGCCCGGTTCCAGGCCGTGTAGCGGCAGTCCTGGTCAAACGCGAGAATGCCGTCCACGCTCGCATCGAGCAGGCGTTTAGAAAGTAGTTCTTTTGGAAAGGGCGCGTCGTTCAAAGTTTGGTTAGGTCGGGATCTGTAGGGGAATCGTAAATCGTTAATCGCGAATAGTAAACAGCGGCCGAGAGTTCGAAGTGATGAATAATGAGGGATGAGTTCTGAGGGATGAGTACTGAGGGATGAGTTCTGAGGGATGAGTCTGAGGGATGAGTCTGAGGGATGAGTCAGGTGTAGCAGACACCTGCCCGGCTATTAAAAAAAGAGTGAGGGCAAAGGCAGTAGGCAGTATTTTCCATTTCTCATTTTCTATAATTTTCCATTGGTAATGCTCTCCGAAATGCCAAAATGGAAAATGATAAATGAGAAATGGAAAATGCGTTCTCCTGCCACCTGCCTTCTGCCTCCTGTCTCCTGGCTTACGGTTCCGGGCTGAAGCGTCGGTCTTCGAAGCCTCTCGCGCCTTCGCGTCTGCCTAAAGGATCGGGACGCTCATAGCGGCGCGGTAGAATTCCCAATCGCACAAGCGCGGGATAGTATTCATACCTAATCGTTACTTCCCCCACTGGCCGCGAATCGAGTTCCAGATCAACCCAGCGCACATCGTTGTGAACTGAGCGCCCAATACCCGTCGCCGCATACTCATCGTCGGGTTGCGGCGCTATCTGGCCTCTCCGCTCGCCGGCGGAATCTTTTTGCGCGCTGACAGAATCCTCCGCTCTCTTTTCGGAGTTGGCACTGCTGCCTGCAGATGGCGCTTCAGAGTTATCAGCCCCATCTTCCTTGTAGAGCGGTCTTTGACGAGGATGAGTCCCCGGGGTGACGGGAACCGGGTACAGGCGCCGCTCGCGGAAGAACACTGCCGACACTACACCGAGATTGGAAGTTTGCCCGAGCTTCGCGCCGTAAGAGTCGCGCTCGGAAGTAAAATAGAATCGCCGCGCGCGCTCGGAACTCATTTGCCACCCGCTGATGTTAATTGTCCCGTACGGTTCGATCACCCATTTACTCGCATTCCACGCGGAGGTGTGCCGCGCGTCGATGGTGTTGAGACCATCGACCGACAACGCCACTGCCACGCGATACGGCAAAGGGTTGCGAATTCTGACTTCGTATTCGGCCCCGGCTAGGGCTTCAACATAGCTCTTGCCGCGGGCAGCATACTCCTCGAGTGGCCGGCCATTGACCAGAATTTGAATATCAAAACCGCGTTCGAAATCCACCGGTTCGGGAAGACTCACGACTGTTTCAGACATCGCGGCTTCGGTCCGCAGCGATGAAAACATGAAAGCACTGACGGCAATCAGCGCTAAGCCTCCGCAGCAGAGTAGTACCAGCTTTCTTTTCACGGTGCTTTTCCTCCTGACGCAAATTTGCCTTCTACCCGTAGGAGGAACGGTCGGCTGAGGCCGATCTTGCGGCAGAAGGCAGGAGAACGCATTTTCCATTTTCCATTTCTCATTTCTTATTTTTTATTGCCTGCGTTGCCCTGGTCTTAACTGGTCCGGTTTTCAATGGAGAATGAGAAATGGAAATACTGCTTTGTGCCGTCTGCTCCTGCCACCTGCCTCCTGTCGCCTGCCTCCCGCCGCCTGCCTCTGTCGCCCCTTCAGGGCGGCCAGAGGCTTTGCGTGTTGAGTAAAAAAGGGAGGGACGGTACAATGACGCGCCTTTCTTTTGCGACTGAGTTCCTCGTCGATTCTGACTTAATGGCCGCTGGGAGTACATAATGGAATACGTACTGACTGCAACCAAGACCGAGGCTCGTGCCGGCTCATACTATGACAAGATTGCGGCCTTCTATGATCTGACTTTCAAGCTGAACGGCTATGGCCGGTCGCTCGATCAGTATTTCGCCAACAATCCGCCGCCCATTTCTCGCGGCGCAAGGATTCTCGATGCCGGCTGCGGCACTGGTTTGCTGACGCTGGCGCTCATGCGTTCGGTACACTTTCCGGTGAACATCACCGCGCTCGATCTCTCTGCCACCTCAATTAGTGCCGCCAGAAAAGCAGTTGCCGAGAGCCCTGGACGCACGCGCGACGTCACGTTTACCGAAGGCAATCTCTTGTCGCTTCCCTTCGCTGACAATTCTCTCGATCTCGTGGTGACAAGTGGCGCACTCGAATATGTGCCGCTTGCCGAAGGCATGTCGGAACTCGCGAGAGTGATTATGCCCGGCGGACACTTGCTTCACATTCCCTGCCGGCGACCTTCACTCGCAACTTCGTTCCTCGAAATCCTGTTTCGGTTCAAGTCGCATCCACGCAAGGAAATACTGAGTCAGACTAACCAGCATTTCCGTATAGTTCATGAGTATCGCTTCCCTCCGTTGCAGGTCATCGGCTGGAGCAAAACAGCGATGCTGGCCAAGAAGCTCTGAGTCAGAGGTCAGAGATCAGAGGTCAGTGTTGTTTGTGTCGAAACCTGGGTCTTGTCTTTGCGCGTTTCTCTGCGAGCTTATGCCTCAACTGAGCCACCCTGATCTCTGACTTCTGACTTCTGATCTCTGATCTCTGATCTCTAATCGCGGTAAGACGGATCGATGCGATCAAGCTTCCTGAGCAAGCCAGGCCAGGTGAGTTGTGCTCCTTGACCAACAGTCACGGCGCCAAGTTGCGCAGCAACATTCTCGAGAATGGATTCGGAAACCGGCAACAAAGTTCCGCCTCCGGATTGTGCAAGAATTTGAATCCGGCACGCGCGCTCGAGAATGTACATCGAAAGAAACGCTTCCGCGGCAGTTTTCCCGACCGTAAGCAAGCCATGGTTTCTGAGAATCATGTTCGTCTTGTCGCCGAGGTCTGAAACCAGGCGCGACTTCTCGTCCTCATTCAACGCCAGACCTTCGTATTCGTGGTAAGCCAACGAAGTCAAACTAAATAAAGCCTGCTGGGAAACCGGAAGTAAACCGTTTGTCTGTGCAGACACGGCAATGCCGAAATCAGTGTGCAAGTGAATTACACAGAGCGCATCTTCGCGCGCCGCATGTACGGCGCTATGAATGGTGAAGCCTGCCGGATTGATGAAGTAGGGCGAAGGCGTGACGATCTCACCCTGGAGATTGATCTTCACCAAACTCGACGCCGTAATTTCCTCAAACATCATTCCGTAAGGATTGATTAGAAAATGATGTTCCGGTCCAGGCACCCGCGCCGACAGATGAGTGAAGATGAGATCGTCCCAGCCATAATGCGCCACTAGACGATAAGCAGCCGCCAGATTGACGCGCGCGTTCCATTCCTGTTCAGGCACTAGTTTTTTGACACTCGTTTGCTTTTCTGCGGTACTCATTGTCTTCTCCCTGTTTCCTGTTGCGCAGCTAAGATGTTGACTCGACTAAGAACGAGGAGGCGAAACATACAACGGAAGTAGCGGTTCTTCAACCGGAAAGTTATTAATGCGGCATGATTCAATTTGTAATTGGCCCAAGAGTGTCTGGCCCCGTTTAGATAGGGCACTTTTGCCCCGGCCCGGGGCGGACAAGTCCACTCTCTAAACAGCTCAGGGGTCCGACGCAGCCGCTATCCGGAAAACGCTATCCGGAAAACAATTGACTTGCTTGATCACTGGGTAGTATTGTCCCGAACGCGTAGATCAATTTCCTGCCAACAAGAGTTTTGCCTTCGTTGGCCTCACTGAGAATTTTTCACTGGAAAGCGTAACGTTTCGGAACAGGTCTCACGCTGACGGCCGTCTCATAAAGTTTTTAATCTCTCAGAATAGCGTGTTCGCTGCAAAGCCGAAGCTCAATCTCCAAATCCACGAGAAGCTTGCCAATTCACTTCGCTTACGCTTGGGAAAGGACACCTTATGCAAAACCTGATTACACGTAGAGGACAAACAATGATGGCCGCGGTGCTTATTTCGGCCCTCGTCCTCCTTACCACCGCCTGCCCATCCGAAAACCAGGTCAGAAAAGCCGCAAAGGCGTCGAACAATCTGGCAAACCTGACAAATAACGTAACAGACGCTGTCAGGATAGCTTTCCAAGCCGGTCAGATCAGTGCGGACACCAAGAACAAAATGGCCGACGCCCTCATTCTGATTGCGAAGGAAGGCAAGATATTCAACGATATGCTGATTGCCAACCAGTCGTCAGCTCAGAACGGCACGTTCCCGCCGAACATCTTTGCTCAGCTTACCAGCCAGTTCGACAAGGTGGTGCAACCGTTCCTGGAGATGGGCACAACACTGAATCTGCTTGGACCAAACGGCAACCAAAAGCTGGCGCAGACATTCGCCGCTTTAAGAGCCGCTATTCTCATTATCTCGGCAGCCTTTCAGTAAGAATCAGAAAGGAGCACAACTGTGAGTGTACAAGACACGATATTGAAGTTGAATCAGTTGATTCCCATCCTGGCTACAGTTACGGGTAATCCGGCGATTCTTACTTTAGCTCAGCAATTGATTGTTATCGCTAATGGACAGTTGGAGAGTCAGGCAGCCGCTAGCGGAAAAACAACCGATCAAATCCTGGCAGAGGCCTCGGTGATGTGGGACAAGGCGCTGCAAAATGCGCAGGACCTGCGTAACTTGTAGCGGTTCAGTTTCCAGCGCCACGCAAATAGGATTCAATCCTTGACTGCCAGGGCAGCCCCTGGTCGCTTTTGGCGCTCAAGGGCTCGTCGTTTGTTGGGTGAGGAAAACCTGCGGGTCACTTCAGGGGTACGAGTCGAATAATTCGATCGTCGTCGATCTGGTGGCCAGGCTACTTTCAAAACCGATTCTGGTTTAGTGTTTCTCCTTTTTCAGCATGACACCAAGGTTACCAATGAAATCTGACGGCAGGTAAATTTCCGTTTGATAGACTCGATAACCAGGCGACGAGATCCGTAAAACATATTCTCCCGGCAACACGGAATGGAAATCATACAAGCCGTGTTCGTCGGTTTCCGTTTTGACAACGTCCTTGTTGTCAGTGCTTCTGCGCAACTCAATCCTGGCGTGGACCTTGCGCTCGGCTACCTCGTTGTAGGACAAATCGTCAAAAGCTACGTAACCGTGCATTCCACTGCGACCTGATTGGGCCATTGTCACCGTGGCGCAGACGAGTAGCAGAACGAACAACTTCATTTTCGACTGAATTCTCCTCGTCAATCTTCGCATGGTCATTTCACTACTTCATGGGCACGAGTCGAATAATTCGATCGTCGTCAGCAGCGGGTGAGCCGCGGCCGTCCTGATTGGATGTTGAAAAATACAGGTAACCGTCGGGGCCTTCGGCCACGTCGCGGATGCGGCCATATTTCCCTGCCAGCAAATTCTCCTGCGTGACCACGCGCCGGCCATCCAGCACCACGCGAATCATGCGCCTACCTGCCAGGCAACCAAAAAAGAAATTGCCACGAAACTGCGCAAAGGCTCCACCGCGATAGAACATTCCACTTGCTGGAGCACATGCGGGCGTGTATTCCAACAGTGGAGCTTCCATGCCAGGGTGAGTTTGCGTGTGATGAATGACTGGCCAGCCGTAGTTCTTTCCCTTCTCAACAATGTTCACCTCGTCGCCGCCTCCTGGACCATCGAAGCCACTCGGCCCGTGCTCAGTTTCAAGCAATAGATTTGTCTCCGGCTGCCAATCGATTCCCTGCGGATTTCGGTGTCCATAGGACCAAATCTCAGGACGGGCATTCTGTTGGCCAATAAAAGGATTATCCGCGGGAACTGTGCCATCGTCATTAACGCGCAGGATTTTCCCCGCGAGTGAATCGAGCCGCTGCGCAAGATCACGTCGCGTAGCGTCCCCCGTCGTAATGTAAAGCTTGTTGTCCGGACCGAAGCGCAGACGGCAACCAGCGTGAAACTGCGCTGCTGGAATATTTTCGATGATCACCTTACGATCCGTGAGCCCGGTTTCAGCTTCGCGATAGCGAACTACTCGAACATTCTGGTTTTCGCCTTTGTAAGCATAGGAAAGGTACAGCAAATGGTTGGCAGCAAACTGCGGATGCAGCGCAATGCTCATCAGCCCGCTTTCGCCGGAAGGCTCTACATCGGGCACTGTGAATAACGGCGCCGGTCGAAGCTTGCCATTCTCATAGATACGGACACGGCCTATGCGCTCGGTAAAAAGCATGCGGCCATCCGGCGCCCAGGCGATTGACCAGGGCACCTCGAGGTTGCCAATGACGGTCTCGACGCGAAAACTTACCTGATCCTTCGCCGTCGCTTGCCCCTGTTCTACCGTCCCGGAGGTTGTCTCTACTTCACCGGCTCCCCGGCCCGGCGGCGGATGTCCGCACGCCAGCACAAGCAACGTGAGCAAACAAAAAATGGCAAACACAATTCGGTTCATCATGCCTTTATTCTGTCAGTGTTGGATGTATTCGTGCAGTAGTTTGATCTCATCACCCTGCTCGCCCAGTTCAACGCGCAACAGGTCGCGCATCGAAAGCATGCCCACCCAACGCTCCCCGTCAACGACCGGTAAATGGCGGGTCCCAATCAGCTCCATTCTTTCCAGCGCCTGATGCGGAGTCTCATCGCAATTGATTACCGCTCGCAGTTCGCTGGTAACATCCCCGACTTTTACCATCGAAGGATCGCGCCGCATCACGACTACGCGCCTGAGAACATCGCGCTCGGAAAACACGCCAAGAAGTTTGCCATCGTCATCGACTACGCAAACGGCGCCTACGTTTTTCGACGCCATAAACTCCGCGGCGTCCTGCACAGATGCCGAGGCTTTCATGGAATAAGGCTCACGATCTCGAATGACATGTCTGATGAGCATCATGGTTGAGCCTCCTGGGGATGTGCTCGGGTTGTAGGGATTGCGCGGATATTATAGTTAAAGCTGAGGGGTCTGTCTCTATGGAAATGGGCGTTAGCCGGAAGAATTTGCCGCGGATGATTGCGGGTAGTTCGGATCAGAAAGTAGGACCTTGAAACAGATTGGCTCTCCAAATCCGCATGCATCCGTGCTAATCCCCGGCTGGTTATTTCTGCGCCTTCGGATTCCGTCGACCAGCCTTACCCAAAAAGATTCGCTTGTGCGGATGGTCTTCGAAACGTGCTTTCAGCGCGGGCAGGATGTCTATTAGTTCTGTTAAAGCCCAGGCGCTGCGAATGAATCTTGAACAAACGTTCGGTAGCAGCCCAGTACTCGCCTTTTCCGCGCATGCGTTCGCCATAGACACTTGAATTCAACTTGCCGTCGCGTGCTTCGAGAATTCGACTCATGACGCGGTTCGCTTTCGTTGGCAGCTTCTCGCGCAAGCGCTCTTCAAAATAGGGGGCGACGCTCCCGGGTAGTCGCAGCATGTTGATGAAGGCGAGGGTTGCTCCCGCCTCCTTCGCACGCTTCAAGAGCACCGGTAGTTCGCTGCTCAGGCCTGGGATTACGGGCGCGATTCCGATTCCGACAGTGATTCCCGCGGCGGCCAGATCAGCCATCGCGTGAAAGCGCGCTTCCGGTAAAGGCGCGTATGGTTCCACTGCCCGCGCCACTTCGCGATCGGTAAATGGAATTGTGAAGAACACGGCCAAGCGCGCGTCCCTGCTGAGTTGCTGAAGCACGTCAATGTCTCTGCGGATCAATGCGGACTTGGTAATAACTCCGATCGGATTACGAAACTCCGCACAGATTTGCAGACACTGCCGGGTGAGCTTGTAGTTAGCTTCGAGCGGAATGTAAGGATCGGAAGTGAACGAGAAAACTATCTCATCGCCCTTCCACGACGGCTTCATCAACTCTTTGCGCAACAGCGCCGGTGCGTTTACCTTGACGACAATCTTGCGATCAAAGTCGGTGCCGGCTCCGTAACCAAGATACTCGTGCGTTGGCCGGCTGAAGCAATAGGTGCAGCCGTGGATGCAGCCCCGATAGCAGTTGACGGTGTAGTCAAAGCCGACGTCGGGACTGTCGTTGTGGGTAATGATCTTGCGCGTTTCCGTCTCTTCGAAGACTTCAAGTTTTGTTTCCGGAGGCTCACCCAGCCACTCGACTGAATGGGCGAGCCACGGATTGGGCGGGTTTTCGACGTACTGCATAGAGCTCGTTTCAGTTAAGCATGCGCTGCTGGCCAACGAATGCAAGCCTGTGCTATCGATGAAACAAAGCTTATCAGATGTAAGGCTTATTTGGCGAGAGCGACGACCGGAAGAATTGGGTCAACTACGAGACTTCGACTACGACGACGGATTCTACGGCACTGAAGAGCACAAAGGTTTGCGTTCTGTTCTCAGCATCGCGATCACTCAGTGACACGTAGTCGTTGGTTATCTCAACTACATAACCTTTGTAGACGCCACCGGAGACACTCTTAATATTCACCAGCTGATCTTTGTAGCGGCGAAACAAATTTTCTGTGTGTTGTCGTTCCATTTCAAACCCCTGCCCGATCAGGCGGTGGGAGGACCTCCTCTCTCTCGCGCTCACTTCCCGACTCCTCCTCAGACCATTGAACGAAGAAAAAGCGATACTGATCGGGATCTTGCAGCGTGATAAAGCGGCCGCCCCAACCTTCATCCGCCGGCGGCCACACTTCGGCGCCTCTTTCGGTTAACTCGTGATAATATTCGTCGACGTCGTTGACGCCGAGAAAAAAGTTGACGCCACGCCCTCGCTTTAACATGGTCTCCAGATGCTGAGCTAGCGTGATTTTTAGACCGCCGGCTTTCACCGTCGCCATCGGCGGCTCGGAATCCGGAGTGTGCTTGTCAATTTCAAACCCGAGCACGCCATTGTAGAAAGTGAGCGACTCCTCGATGCTGTTGACTTCCAAAAACAACAGATCCAGTCCTGAAACGGCCATGCAAACAGTCTCTCATACCGCAGTCAGCAGAACATAGACGCCATAGGCGCTACCAATAACCACGCTCCAAAAGATCGCCTCCTGCATACGTGTGTAACGGCGAAAAGGATTCGAGATCGGCAGCGAAGCGTTGAACGCACGCATTGCGTTGCGCGCCATCATGACGCCAAACAGGATCACCAGCACAGCAAGAATTGCCAACGGCCACAAGAACCGGATCCATTGAGTTCGTACCAGAAACAGGAGAAACAATCCGATCAGCAAACAGAAAAATGCACTCAGACCTTGACCCATGAGCCCAACGTCCTGGACCGCCGGCGACGAAACCGGAACAAAGCCAACGGCCGGTTTCGCGCGTTGCGCATCATACTCATGTCTCGTGTCTTTATTTCTCAAGACGCTATAAGCCTCATTGAGAGACTTCATCTCTTCCTCGCTGCCCCCTTTGTCGGGGTGTCGCCGAGCCGCCATGCGCTTGTACAGGCGCTCGAGGTCTCGAGGGCTCGTGCGCTCGTCTGCGCCTAAGATTTCGTAGTAATCTTTGTGCGAATCAAACTGGCTCATGCAGGTTTTGCGATTTTAGATTTGCAGTTGGCGATTTGCAATTTATCTCCGCACGCTCAACATCGTGGGTCGACAAATGCGGAACGGGGAGCGACCTGGTCCGTTACCGTTACAAATGAGCTTATTGTTACTGGACCCCTACCACTCTCGGTTCTGATATTCAATGTGCTTTTTGGTCCTGTGGTATAAACATCTCGCCGACCCGCGGCTTCTGAGTTGCATTTGCCGGAAACTCGTTTCGAACCATGGCTTATCAATTTGCCCCAGGCGATGATCTAATTTTTCAAATGGAAAGCGGGTTGGGGCTTCTTCGTATTCTCGCCATCGAAGGCGAAGGAGCCGAAACAGTTTGGCACTTGCTTGCCTACGAGGAGTTTTTCCCCAGCGCTGAAGCAGCCGAAGCGGCACTTACCCAACCGGGTTCATTGAATATCCGCAAGGCACATATGGCGCTCACGGATAGGGCCTTCGAGCGAACGCCGGCGGCGCGACTGGGCAACCGGCCGCTGACTGAAGAAGAGCTCGCCACCTATCGAGAGTGGCTAGAGTCAGACACTCGGAAGGTCTCTGATCGCTCCGCACTGTTGCTGCTGGGAATTCGATAGCTCCCAATCGATACTAATAAACATGATTTCTACGCCCAAGCTTGCTAAACCAATGCCTTTCAGTCCCCTTCTCCGCGCAGCAACATTTCGCGCTCTACCCTCAACACTCTTAGTTCTTGTTTCATTTAGTTCAGCTGTCGCAGCTCGCCAAGAACGTCTTATCGATTCCTGGAAGCCGCTGAACTACAACGTGTCTCTGACTCTCAATGAACAGCTAACAGAGATCACGAGCGCCAAAGTGGAGATCACAGTCGTGTCTTTGAAAGACTCGTTATCGCAAATCGACTTAGACTTCGGGGAGATGCCGGTTGACTCTGTCACCGTGAACAGTCAAACAACAGCATACGAACGATCGCAGGGTCTGCTCAATATCAAGCTATCAAAAACGATGGGCAGTGGGACAAGCCTCATCATCATTGTCTCCTACCACGGCAAGCCTGAAGATGGCTTGATTTTGACAACCGACAAGGCAGGCAAGCCATCCGCCGTCGGCGACAACTGGCCTAACCGGGTCCACCATTGGATTCCCTGCCTGGATCATCCTGCGGCGAAGGCTACGGTAACTTTTTCGGTAACAGCGCCGGCGCGCGATACGGTAGTTGCCAATGGCAAACTTGAACGAGTCGAAAACACTACTGATACCACTCGCACCTGGACCTATACCGAGTCGGTTCCTATTCCGCCCTATTGCATGATTATTGCCGTCGGGGAGTTTGCTCGTCTGGAGCCTCCCACTCGGGAAGTCACCCCACTTGCTTATTATGTTCCAATTACTGACAAGGACTTTGCGATGCAGGGTTTCGCGCCGGCAAATCCCTCGCTGAAGTTTTTCAGTCAAACGATTGCTCCCTACCCCTACGAAAAACTTGCATTGATAGTTGGCGCTACTCGCTTTGGTGGCATGGAGAATTCCAGCGCTATCATCTTTTCCAACACACTGTTTAATCCCAGACCGGAGGGGCCAGTAAGCAAGGTCTTTAAAATACGCCAGGGCCTCGTTGATGTAATCGCGCACGAGATAGCGCATCAATGGTTTGGCGATTCAGTTACTGAGGCGACCTGGTCTGACCTCTGGTTGAGCGAGGGCTTTGCCGAGTATTTCGCAGGACTCTTTATTCAGCGCTACGAGGGCGAGCCGGCCTTTCAGCAATACCTGAAGAACGAGGCAGACACTTATTTTAACTTTGAGAAAAAGACGCGCTCGCCCATCCACGATACAGAGACCGAGGATCTCTTCAAACTTCTGAACGCTAATAATTATCAGAAAGGCGCTTGGGTTTTGCACATGCTTCGCTCGGAACTTGGAGACGAGAAGTTCTTCCGCGGCATTCGTATTTACTACGACGCGCATAAGAGCTCGATAGCCGACAGTGAGGATTTGCGTGCGGCGTTTGAGAAAGCGACTGGACGAGACTTGAAGGATTTCTTTGCGCGCTGGATTTACGGCGCCGGCCACCCTCACTACGAGCTTTCCTGGGAATGGAAGCCTGACACAAAAAAGGTCAGGCTCATACTAAGGCAGCTTCAGAAGGAACCAGCTTTCCCTAACGCGCTCCCGATCGACATCGTCACAGCCGGCGGCAAGCGCCGCGTCGTTCTAAAACCCACGGGCAAGCAAACTATTGAAGAGGTGAAATTGAACGAAGCCCCCACCGGCATCAATATCGATCCTGAAAACACCGTTCTAAAGGAAGTGAGGCCGAACCGCGAGCGGTAGCTGCTGAGCGCTTACCAGAACCGGGAGCGGCCGGGATTCGGATGCGTTTTCCCGGGGTTGCCAAAGCTGTTGAGTGTCAAGACAGGGTTAACAATTAGCTATCATGACATCGTTGACACTTTGATTTTGATTACTTCCCCCGCCGCGGTCATTTCTTGAATTCACTTGTTTCCTTACCGCCATCGCCAGCAGTTGCTATCACGGGCCGAAGCGTTGCCGATACTCGCCGGAGAGGATGAACGCCTTGACCATCTCGGCGTTGACGAAGTTGCCGTTGAACTCGTTGAGCTTGCCCAGCCAGAAGTTGTAGCCATCGAAGTTTAATCCCGGCTCCGGTGCGTTGTTTGGATTGCGGCGGAGGTAGCCAAAGTACTGCATCAACACAAATGCCTTGTTTGTTTCCTGTTGTTTAAGCGTCGAGTTCTCTGCCACACGATGCAACACTCTACCACGCGCTGCCGCGTCAGCCGTGTTCCCTGCGCCAGCAAACTCGTTGATGGCCGCGTTTCGATCTGCGGCCGCGGGCACGACGTTGGCTTTCATGAAAAGCGCGTCGACAAACTCTGCCGGCGTTAGCGTGGTTGGGTAAGCATTAACAAAGCGCGAACGCGAGACGAAATCCAGCTCAAATGCAACTTTGTTGTTTTCCAATTGCTGTTCCCAATTGGTCTGCCCCACAATCACACCCTTCCCGATCTGCTGTGTATCAGGCAGAAATTCATCCAGCCTCAACGGCACCGGCGCGCCGGACAGATTGCCGTAGGCAGCTTTGTAGAACCGGTAGACCAGGTAGCCAGTTTCCTGAAACTCAATCGATAGGAAGAAGGCTGCTGAGACATTAATACGCTTTACTTCAATGCATTGAGCGTTTGCACCACAGAGGTCGATTTCGTTGGTCCAGAAGCCGAAGCCAGGCGGGTCGGGCTCGCGATTCAGAAAATCCAGGTAGTGCTGGCGCACAAAGAACCCCGCCTGATCAATCGAATTCGTCCCGTTAACTGTCTCGTTGTCGTTGATCGTGACAATCACTGAACCGGGTGGGCCGAGTGCGACGCCACTGCCGCTCGCATTGCTGAGAGCGACGATGAAATTCTCGGAGCCTTCGGCGTAGGAATCATCGACGATGGGAATTGTTATCGTCCTGGAAGTTTCACCAGCCGCAAAATCTAACGTACCGACCGTGGTCTCATAGTCGCATCGCGAAGAGGCAACGCTGGTATTGGCCTCATTGCAGTTCGTGGACCCGGCGTCGCTGGTTCCGTAGTTCACCGAAGCGGGCGCCGAGGTGTTTCCGGCGCGCGTTACGTTTACAACAACGCTTCCCTCACCTTCCCCTACCCCTATCTGCGTGGCGCTGAACTGAAAACTACTCGCTGATGCAGAGGTCTGAAATTGACCGCGAATTTCTCCGCCCGGGAATGTGGTGCTATGGACGTTGACATAAAAAAGCCCATTCTTCAGATCCTGTGCCTGTCCCGGCGTCAGATCGATCTTGAAATCGCTAACCTGACCGACAGGTAACGCAAAGAGAACCCCTGCCTCGCTGCCAACAGCGGCTGGACCGTGAATATGGGCATCAGTTTGTGCGCTCGAGAGCCCACTGAAATTGAGTGATACGCGGGCGTTTTTATCATCAGGACTTAGTACCAGCGTCGCTGTTCCAGTGGCTCCGGAATTTGTTGGCGGAACTTCCTGGGAACCGTTAAGCGTGGCGAAGAAAAATGTGGGATTTGACTTGATCTCATAGACAGCGCCGTTGAGCAGCGAAACAACGAACACGTTTCCATTCGGACCAGTATGAATATCGGTTGCCACGCCAAAGTCGCGACCGATCACCAGCGACTCGCTTTCAGCTAAATCAAACTTGTCGGTGTTGTCGGCAACCGAATCATTTAGGAGCGGGTCGGTGAACTTAAAATGTTTTCGATCGTTCGAAAACCGGAACCGGAACAAATAACCGTTGAGCAAAGTGGTCCGTGAAGCGCCGACCAGGAGATCGCCCTCGAACTGCGGCCCCAAACCCCTTCCCTTTATGAAGCCTATGGCCGCAGGAGCAACCGCATACTTCCAACTAAACTCCGGATCGGTGTATTGCGCCCCGGGCAGCAGATAAAGACTGGCGAGGGCCGCCTGAGGGTTGCCGGCAATATTACTGGTTGGCCAGCGCAACTGCTGCAGTGTGCCGTTTCCGTAGGTGCTTTCGATCGACTTGAATTCCGCGACGCGACCGATTGGGCCCATCGTTTGGATCCAACCGCCGTTGAAGCCCGGCGACACGCGATTCATTTCATCAAATGCATCATCGCCGTTCTCCTGCGTCCAGAGGTATCCAGCCAGCGGATCGAAGGCCATACCAAAACCATTGCGCACACCGTAGGCAAAAACCTTCTTGATGTTTGTAGCCGCGGCGCCGCTCAACGTAGTAGTGACGTTGAAGAAAGGATTATCTGTGGGCGTTGAGCCGTCGTCGTTGAGCCTGAGAATCACGCCCGTCAAATGTGCATCGTCAGGCTCTGGTCCACCAAATTGATCGTCGGGAACCGAACCGCCGCTGGTTATGTTCTGAAGAAAACCGCGCCGGCCGTTGTCGCCAAAAATTACGTAGAGCTTGCCATCTGGTCCGAAACGCAGCACGCCACCATTGTGATTGCCGCGCGACGGCTGGCCGGCATCCTGTTGCAGGGCCCGCAACTTGATCAGATTTCGATCGAAAGTAAGCACCAAGCCGTTCCAGATGTAACGATCCACGCGGTTGCCCAGCACTGCAATGTCGTCAACATTGGTCGTGTCCACACCCGTATTGCTTTCGCTCCAGAAGAGATAGACGAATCCGTTCGAGGCAAACTGCGGGTGCAGGGCAATCCCCAACAAACCGCGTTCTGACGCAGAGTTGACGGGCAGATCAAGGACGGCGCCTTGCAAAACCCCATTGACGACTCGCTGAACCTTCCCGCTGGCTTTTTCAAGCACCAGAAAATCGTTCGCTGCAAGAAACGCGAGGCTCGTCGGTTGGACCAGACCACTTACCACCGTGCTGACGGTCAGATTTGGATCCAGCATTGTCGGCGAAAGCGCGGCGGGCTGGATCAGGGTGTTGATCGCCGCCGTGTTATTGCTGATATCGAAATCTGTTTCGCTTGCGGCGGCACTTGCGGTGTTAGTTATTTGACCCTGCGACGAGGGCGTTACAACTATCGTCACTGTGGCAGAAGCGCCAACGGCTAGATTATTCAAGGCACAGGTGACCGGCGCGGTACCGCTGCAACTGCCCTGCGTAGCAGACGACGAACCAAAAGTAATTCCCGACGGCAGCGTGTCAGTGACATTCACGTTTGTGGCGGTGGCCGGTCCATTGTTGGTAACGCTAATACGATACGTAAGACTCTGGTTGACCTGTCCGGGATTCGGCGAAGCAGATTTGCTGACTGCAAGATCGACGCTGGAAGGACTGATCACTTTCACGGTCACCTGCGTCGCATGGACGGTACTCCCGGCGGTTCCCGTGATGCTGACTGGGAAATCACCCAACGGTGTACCCGCAGTCGTCGTTATTGTGAACGTGGCGCTCTTAGAGGTGGCGTCTGTAATGCTGATCGAAGGGGGATTGAAATTTGCGGATGCGCCGGCGGGCAATCCGCTCGCGCTCAGATTTACGGTCCCGGAAAAGCCTGCCGACGGCGTGATGGTAGTAATGTACTGCGCGTTCGCGCCTGGAGTTACGGCCCGCGTAGATGGAGTAGCAATAATCGAAAAATCCGGCGTAGACGCAAACGGCGCCGAGGCCACAAAAGTGCGATAGATGTAGTCTCCGGAAGTATTGCCGTCGTTGTTGGCCTGGTTGCCGGCGGCATAGAACGTTACGTGGCCGACGTCCGTTGGCGGTGCGGTCCAGTTGAAAGTCCAGGTCGCGCTAAACTGCTGATTCTGGAATGTTCCGGCGGAAGTGTGTTCAATGTATTGGCGCATGCCTCCCGGACCAGCATTGTCGAGTACCTGCGTCAGCGGATCGGTGCTTTGCAGATTGCCGGATTTCTCGTCAGATCCATCCAGGACGGAGAGTTGAAACCCCCAGCGCCGCCGCGTTGGATCGACATTCGTGTGCTTGACTGTGATCTGGTAGGTTTGGTTTGGCACATAAGTCTGCGGCGCAGTAATTGATATCGGGCCGGTCCCGGCGTCGGGCGGAACGTGGCATTCGGCACAGGCCTCTGGTTCTTCGCCGGGAGCGCCGGTATAGCCGGCTGGTGGCCCAGCGGAAAAGGCATGCACCGGTTGGTTGGCACTGTTGCTTGAGAGGAAGAACCCGAGCGAGGCGGCGAGTAGAGATGGAAGGAGGATGAATCTCGCCTTCTCAAACTTCCGACGTGCGATAACGTGAGTCATCCTCTTGATCTTGATCCGAAAATGAAAAGCAATCTTGAAAAATAGCCTAGCGGCTGTCGCTAGGCTATTTTTCTCTCTCGAAAACAACCAGCTTAGCCGGAAGCCGAGGCCGCCTACATCATGAAACCCAGGTTTGGTGTCGCGAAGCGGCCGATCAACGGAAACACCGCGGTTAAGTCGCTGCTCGATAATCCATACCAGGTTGCGAGAGTGGCAGCAAATTGTTCGACCGAAGTTGTCGGGATCCACCGCCCGCGTGGGTTTGAGCCGCTATCAGTATCATTTGGGCCACCGAGTTGCAGAGTTGGGTATGAACCTACGAGCGCGCGCCCCAGGACCGCGCCGCCCATAACCAGATGATGATTTCCCCAGGCATGGTCGCTGCCTGCCTGCGCGCCGGTACCCGCAGATTGGAGTGTACGTCCGAAGTCGGAGAGCGTGAATGTCGTGACTTTATCTTCGACACCTAACTCGATCGTCGCATTGTAGAAGGCGTTCATTGCCTGGCTGATTTGTAACAAGAGGCCGTCCTGGCCGGCCCGTTGAGCGGAATGGGTATCAAAGCCACCGATCTGACAGAAGAAAATCTGGCGTTTCATGTTAATGCCAGCGGTTGGGTCGGTGCTCGCTTTGATCAGGCGCGCGACCTGTAGAAGTTGGCGACTTAGTGAAGTGCTCGGGCTTGGAAACACAGTCGTAAGAGTGGGATTCACACTGGCGAGCGCCTGGCTTGTTTGCAGCGAGCTCGTTCGCGTTTCGCTGGCAGCCTTGATTAAATGACGATCCAGATCGAACGCGCGCATCTCGTCGAAGGAAAGTCTGCGCGCCGCAATTTGAGCCGCAGTGTATCCGCTGGATCCAGGAGGAGAATTTAGGGGCAGAACCGCGTTAAGTGCAGTGTTAGAGTCGCCAATCGCGAGCTGTCGAGTGGTGGCGCCAGTAAGCAGAAGATTGATGCCGGCAATAGAAATATTCTGCGGGAAGCTGGCGGCGCCATTCAGCACATTAGTCAGATCCGCTACCCGTCCGCCCCAACCCGTTTGGCTGACGTCATTGGCGATGGCTGTTTGAAATAAGCCAACCTGATCAGAATGTGAGAAGAGTTGAACCGGTTTCTTGCCTCCGCTTTGGTAAGTCGCCTTAGTCAGCGGCTCGACCAGTGGACCAACGTTGGTAACCACCGCTATTTTGCCCGAATTGAAGAGATCGCGGATTTCCGGCATGTTCGGATGGAAGCCGTAAGAGCCGCCGGTTGCAGGCGAAACTTGAAGCAGGTTTGCTTGCGGAATCGTCAGGTCAACACCGCGTGCACTGGCGTACTCGGAATACTGATCCAGGGAAACAAGCAAATTATTGCCGTCGTTGCCCCCGTTCAGGAATATGCAAACGAGGGCTCTATAGTCGGTCGCGGACTGCGGTGTAAGCGCATGAACGATGCCGAAACTCTCGACGCTGGAAGCCAGCGCCATACCGCCGAGCGCGCACGCGCTGTTGCGAAGGAAGTCTCTGCGTGTGGTTGCCATAGTTTTATCTCTGGATGTCATACTGCGAAGAAGTTGCCACCAGATAAGCTGCCATCTGGGCTCGCTTGTGCGCGAAGTTGGCGTCTGAAGTCGGAATGCTTTTTATAGCGGTTACGATCGATGCTCGCATCTGATCTGACATGGTGTTATGCAATAGAAGCGTGTTTAGTTCGTTAGCGACGTTGGTGGCTCTTTGATCATCAGTCTTGCCGGCCTCGCTGGCCAGCGCCTCGAGACTGGTGAAGTCCAAAGAGGTTCCACGGGGGCGATCAGGGCTAAGCGCCGTCGGTGAAGTATTCGCTGTTACGCCCGTATAGATGAGCGTGTTTATGTTGTTGGCCCGGCGCAAAGTCGTAGCGGTTGAAAGAATTCCAAACGCAGGGCCTAGTATCCTGGCGCCGGGAACTTCATACTCAGGCTGGAAGTAGCTGAAGACAGTGGGCGGCAGGAATATGGCCTGATCCAAAGAGCCGGTGAAATCCACCGTGGATCTGCTATCAAACACACCATCGCTATTAGCGAGCTTGTCGAAGGATTTAGCGTTGAAAGCGCGCAACACGTTGATGAGATATTGTGCCGGTTCGCGCAACTTCCCATATTTCGGATCCGTTTTTACTTCACCACGCGCTTCCGGATCCAGCAAAATGGCCTGGACCACCGCTTTCATGTTTCCGCGGGCGCTCGTGCAACCTTGAATAGGATAAAGCCCCTGACAATCGTTATTGAATGCTGTGGCCACGCGCGAAACATAAGCTGGACTGGGATTGCTTGTCACCAGGTGCTGGATGAGTTGCTTGCTGATGAATGGACCAACATTGGGATGAGCGAAAATGTTGTCGAGCGCGGCAGTTAAGTCTGCCTGTGCGCAGGCCGTGTTTGATAATGAGCATGGAGGAATGCTGACCCCATTCAGCAACGTCTTCGCGGCCGTGTCGTGGGTTGTGCCCCCACGTGGCACCATCGGATCACGCCAATTATTGGTCGCCGGAGCTATCAGGACAGGATTGAGATTCCATCCAGTAAATACCCGCGTAAACTCGTTCACGGTTGTCTGTGAGTAACTGGGAATCGGCGCTCCCAGCGCGTCGAGCTTGGGAGTACCGTCGATGTTCAACTCGTTAACGCCGATCGAAAAAAGTTGCAGCACCTCGCGGGCCCAGTTTTCATTCGGGCTGTTCCTCGTGCTCACCCGCATATCGAGATACTCACCCATCGACGGGTTGAGTGTGATCTCATTTAAAAGGGTGCGGTAGTTGCCAAATGCTCCCCGGTCGAGCGCCTGCAAGTACATGGTCATCCAACTCCCCCGGTTAAGCGGACTATTCCCCGAAACCACGAGAATCTGGTGTAACGCAAACGCGACGCGCTGCCGTAATTGATCCGGACCGTACAAGGCGTTTGTGTAGTAAGTGCGGCGCAGCGGATAAATGGAAAACTGGTCCCGATTACAAACGTTCTGATTGTAGTTCGGGTCTCCCGGGCTGGATGTGGGACAGGCTGTATTCTGATCGTCGACCGGGAAGGGCAGGTCGGGATAATTCGACCCTTTACTGGAATTCAGCACTGGGGCATTAAACTGCTCGTCCAGATAGGCCCTGAGACCAATCGCTCTAATGTGCGCTACTTCAGCCGGCGTCGGACCCCAGGTAGCCTGCTCAAGGAAACGTACCGCTTCCGCATCTGTAGCCGGGCCGGTGAATGGGTCCAGCACCAGGGGCGAATCAGCCGGAGGCGGAACTGCGGGTGCGGGCGTCGGGATCGCGCCTACGTCGTCTGCTGGTCCACCACCCAAATGGCCGATCGCAACCCGCACGCGATTGCTCGCCATGCCGTGCAAGTTTAGTCGCAACAAGACATCGCCAAGGTCGCCCATGTCATCAGCCAAGCGGACGATAAACATGGTAATACCGGGAAATCCGGGAACTTGTGCCGTGTGTTCGATTCGTAGTGGGTAGAGTTTTCCAGTTCCGTCCTGTGCGTCCGCACTGAAAGCATTGGCGCCCTCACCGGTTAGTAGTTCCAGGCTCATCGCGAAGATGCAAATGCGGGTGCGCGTGTCACTGCTGAACTTTACCGTCGAGGTTAGCGGGAAAGGCTCGGCCTTCAGCGTAACCGATTCCAGGGCGATGGCGCGCGTGGAGTTGGCGTCGCTTAACAACACAGGCGGCTTTGGGTTTGCAGCGCGAGTAACGCTGAAACTGCCGCAGACAGTTGCAAGAAAAAGAGAGCTAATGAATGCAAGAACACATTTAGGTGGGCAACGAAGGGAACTGGTATTCATCGGCTGGGGGCTCCATTACAGGTTTGTGCCAAAGTGCAATGCGAAACGGGCGAACTATGAGGCTGATTCCCAATTGGATTGGTGGAGGGGCCACCCGGCCAATAACCCAGGCTGGCGAAACTATATCACTTTCGAACATCCCTGAGTCAAACAATTAGACGACCGGCGGGCTGATAAGGACGAAAGAATGTGCCGGGTGTTTTCGGAAATTATTTTTGCGAGATGTGCTAAGGAATTGAGTGACGTTTTTTGTCCAGTTTGACACTGTGGACAGCGTTCCCTATTATCCATCTACTTGTCGGGGCGTGGCTCAGCCTGGTAGAGCGCTCGGTTCGGGACCGAGAGGTCGGAGGTTCGAATCCTCTCGCCCCGACCAAAAACCTCAAATTCATCAACAATTTAGAGAGATGCATTTAACGGCTCTGTTTTCCCGTGGGGGCAATTTGTGACCAAAATCTCCAGCACGCGACGGGTACCGAAGTGTAGTGCAGGGGACGGAATGTGAAATCGTCAGATTTTCCAGCCTCCGCAAATCGTTGAAACTAGAAATATTTGGGTAGCGACCGGTCACTCGGTCCACAACCGAGTGGTCGGTGTAATTCTAGTCCTGGAAAAGGGCGCGACCCACACCCCGCAATTCGACAACTTTATCCCGATCAGAAACTCACTACGCCGGATAGGTGTGGAATCGCACCTTCTACTCATCAATCGCAAACGCAAATATCCATAATCGACCATGTACGCTTTCGTCATATCAGAATTGCGCGGCAGCGCACTCACAATCTTGTCTCAGGTTCCTCCGAGCGTTACTTCCTGCCTTTTGAGCTGCGAATGATCTCAGAGCAAGTGGCTCTAAGATTGTGCGCACTTTGTTGGAAACCGCCTTCGAAGGAGAGCGTCACCTGCGTAGGATTATGATCGATGTATAAGCCGCATTCGCTAAAATTTCGGTAAACTGTTCCTACAATCAGTCCAGCACAAACATCAGGCTGTTTCCGTTTCATCTTCTGGGCTAATCCGCCGGCCCTCAATTCTGGGTGAATGTGCAAAGGGCGCTACGAGCCTAAGCTCTTCAACGCTTGTGGGTCCCCATCCATCCTCGCCAACTCCGTAGACGGCGGCGGCGACGCTCAAACTCTTATTCAAGTCTTCGTAGGACCCTACAATCACTGTGCCGACTCCGTTGAAGTGCCCGTGCGTGTCGCATGGAATGAAGCGCACGTGAAAAGCTTCCTGCGTATCTTCCGACCGTGCTTGATAGAAAATCGTCACTAAACCAGGTGACGCTTCAGCCACGATCAAACTCGTCGCGGACCGCGCTAATGCATCATGTGCTTGCAATCAATTGTCTCCCCGAATCCGTCCTTTTGCATCGGACCTTATCGACTTGATGAAGCTAGCCGCTCAAAGGTGCTCGCGCGTGTAGACTTGGGCGCCCGCGAAATACGCAAGTCTGTGTAGGTCAGCTTCGCTCGTATTCCTAGTCACCTCATCGGTCAAACCGAACTCACTCACCCTTGTTCAACTATTGGGCGTGGGTGAGTGGCGCTTCAACCAAGTGCTCGGAGATGAACCACGCTTGCGCCTCGTTAGTGCGAATCACGTCTGAAACAAGCAAATCGTTCGTGCCGTCGTCACCGCGCTCGGCGGCTTGAGCTGCCGACTTGTGTGCTTCTTCCAAAATCGTTTGATGCCCTTCGAGCAAACGCGAAATCTGCACGGGCACCTCCTCGCGCCCGCGTGGAGGACGCGAAAGCTTCGTCATCTCTGCCACGTCTTGCGGCATCGCGATGCTGATGCCGCCGAGAGATTGAATACGTTCGGCAATTATGTCCACAAGTTCGGCTTGCTCCTGGTAGTGTTTGTCAAAGAGCAGGTGCAGGCTGTAAAAGGTCGGGCCCGAGACCTGCCAGTGATGCTTCTTGTACATGTCCCGCAGAGCGGTTGTGTCGGCGAGTGTTTGATTCAACGCTTCGACACTCGCTCGACGAACGCCTTCGTCGAGCCCAACGGGTAAGCGCCGACTCATTTCGCCGTAAGGTTGTATCTCGCGAGCGCGCTGCCCCAAAACCGGCTGCCCGTGCGTGAAGCGTTGATCTCTCCTAGTCCCTCCATTCGCCACGCGCTTCATATCAGCAACGCGGCTTTCTTTATTATTAACGTTCCTTCTCATGCTTCTTTTCCTTTCTGGTTTCAATCGGTTCTTGGCAATCCGAGTAAACTGAGGATGCTGGCGAGTGGCCTGCCAGTAGCTATCCACTCGCCGGCCGTTGCGGCCTTTTGAAGCAGCCCTGCGGTACCAGACTGCGTTTGGAAGGGAAGGCAGATCGTGTCCCAAGGTCGCGAGCATGATTCATAAATCAGAAAGAAGAATGCTATGCAAACGCTTCAAGCCGACTGCGACCTCTTTCGTTGGATGATTTGTGGCCAGCGCTTCCATGACGCTTCCGGTCAGTAAGGAGATCTTCGTGACTGTCGAAATCAGCAAGTTTTCGATTTGCAGTTCTTGGTCATGTGTCAACGTTCCTAGTCGTCGTCTGAATCTTATGAGTTGTATTCTAGCGACGTCGTTGGCCTCACTGAGAAGAACTTTCGTTTCCTCCCCAACGTTCACTCCAGCGCTTTCGAAGTTCCTAACCACGCGTGATACCTGCAATCTCTCTGCTTAGCACAGCATTCTGAAGACGATTCAGATCGGCCCGACGACGTTCACGGGACTCTAAGATCCAGCTCCTAACAATCACCTCAGTCGTGCGTTGTCGCTTTACTCTCGTCGAAGAAATCGCTACGTCGTGTGTTACTTTCCTGTCCTCTCGCTTCATTATTTTGATAGAAGTTTTCATGACATCAGCTGGCGTTTGAGCAGGTGGACCTCTTGTCGCCCCTGAAGAGGCCCACCCACTTAGAGCACAACCATCCCCGCAATAGCGTGCTCACTTGACAATGCCTGTTCAGGTTCGTA
>DASXQM010000271.1:0-10700 GCA_036507195.1 Pyrinomonadaceae bacterium | reverse complement strand
GAGCGGTAGCGACCGGGTCCAGTAACAATTAGGTTATTTGTAATGATCACGGACCAGGTCGCTACTGCTCCCCGTTCCGTATTCGTCGACCCGCGATGCCAGAGCGAGATGTAGGGAAGCACAAATACAGAACCCGGAGCGGTAGCGACCGGGTCCGGTAACAAAAAGCTCTTTTGTAATGATCACGGACCAGGTCGCTACTGCTCCCCGTTCCGTATTCGTCGACCCACGATGCCAGACTTTTGCTTACGCTTTATCTTCAGCAGGAAGCGAGCTGCAGCGCTAAACAAATACAGAACCAGGAGCGGTAGCGACCGGGTCCAGTTACAATAAGCTTTTTTGTAAATGATCACGGACCAGGTCGCTACCGCTCCCCGTTCCGTATTCGTCGACCCACGATGTCAGACTTTTTGCTTACGCTCCTTTGTCTTCAGCAGGAAGCGAGCTGCAGCGCTAAACAAATACAGAACCAGGAGCGGTAGCGACCGGGTCCAGTTACAACAAGCTCATTTCTAATGATCACGGACCAGGTCGCTACTCCCCGTTCCTTATTTGTCGACCCCACGATACTGAGCATCCCGGAACCGACCAGGTCGCTACTGCTCCCCGTTCCGTATTCGTCGACCCACGATGTTGAGTGTCCGGCAACGGACCAGGTCGCTACCGCTCACGGTTCTGATACCAACCAACTACGCTGGTACCTTTTCGTTGGCCGCCGCCTTTGTTTTGTCTTATAGTTGAAACCGATGTCTCAACTTAGTATGGAAACCATGTAAGCGGGCGTTTACGCCGAGAGAGACTGCGAGTCCTCTGCTTCGTTTCAACATGTCATTGGAAACACTTCTATCGCTCCCCTTCGAACAGCAAATAGGACAATTCTTTTATATCGGTCTTACCGGCACCGAGCTTGACGCGGACACGCGCGCGTTAATTCAGGAAGTTCAGCCCGGCGGCGTCATCATCTTCGGGCGCAACGTCCGGAGCCCGCAGCAGTTGCGGGAGTTGCTCGACGGCGTGCGCGAACTGGTACCGACTAATCCGCTCCTGGGTGTTGACCAGGAAGGCGGGTTGGTCGATCGGCTGCGGAAGATCTTTACGCCCATGCCCTCGGCGAGAACAATCCGACAGCATGGCGATCTGGCCGCGTCACGCGCGCTGGGCAGAATCACCGGTGAAGCCCTGCGCTTGCTGGGTTTCAACATGAATTTCGCTCCCGTTATGTCAATCATGACGGACGAGCGCGACCTGCTTTCAAACGGACTCTACTCACGCTCGTTTGGCCGTTCGCCTGGCGAAGTGCTTGGCTATACGACGGTCTATCTGCGCGGTCTGCAGGAAACAGGAATAGTTGCATGTCTTAAACACT
Organism: Pyrinomonadaceae bacterium; assembly: GCA_036507195.1. Classification (GTDB taxonomy): domain Bacteria; phylum Acidobacteriota; class Blastocatellia; order Pyrinomonadales; family Pyrinomonadaceae; genus PSRF01. The sequence continues at coordinate 9,334 of DASXQM010000271.1, read as the reverse complement.
ATCCCGGCATCGGCGCCGGCGAAGTTGATTCTCACGAGCAGATGCCGATGGTGACCCTTTCACACGACGACCTGATGGCGCAGGACCTGGCTCCCTACATAGAACTTTTTCAACGCAAGGATGATCGCGTGCGCTGTGTGATGGTCAGCCATGGCGGCTTTCCAAACATTGATATCGTTAAAGGCGTCACCGGCGGCTTGCTGGAGCCCGCATCGCTCAGCCATAACATCGTTACCAACTTGCTTCGCGGTGAACTTGGTTATCAGCATCTCGTGCTGACAGACGATCTGGAGATGGGCGCGATCGCCAAGCATTGCGAAATTGAAGCAGCGGTCGTGCGCGCTTTTCTTGCCGGAAACGACATGATGCTGATATGTGCCCATCCGGAGACTATTCGACGCGGCTATCAAGCGCTGCTCGGGATGGCAGGTAATGGCAAGCTTCCCAAGGATCGCCTGCGCGGGTCGCTCAAGCGGATAGCAGCGTTGAAGTCGATCACCGAACCCCCGCCGGCTTTCGCTGAAGAAAAGTTTAAGGCGCTATCTGAAGAAACGGCGACACTCAACGCCAAGCTGAATTATAAGTACGGAGGATCAATCGGATGAGCGCGCGCAAAGTAGCCTGCCTGTTACTAACCGTTCTGGTGGCGGTGTTAGTCGTCAGTGCTTGCCGGCGTAACCGCAGTGGCGGTCCCTTCGTGATCGCCCTGGGCGACAACATCCGCACTATTGATCCTATCGGCTCGCCGTCGGTCGACGCGGCCAGCGAGCGCGTGCGCACGCTGATGTTTAATTCGCTGGTGAAGAAGAACGAAAAGTTTGACTATGTGGGTGAGTTGGCTTCGGACATTAAACGATCTGACGACAACCTGACCTTCACGTTTACTCTGCGCGACGGCGTCAAGTTTCACGATGGACGGCCGTTAACCTCTGCCGATGCGAAGTACACTCTGGACCTGGTTTTCTCCAGCACTTTTGCCAAGTCAGCCAGTTTCTACGAAGGCATCGGGGCTGACCGTAAGAGTTATATTAAAAGCGTTGAAGCGCCTGACGCCCGCACGCTGATCGTGACAACTGCGAAACCATGGACCGGGCTCCTTCCCAATTTGGTCCCAGTGGCGATCATTCCGAAAGATAGTTACGCGACACAAAAGGATCGACCGCTCGGTACCGGTCCATTCAAGTTCATCAGTTATGACAGCTCGCAGCAGGTAGTCGACCTTCAGGCAAACCCCGACTACTGGGACGGCGCCCCTCACGTTCCAGTGGTGCGCGTCCGAGTCATTCCCGATACGAACGCCTTGCAGGCCGAGCTTCAATCCGGGCGCGTGGACATAGCGCCACTGCCCACCAGCCTGTCGCCCGATGCCGTCAAACAACTGGGCCAGCATCCGAAGCTGCAAGTACTTCAGTTCACCGGCTCTAATCTCAATCTGTTGACTTTTAATTGCAGCCGGCCGCCGCTTAATGACGTTCATGTCAGGCAGGCGATTGCTTATGCGGTCGATCGCGAGGGAATGATTCGCGATCTCCTATTGGGCCAGGGAAAAATTGCGCATTCCATCCTACCGGAAGAGTCCTGGGCCTATCACGCCGGGCAAACCTACTCATTCGATCCGGCGATGGCTAAGAAGTTGTTGGACGAAGCCGGCCTGAGGGACCCGGACGGCGACGGACCGAAGATGCGATTTGAGAAACCGGTTGTTTTCAAAGTGTCTGGCAGCAGTGTCGCCGCTAAGAATTACGCCGGCGTAATTCAAAACTACCTGAAGAATGTGGGCGTTCCAGTTAGTATTGAAACTGCCGAACTAAATACCTTGTTTGACGAGCTGCGCCGCGGCAACTTCCAGATTTTTTATGGGCAGTGGGTTGGGGGCAATCAGGATCCGATTTTCTTCAAGGACCTCTTCGCAACTTCTGAGATACCGACCGAGACGCGCGCTTCACGAAATCGCAGTCGCTACAGCAACAAGGAACTCGACGCCCTGATCAATGAGGCCGTCAATGAATTTGACCGTGAGAAGGCGAAGCTGCTTTACCAGCGTATTCAGGACATCATCACTCGTGACGTGCCGGTTCTGCCGTTGTGGTATCAGGCAAACATCGTCATCGCGCAGAAGAATGTGGGGAACATTAAGGTTGATGCCAGCGGCGACTGGGGCTTCATGAAGAACGTAACGCTTGAAAAGTAGGACAGGCATTCCTGCCTGTCCTCTTGGTAGCGCAAGCATCTTGCTTGCCATTTGGCGTGCACGTCGCATAGCGGCGCAATGATTTTCAGCCATTGAGAGAGTGTGTCAAATCTCAGGAATCCCACCCACGGAAGTGGGTGGATGGTTCAGATCCCACCTACCAGAGTCAGCGTAGATTCATTTTGGAATTCCACCCACGGCAGTGGGTGGGATTCCAAAAACTGGGTCACGGTGTTTGTAGGCTGGACTTGAACAATCCACCCACTTCCGTGGGTGGGATTTCTGAGTTTTGACACAGACTTTTCAAAGTGGGATCAACCACCTTCACACACTTAGTGTCATTGGCGACGATTGAATCTACCTCTCGGTCGTCGCTGACCCGACGGAACATTGATCCGGTTGCAGATCCCGGCTTTGAAACCCGGGCTAAACTCATATCAACGCTGCGCGCCGTTGGAGTAGGTCTCCTATAGAATATCTGCCAGCTCCTCGCGCGAGACCGCACCTTCCCGGATCAACCGCGCCTCTGTTCCACTCAAATCCAGGACAGTCGAAGGGTGCGCCGCAGTCACTTCGCCGCCGTCGATAATCAAATCAAGTCCTTCGGGGAAATAATTCTCCACTTCTCTAGCAGTGCGCGCGGGCGGATGTCCGGAAACATTCGCGCTGGTTGCAGTCAACGCACCCCCACACGCGCGCACCAGCGAGCGCACGTTTTCGTCATCCGGTAAACGGACGCCGAGACTATTCGTACCCGCGGTCAACTCGATTGGCGCTTCGGGACGCGAGACGCCAATCAAGGTGAGTGGAGCAGGCCACTTACCAATAGCGACCGTTTTGTAAAAGCCGGATTGCTCAATGAAGCGATCAACTTCGCTCGCGTCTGAAACCAAAACCAGGATCGGCTTTTCGTCTTCCCTCCCCTTCAGCTCTCTTATCCTGGCGACAGCCGCTCGATTAAGGGGATTGGCGCCGAGGCCATAGAACGTGTCGGTGCGAAACGCGATGACGCCGCCGGCGGCGATGATCCCTGCCGCTTGAATTTGTGATGCGCTATTGTCCGGAACGATCATTGCAGCACGCAGCGGCTCTGCCGCCGCACAGTGCGGTAAGGCTCTGCCTTACCGTTGAGTCTCTAAACTTTATTGGAGGCTGCGCCTCCGCGTTCATGAAGCACATCTCATGAGAGAAATAAAGCTACAGCTTCGGAAAGGCGAAGCCTTTCCGCATTGTGCGGCGGCAGAGCCGCAGATTCCTGGTTCAGAGCTTCACCGCGTAACCCAACCCGTCGCCCACCGAAAGAACTTCAGCCAGCAACTTCGGATGGTTAACAAAGTATTTGTTAAACTCTCTGAGCGCATTCGTAGAGCTTTCCTGATCGGGCGAGCGAATTTCGCCGGCTACCTGCCCGCCCCAAAGAAGATTATCCACAATCACCACTCCACCGCGACGCAACCTCGGCAAAGAAAGTTTGAGATAGTCTGAATACTCTTCCTTGAGCGCATCGATGAACAGCAAATCAAACGTGTCGTTCAGTTGGGGTATGACCTCCAGCGCCTTGCCGCGCTCAATACGAACGCGATCGCGCAAGCCCGCGCGCGTTAAGTAACCTTCAGCCGCTTTGATCATCTCGTCGCTCGGATCGATGGTGACAACCAACCCGTCGTCGCCAACAGCGCGAGCAAGATGAAGGGTGGTGTAACCGATTGCCATCCCGATCTCGAGACAGCGCTTCGCGTTTATTGCCCGCGCAGTAATCTCGACAAACCGCGCCACTTCACGATCAGCGCTCGGAACTCCATGCTGGGACCCATACTCCTCCATCTCGCGCAGAAGCGGATCAGTTTGCAGGATGAGCTGGTCGAGATATTCGGCTTGATCACGCTGAATGATTGCGTCGATACGTGCTTTCATGAATTCCCTTCCAAAGAGACTATTTGATGACTACATCAGTGCGCGGAAACTCATTTTACAGAACCGTGAGCGGTAGCGAGCGGGTGCTACACTCAACAGCACCGGTCGCAGAGGGCCCTGATATTCCTACGCTTCAATTACGATTCTAACCTCTCAGGGACGTGGCCTCCAGCATCCGGTCGCTACCGCTGACGGTTCTGTACGGTGAGATCAGAAAAAACAAGACAGGATTTACATGATTGACAGGATAATGATCTAACGATCACACCATTATGTAAATCGTGTTAATCCTGTCCATGGTGAGGATAGCCAGCTTTCACTCGTCGGAATAATCCTGCGTGTCTGTAGCAACTGAAACGTAGCGGCGGCCGAGGCCGAGTTGGCGCAGTTTGTGTTGTAGCGACTGGCGGTGCATTCCTAAAATCTCTGCTGCTTTAGTCACGTTTCCATGCGTATGCTCGAGACAGCGGCTGATGTAGCGACGCTCAAACTCGCGGCGGTCCTCACGAAAGTCCGCTGTGAATGGAACCGCAAGGCCGCCCTCGGCGTCGTCCTTCCCGGCGGGTGTTTCCTTCTGTTGTCCAGGCATGATCTCATCCGGCAGATCCTGAGAACGCAACTCTTCGCCTTCAGCCATGATTGCCGCGCGCTCGATCGTGTTCTTCAGTTCACGAACATTTCCCGGCCAGTCGTAGTCGACCAGCCGGCGCAGGGCGCTTGGTCCAACTTGACGCAGAGGCAAACCGTGGCGTTCTGCAGCGGCGCGCGTAAACATTTCAGCAAGTTGCGGGATGTCTTCGCGTCTCTCGCGCAAGGGCGGGATTTCGATGGTGACAACGCGAAGACGATAAAAAAGGTCGGCGCGAAAATTTCCGGCGGTGATCTCCTGTTCAAGGGGGCGATGCGTGGCGCTCACGATGCGCACATCAACAGGGATTGATTCGTTGCCGCCCAGTCTTTCAATTCGTCTCTCTTCCAGCGCGCGCAGGAGTTTCGCCTGCACATTGGAACTCATGTCGCCAATCTCATCGAGGAAAAGTGTGCCCCCATTTGCCTGCTCGAATTTCCCTTGCCGCCTCGCCGCAGCCCCGGTAAAAGCGCCCTTTTCATGGCCAAACAGCTCGGATTCGATAAGCTCCGAAGGAAGCGCCGCGCAGTTAACCGCGACAAATGGTCCCTTGCTGCGCACGCTATTTCTTTCGTGGACTTCGCGCGCGACCAACTCCTTACCCGTGCCGGATTCGCCGCGGACGAGAACTGTCGCATCCGTCTCCGCCACCTTCTCGATCATTGCACGCACGCGTTGCATACTCGCGGAGTTGCCGATAAGCGCGCCGCGTTGCGATGCTTCTACTTCTATCCGGCGCCGCAACGAAACATTTTCGCGCCTGAGGGCGACTGTCTCCGCTGCATTCTTAACAACGAGCCGCAGATCGTCGAGCTCGAAGGGTTTCGAAAGGTAGTCGTAAGCTCCCGACTTGACTGCCTCAACCGCCATCCGTTCCGAGCCGTGGGCGGTAATAATAATGACCAGCGGTCCGCTTCCGTTTGAGTCGCCTGAGTCCGCTGCGTTCGTTGCGTCCGTTGACTCCTGCAACTCGCGGAGGAAGTCCAGCCCGCTCATCCCGGGAAGGTTCACGTCAAGCAGCATCAGGTCCGGTAACTGCTGCTTTATTAGTATCCGCGCCGCCTCAGCTGAGTCTGCTTCGGAAACGCTATAGCCAAACGTCGTCAGAGCGCGCCGCATGCCGTAGCGCGACGCCTCCTCGTCATCCACAATCAATAATCGCAAGTTGTCTTTTCTCACCCTTCCGGTCAGTTTAGAACCTTACAGGTGAATTCCCCTAGCGCGTCGCGTGCCAGGAATCAGGAGCAGGCGGCAGGAGGCAGACGGCAGGTGGCAGGAGGCAGGTGGCAGGTGGCAGGTGGCAGGTGGCAGGTGGCAGGCGGCAGGATGCAGAGCATTTTCCATTTTCCATTTTTCATTTTCCATTTACCTGAAGGATAGCGCTCGGCAATGACAAAATGACAAATTTTAAATGAGAAATGGAAAATGCTCTCCTTCCTGCCGCCTGCCGCCTGCTCCTGCCGCCTGCCACCTGCCTCCTGCCTCGTGCTTCCTGCCTCCTGCTTCCTGCCTCCTGGATTTCATCGTTCCATATTGTGTTTGACAACATTAATATCTAGACTCGCTGCTAATCAGGAGGAGCACTTGGCCCAGGATTCCGCAAATATAAGTCTTTCGTCGACACTACCGTCGTCGGAGCGCTGGATTGACTTACGAATGATCTGTGCAATGCGAGTAGTCCTTGCCCTCTCGGCGTTACTGGTCATTTATATAGATCCATCCGAACCAGATCGGCTGGTAGCTCCCACTTACCTGGCACTGGCCGGGTACGGAGTCTACAGCGTCCTGATTTACATCCTTTCTATTCGTCATGGCCGGCTTTTGCCACTCAAGATCCTACACTGGCTGGACGTCGCCTGGTATGTGACACTTGTTGCCCTCAGCAGCGGGACTAATAGTATCTTCTTCTTCTTCTTTTTCTTTGCGATCCTGGTTGCATCATTCGGCTGGGGCTTTGGCTCAGGACTGCGCGTCACCATTGTTTCTGCCCTTCTCTTCACAATTGTCGGCTATGCCACCGCGCCCGCCGAACCTGAATTTCAACTTAATCGACTTTTGCTGCGGCCCATCCAACTAGTGGTCCTGGGGTACATGATCGCTGTCTGGGGCGGCCTGCAAAGCAGGTTAAAAGCGCGCCTCAGGCTCTTGAAGGAGGTTTCGCTAATCGCAAATCCGCGTTTCGGAGTTGAAAGGACGATTCAATCAGTTCTTGAGAGTCTGCGCTCCTCTTATCGGGCCGATACCTGCCTGCTGATTCTTCAGAAATCTCAAGCAGGCCAACCCATTAGATTGTACGGAAGCAGTAGCGAGGGTCCCTATAACCTGCACCGCGCTGATCGGAAGACTGAGGATCCAGGATACTCATCGCGTGAAATAACGGAAGAAATGGCTCGGAGCTTCCTCCCCGAGTCTCCCTCACAAGCTGTAATCTACCAGCAGGGAAAACCGGGCGAAACAATACTGTATGACACAAAAACCGGAGGCTTAACAAAAGGTAATCCGGAGAGTCTTGCCTTCGTCAACGCCTTCGACGGCAAATCCTGTTTTTCGGTTCCTGTTTATTATCGCACCCAGCCGGCGGGCCGCCTCTATATTGCGGGCGGCACGCATCGCTTCGATTATGCAGACATCGATTTCGTTTTGCAGTTAATGGAACAGGTGACTGGAGTTCTGGAAAATATCAGACTGGTCGATAGTCTCGCTTCGGATGCTGCCGGACAGGAGCGAAGGAAGATTGCCCAGGACATTCACGACAGCGTCATTCAGCCTTACATCGGATTACAGTTTGGTCTTGCGTCCGTCAAACAAAAACTCGAGCACGGAGAGGATGCTCTCGGTAATGTGGAAGAGCTTTTGGCACTAACCAATGGCGAAATTGCCGATTTGCGTAGCTACGTCGGCGGGCTGCGCAGAGGTGAATCTCCACGTGATATATTCCTGCCCGCAGTGCGACGCTTCGCATTGAAGTTTTCTGAGGCTACCGGTCTCAATGTTGAGATTAACGGCCGCGACGATTTGCCTATCTACGATCGTTTAGCGGCGGAGTTATTCCAAATGATTGAGGAGGGCTTGAGCAATGTCCGGCGGCATAGTACCTCCACCTACGCGAAGCTAGACATCGGCATTAAAGATGGTCACCTGGAGATGCAACTTAGAAACGAGCGCCTCAAACGTCTGGGAGAAGCTTCTTTTACTCCCCGCTCAATCGCGGAAAGAGCCGCCGCATTAGGTGGCCAAACGGTAGTCTATACAGATAAGAACCATGACACAGTAGTATGCGTGCAGATTCCCTTATAGCTATCATGAGTGCCGCCACCCCGGAACCAATCCGAATCTTGATTGTCGATGATCATGCAATTCTGCGTGCCGGACTACGAATGCTAATCGACCAGAATCCAGCAATGAAAGTAATCGGTGTGGCGGGCAACGGTCGAGAAGCCCTGGCATTAGCAGCGCGCGAGCAACCAGACCTGATCATTCTCGACATCCTCCTGGGCGATGAGGACGGCTTAACTCTTTTACCGGAACTGCGGGATGCGGCCACTAACGCCCGGGTGTTGGTGCTCACAGGATTGCGAAGTTCTGAAAGCCAGCGTCGCGCCATACTCGCGGGAGCGATGGGCGTCGTGTTAAAGGAACACGCAGCGGAGGTGCTCATAAAAGCCATCAAGAAGGTCCATCAGGGAGAAGTGTGGCTGGATCGCTCGCTGATGGGTAGCGTGCTTGATCAGATGACGCAGGCGCAGGAGATTGATCCGGAAAAGGGCAAGATTGCCAGCCTGACGGATCGGGAACGTGAAGTCATCGCGCTAATCGCCGAGGGTCTTAAGAACAAGCAGATTGGCCAGCGACTCTTTATCAGCGAAACCACCGTCACTCATCACCTCAGCTCAATCTTCTCAAAACTGGGCGTCTCCGATCGCCTGGAGTTGATCATCTATGCCTTCCGCTACCGGCTCGCGCAACTACCTCGATAGCCACTGGTGCAATTTCAACATCGCCGCCACATACTGACCGCGAGCAAAAACTCTGGCATCGTGGGTCGACAAATACGGAACCAGGAACGGTAGCGACCGGGCCCAGTTACAATAAGCTCATTTCTAATGGTCACGGACCAGGTCGCTACTGCTCCCCGTTCCGTATTCGTCGACCCACGATGGCAGAGTTTTTGCTTACGCTCCTTTGTCTTCAGCATGTAGCGAGCTGCAGCGCCAAACAAATACAGAACCAGGAGCGGTAGCGACCGGGTCCAGTTACAATAAGCTCATTTCTAATGTTCACGGACCAGGTCGCTACTGCTCCCGGTTCCGTATTTGTCGACCCACGATGTCAGAGTTTTTGCTTACGCTCCTTTGCCTTCAGCAGGCAGCGAGCTGCAGCGCCAAACAAATACTGAACCGAGGAGCGGGTAGCGACCGGGTCCAGTAACAATAAGCTCTTTTGTAACGGTCACGGACCAGGTCGCTACTGCTCCCCGTTCCGTATTCGTCGACCCACGATGCCAGAGTTTTTGCCTACGCGGTTTTATCTTCAGCAGGAAGCGAGCCGCAGCGCTAAACAAATACAGAACCAGGAGCGGGTAGCATCCGGGTCGTGCACAC
>DASXQM010000270.1:0-10210 GCA_036507195.1 Pyrinomonadaceae bacterium | reverse complement strand
CTTTTCTGAAGCGATATCGCGCGCGGTCTTTTCATCGAGGTCGCAAACCGAGGCGAACTGCGTGAAGCCTTCCGCGGCGAGATTAGAATGGATGCGCGCGTGTTGGCGGCCGAGATGGCCCACGCCGACGACTGCGGTGCGAAGCGTCACAGTTTACTGATTTCTCTTTTTGGTTTAGCTTAATCTTTAAAGAAAGCAGTAGGCAGAGAGCAGAAGTCAGCAAACAAGATCTACTTTCTGCCTTCTGCTTACTGCTTTCTGCCTACTTCAAGCGGAGTCGAATATACTTGTATCCTTCAACCCTTGCCAAGCGCGGCACTGCTCTCCTTTTTCTCGCCGTCGTTGTCTTTTATTTTTATGGACTTGGTCATCTTCCTCTCGTTGGACCGGATGAACCTCGTTATGCCCAGGTCGCGCGAGAGATGTTTCTGCGCCGCGATCTAGTTACTCCGACCCTTGGCGGACACACCTGGTTTGAAAAGCCCGCGCTGCTTTACTGGATGATGATAGCCAGCTTCAAATTGTTTGGGGTGTCGGAATGGGCGGCGCGTCTTCCGGCAGCTGTCTCCGGGCTGCTTACAATCGCGGCCGTTTACTGTATCGGCCGCCAGGTCGAAGGCGATGATGAAAAGCTTCGGGGCTACGGGTTCTGGAGCACCCTCGCGTCAGCTACAACTGCCGGAATAGTGGTCTTCTCGCGCGCTGCCAGCTTCGACATCATCCTGACGATGACGACGACCTGGGCGCTCGCTTTTTATATCCTTCATGAGTTTGAGAAAAATGCAAAACTGCGGCGGTGGTTCTTATTCGGCTTCTACGCTTTCATTGGTTTCTCTCTGTTGGCGAAGGGGCTCATCGGTATCGTAATTCCTATCGGCGTTGCCTGCCTCTACCATCTCTTTCGCAGAAGACTACCGGAACGTGACGCGCTTATAAGTCTGATTTGGGGAATTCCATTGGCGCTGATCGTAGCCGCGACCTGGTATGAGCCGGTCATCGCGCGGCACGGTTGGTTATTTATCGATCAGTTTTTTATTCAGCACCACTTCGCGCGCTACATTTCCAACAAATACCACCACTGGCGACCCATTTACTATTATTTGTTGATTATACCGTTGCTCGGTTTACCCTGGACAGCCTTCTTCATTGATGGACTCTTGCAAGCGACAGGTCTGCTTAGGACCACCAGAGTTCCCGCGGGCGATCAACCCGGCGATCGCTGGAGTCGGCTCCTGGTCTTCGCGCTAGCGTGGTTCTTATTTCCTTTACTCTTCTTCAGTTTCGCAAACTCAAAGCTACCTGGTTACATACTTCCTGCACTGCCCGCAGCTGCTCTGATAGTTGGCGAACGGCTGTGGCGGCTTAGCTCTGAGCCTGGAAGGAGTAACTGGGCAATCAAAACGACTGCGGCTATTTGTCTCCTCTCGGCGATTGGCGCGCTTGCCTACACCTGGCGCGCAATGAATTTGCCGGTTGCATTTGTTTTCCTTATCGGCGTGCCGCTGTGTATTGCGGGGTGCTTCGCATGGTTCTCCCGTGGCAAGCCAATCTCATCTATCTTGCTGATTGCCGCCGCGACAGTCGCCGTTATGATCGTTGTCTTGCGTTGTGCCGCCCCTGCAGCGGCGGAGCTCGAATCTTCCAAACACTTACTTCAGCTCGCAGATGCGCGCGGGTATTCGCGGACGGTCATCTATGGTATGCAGCGCAGCGATCGCACTGCTGAGTTCTATGCCGCGGGCCGTGTTGTTTACGGCGCTGATGGTGAACCAATCATGTACGAAGGGCCGTTCCAGGTAGTCGGCGAAAGTCAGAGGCGCAGAGATTTTGTTCTGGTTTTCGTACCGCTCAATGAGGTGGGTCAACTAACCGGAATGGCTTCAGCGCAAACAGAGGTGCTCGGAAACAATGGCCGGCATGCGATCGTTGCGGTCCGAGCCCCCTAAAACTTCGGCCACGGTTTGAGGAGTCACACAGATTAATGGAGATTCTTAACAAAGAAATCTATCACCGGCCGATCGTAGCGTTCGCCCTGCTCACCGGTTGCTGAGGGTAGCGTAAAGCCCGTCAAGGGCAGGTCGGTTTTTATTTCCAGATTCGCCCGGTTTGGAAAACAGGGTGCGAGAGACTTAGTCGAATCGCGCAGATAGCCGTCGTCGGCACCGGCCAGCAACAGCACTTGCCGCGTTCCGAGGGCCGCTGCCAGATCGCAAGAACTTTGGTTGTGATACTGCCCCAGGAAATAGAGCCGGGTGGCAATACGAGCTGGAAAAAATATCACGGTGGTGTTCACGCCAACATCGTCGGCCACTGCCGCGCTTACCAACTCATCGGGATTGCGCGGAACGGAATCGAGAACCAGAACCTGCATCTTCGGGTCGTTGCTCGCCGCGATCATCGCCGCATAAGCGCCCAGTTCCACGCCATAAATTCCCACGCGCTCTCCGATAAGCTGGCTTCGGTTCTCACCTTTCAACGAGCGAAGAAAATCGAGGGCGGCCAGCGCGTCATCTCCTTCCCTACTGCCAAAGAGAGTGCACTTAACCGGTGGGTTTAGTCCATGGCCTCTCAAATCAGGCCAGAGAATCGTAGAGTTAGTAGCCTCGTTTACCTTCATGCCCAAATTGAAGAGCAGGGAACGGTCGCCACCATATCGATGCAAAAAGATGACTGCGGGCGCTCCTTCGGTGCCTCGGAGCAGCCAACCACGAGCCAGGGTGCCATCGCGGTTTCGCCAGTTTTCTTCAGTTACTTTCAGGGCTCTGGCCGTTCCGCTTATTTGGGAGAAATCTTGGGGAGTCACCAGATAGGAGCGTCGCGGCGGGCGTGTAATGCCATACACAATCGAGGTTAGAGCGATGAGCAGCACCACTAACAGAATGATCAGAATTGGCAGCAGCGATTTAAAGAGCTTTCTGCCGAATCGTCGTCGGATGGCCATGAGATAAGGGATGAAGGAACAGGGTGACGAAATGGACAAACGTTTCTGCGCCCATCCTTTTCTGCACTAGCCCGTCGCTACATCGTTTACACTAAGTCGTCCTTTCTCACTCACGCGAGCGTAGTCTTCCGGAGTATTGATGTTCTCGAAAAAATTATCCGCACCTTCCAAGCTCGAAAGTTCAGCAAACGATACCCAGCGCGTTTCCAGAGATTGTAACAGAGCAATAGGTTTTCGCTCGCCGGATTTGATCAACCGTTCGGCACGCTCCAGGCAGGGATCAACTCGATAGAGCGCGCAAAGAGGCTGAGGAATCCCATCCTTTTGAATGGGCGCGACCGCATCGAGACCTTCGCGGAAACTCGCCAGACGAGCAAACAGTTCTCTGGTCACGAAGGGAAAATCGCAGGCTACGATCAGAGCCCAAACTGCGCCACAAGCAGAGAGCGCCGCGTGCACACCGCCCAGCGCCCCCCACTCGGGATACACGTCGGAGACGATTGGAAGCTTGATCCTGAGCGGAGTTGCGGCCCTATTGTTGCCAACAACTGCTACCGAGTGCGTGACAGCGGCAAGTTCCCCGGCAATGCGCTCTACAAAGCTCTGACCTTCGAGCATTAGTCGCGACTTATCAATGCCCATGCGGCGAGACTGTCCGCCGGTGAGGATGAAACCTGCGATTGAATCCATGGAATAGCCTGCTATTCGCGTGTGAATCAAAAAGTAAGCTGAAGACGGCGGAAACTTAGCACGCGATTATCGTGTGAGCAAGAGGAACGTTTTTGCTGGTTTTAGCGTCTAAGGAGCGGTTACAGGTTGTCCAGGTCGGAGAGTTTTCGTTACGAAGACCAGATTCTGGCGCGCCGTTCAACGACTACCTTGACCGCTTTCTGAGCGAAAGCTATAGTCCAGTTGAACACCGCTGTCCGCAGCGGTCGGAATTCCCCTGTAGTAAGAGGTTATTCTTGATGAAAAGTTTGGCTAAAGTTCTTCTCATTGCGGTTGTCATCGCAGTTGCCAGTGGCATGTCCGTCGCCCAAAAGCCGGTAGTTGATGCGACTGTCAGGGATTCTCGGCTGTTTGCGCTCGAGGATCTGCGTCCCGGGATGAAGGGAACGGCGCGGACGGTGTTTTCGGGAACGGAGCCGCAGGAGTTTGGCGTGGAAATACTCGGTGTGTTGCCGGGTTTTCCTGGACCGCGGCAGTCGGCCATCATAGCTAAACTTAGCGGCTCAAACGTTGACAAGACCGGCGTCTTCGCAGGCATGTCCGGCTCCCCGGTCTACATCGACAATCGCCTAGTTGGCGCGATCGCCTTTAGTTTTCCGTTTTCCAAAGAACCAATCGCGGGCATCACTCCTATTCAGCAGATGATCGACATTTTTGAGAAAGGTTCGAATGTCCAGACGCTTCACCCGAAAGAACCGCGCGCGATCTCATTTGCTCAGCTTGCATCCACCGAATGGAAGGCAACGTTGCCGAAGCCGGCAATTACTTCAACTTCGGTTATTGCACCGGTATCTGAAGGATCGCGCCTGCTGCCGCTAATGGGTCAACAAATGACTCCGATTGCGACGCCGGTTGTATTTGGCGGAATCAGCCAGGAATCGCTGCAGATGTTTGCACCACAGCTTATGGCCAACGGACTGCTACCAGTTTCGGGAGCCGGAGGTTCGGCTGGAATCACACCGCTTGAAAAGGCCACCGAGAAAACACTAACCCCCGGAACATCCGTCAGTGTGCAGTTGGTTCGTGGTGATTATTCAATCGCTGCTTCCGGGACAGTTACCTTTCGCGACGGCAATCGTATCTATGCGTTTGGTCATCCGTTTTTGAGTCTCGGCGCTTCAGACATGCCGATGAGCGAGACCGCAGTAGTCACGGTTATTCCGAACGTAAACAATTCTTTCAAGTTGTCAGTTCCTGGTGCGATGATGGGCTCGATTTCCCAGGACCGTGCCTCCGGTGTCTTTGGTCAGTTGGGCCAGGCGCCAAAAATGATCCCGGTGAAAATCAACCTACACACAAGCCGTGATCGAAGCGAAAGCTATTCCTACGAAATCGCCAACGATTCATTCTTAACGCCGTTACTGCTGAACATCACAATCTTCAACACGATTACTTCCAGCGAGCGCGCACTGGGCGATTCCACCATCACCATCAAAGGCGCTATCAATGTTAAGGGGCAGGAACCAATAGAAGTGGATCGCCGTTTTTCGGCCGGAAACTCGCCAATCCTCGCGGCGGGCTCAGTTGCCGGGCCAATCAGCTCGCTGCTTGGCAGCGGTTTCGACGATGTCCAGATTGACGATGTAACGCTCGACATTTCTTCTGCCGATACCAAGTATGCGGGAACGCTCGAACGAATCGCGCTCAGCAAAACAGAAGCGCGCCGCGGTGAGAGAATCGAGATTCAGGCCTACGTCAGGACAGAATCCGGCAAGCAGTTTGTTCAGCGGATTCCGGTGCAGATTCCCGAAGACGCCACTCCGGGCCAACTGCTGGTCTTCGTTGGCGATGGCGGGGCGCTGCAGGAAGGTTCTGCAGCCAGGGCCTTTGTTCCTCAGGATCTGGGTCAACTCGTGAAGGCCATAAACAAAGTGAAAAAGAGCGATCGACTTTATGTGAAGCTCTTTCGCATTACGCCAGGCGCTATAATCGGCACCAGTGAACTGCCAAACCTGCCGCCGTCGGTAGTTGCTACGCTCAATAGCGACAGAAACTCAGGCGGCTACACGCCTACCGTGTTGTCTCCTGTTTATGAGATGGAGTTGCCGCCCGCGAAATTCGTAGTCTCGGGACAGCAACTGATTGGACTTGATGTGGTGCCGTAAGGAGCCAGCCTGTTGACTTACGCGCTCTGCGCTGGATCAGCCACTTCAGTTTTCGCTTTGTCAACAAGAAAGAGAAACCGCGCTTTTGATTTCGGCATTAGCTGCGCTACCTGGGCAAAACCCAGGTTTTCGATCGTTCGTTCCAATCCCTTTCCGCCAAAGAGTAACAACCTCGCTTTCGCCGGCGCCCATTCCAATAAATGGGGAAGCATTTCTTCAAAGCGCTCCAGGGCACGACAAGTAACAAAACCAACCGCAGGGGCAGCCACGTTTTCAAATCGCTCGGCAATCACGGTCGCTTGTTTGGAGGTGGCTGTCTTCGTCAATGCTTCGCGAAGAAACACTGCTTTCTTCCGGGAGGCCTCGATCAGAACAGCGCGAATGTCAGACCTGACAACCAGGCAGGGAAGAATGGGCAATCCCGCACCGGCTCCCACCTCAGCAACGCTGGCGTTATTTGGCAGGTGTTTGAGCAAGAGCAGGGATTCGAGAACGTGGCGCGTGGCAAACTCTTGTGGTGAACACGGCGCTACGAGGTGCATGCGCGAGTTCCAGGCGTTGAGCAATTCGTAATATTGTGACAACGCTTCGAGAGCTGGGGTGGGAAGAGTCACCATGTAGGTAGCTGCTTCGCTTTCCAGCGCTTCTCTAAACTGTTTTGTCGCAGATGTTGTTTTCATTCTAAAAGGTTCACCGCCGCGCAACGGCCGAAGCAGTTTAGAGTACAAACTCTAGTCTGCTGCGGGCAGCCAGCAGCCCAAAGATTACCATTCCCCAGGGCGGGCTACCCGCAAGGCTATCCCCGGCTGAACTCTGAACTTCTGGCTACAAACTGCACCGGCACCCAGCCTGCGCGGCTTTGTCGGTTTGTGCTACGCGTGCGATGCTTAGACATCCCTGTCTATTTTCACTTTCGTGAGTTTATATGATTGACGACTTAGCCGGACAATTAACCAGGGAACTCGCAAAGCAACACGAACGGCTGGGACGCGCCGTGACGGCTATCATCGCGGAATACGCCGCCAGTCTCGACTCGAGAAAAGTGACGTCTACAGCAACCCCTCAGGAACTGGAAAGAGTATTTGATGAACCTTTTCCGGAAGAGGGAATAACCACTGAAGAAATCCTGGCTCGATTCACGCAGGATGTGGTTACTCACGCGATGCAAGTTCCCAGCCCGCGTTACTACGGTCTGTTCAATCCGACGCCCCTGCCTATTGGCGTGTGGGCTGATGCGTTGGCTTCAGCGCTAAACCAAAATGCCGGCGCCTGGCGCAATGGACCAACGTCAGCAATGATTGAGGCGAGAGTGCTTCGCTGGTTGTGTGAACTGATTGGGTATGGGCCGGAGAGCTTTGGCGTGTTGGCAAGCGGTGGCACGGAAGCAAATCTGATTGCACTTAAATGTGCTCGTGACCGCGTGTACGAAACGACGATTAAGCAGGGTTTGAGATCCGCCCCGCGCGACCTCACGGTCTATGCCTCCGAGCAGTGTCACTTTTCAATCGAGCGGAGCGTTGACATTCTTGGTCTCGGCCGCAACAGTCTGCGCAAGATTGCCACGGACGAAAACTTTCACATGCGCGCAGACGCGCTGCAAGAGCAGATCGAGGTGGATCGTGTCTCCGGCTGCACACCTTGTTGCGTGATCGGAATTGCCGGCGCCACTTCTACCGGCGTAATTGATCCGTTGGCAGAGTTAGCGGCGATAGCGCGAGAGAATCATTGCTGGTATCACGTTGACGCTGCTTACGGCGGCGCTTTGGCGTTTTCTGAAAAGCACCGCGGCAAACTAAAAGGCGTCGAACTAGCTGATTCCGTAACATTCGATCCGCACAAATGGATGTTTGTGCCGTTCGCCTGTGGCGCGGTGTTGGTTCGCGACGGGGGTCCCGTGTTGCGTGATTCTTTTGATATCACGCCAGAGTATTTAAACGAAGATAGAGGTGGCGCGGATGTCGCGTTTGATTTTTTTCGCTACGGTCAAATGGGCACGCGCCGTTTCAACTCGCTAAAACTCTGGATGGCGCTGAAATTTATGGGCCGGCAAGGCTATGCCGCTGTGATCGAGCGTCAAATAGAACTGACACATTATTTGGCCTCCCGCCTTGAAGAATTAACTGATTTCAAACGTGTCGGCCCGGTTGAGACGGCGGTTTGTTGTTTCAGATTCCTGCCGGAGAACGGGCCTAAAACTCCGGATGGCGTCCAGCAGGATCGTTTACAACAGAAACTGCAACAGAAGATTGAGCACAGCGGGGAAGCCTGGATCACAACGACGGTGCTCAACGGGCGCCGCGCGTTGCGGGTGAACATCAATAGCTTCCTGACCGAGCGTCGTCACATAGATGATTTGGTAGAATTGCTCGAGCGGATGAGCAAAGATCTGGTTTAAATCGAACTGACAAATGCATTTTAGAAATAATCTATTAATTGCCGGGCTGCTGGTGATCCTCTGTTCGGCGGGCGTTGCCGGGCGCGTACTTGCCCAGGCGGATTCACCGCGTTCGCTGGCCGCAATCCATTCGCAGGCAGAATTTGACTCGCTCGCTGTAACCTACGATCCAGATACTCCTTACGCGCTGCCGCACCTGCTCATTGTCATCGACCGCAAGGATCAGAACAAGATCTATTACGTCAACACGAAACGGTATGCCTTCCACAAAGATTTTGTGAATGGAACTTATCTTTCGCTCGAACGCGGTCGCGAGTTTTTTGAAAACAACTATCTGAAAGCGAATCGCCGCTTCATTCTCGGCACCATCGCTTATCAGACGCCGCTGCAGCGCTGGACGTTTGAATTCTGGGAAGGTGATCTGATTCCTGCGGATCAGATCAAGGTCACTTCTGATGTGATTAAGGCGAGCTTCTATCTCCCGGTCGCTTACAAACCGAATTCAATTCGCCAGGATGAGGAATCCCTTAAAGTCTCGGGACTCGAACGCGTCTTGCAGAGTGACATTGCCAGGGAACAAGAATATCAGGCGCTAAATGTAGCTAAAGGTTTGGGCCGGATTCACGTTGTACCCAAACTCGACGAGCACGTTGAAATCGGATTCAATGAAATACTTGTGCTCGATGAAGTGCCGGTCCAGCTTCCGCCGGTGGCGGGCGTGATCACGTCGCATCCATCAACGCCACTTTCACACATCAACCTGCTGGCCAAAGGCTGGGGCATCCCAAACGCCTATATCAAAAACGCGCAGACCTTGTTGAAGCAGTACGATGGTTGGTGGGTAGCGTTTGAGACCAAGCGCGATGGCTACACAATCAAACGTGCCGATGTGGATCAGTTGCGCGAATATCAGCGCCGGCTGGCGCAGCGTCTTGACGTGATGAAGCCGCGCTTCAATCTTGCGGAGACGCGCCTGCTTGGTCTTAGCCGGCAACGAGGGCAATCGGCGATCGCTTATGGCGGTAAGTCGGCAAATTTGGGCGAGGTGATGAACGCGCGGTTGCCTGGAATCGTCGTTCCTAATGGCTTCACGGTTCCTTTCTACTACTATGACCAGTTCCTGCAAGCGAACAAGTTGGACGATGCAATCTTTGCGATGCTGAACGATCAGAAGTTTGTACACGATCCGGCATACCGGCGGGAACAGCTGGTTAGATTGCGTGAACGCATCAAGCAGGGAAAATTTGATGAGGCATTGCGCTCCCGGATTCTACGCCGGGTGCATCAGGAGTTTCCCGGCAAAGGGTTGTTTGTGCGCAGCTCTTCCAACTCCGAAGACTTGCCAAACTTTAGCGGCGCCGGTTTGTACACCACGGTTCCCAATGTTAAGGAAGATCAGCAGCTTATCGACGCCGTCAAAACCGTCTGGGCGTCGCTCTGGAATTCCGAAGCTTACGAAGCCCGCGAACGCGCCGTCATCGATCATTCGAAGATCTTCATGGCCGTGCTGATCCAGGAAGGCATTAATTCGGAAAGCTCTGGCGTTATGATCACCACCGATCCCTTCGACAGGGACAACCAGGGAGCGATTTACATTAGCGCCAAGCGCGGGCTGGGAATAAAGGTGGTCGAGGGTAAGAAGGTTGCCGAGCAGATCATCTTTCGCCAGCGCGCGAACGCGGTGCAAGTGCTAACGCGCTCGGATGAAGATAGCCTGTTGACGTTTGACGATAAGGGCGGCGTCAAGGAGGTTGCGATAACGGGAGGACGAGTTGTGCTGACTGACGACGTAATTCGACGGTTGGTGACTGCGGCAACTGCGATCAAGCGCGTATTTGGAAGTCGGGATCAGGATATTGAGTGGGCCTATATGAAGGGCCAGATCTACATTGTACAGTCGCGGCCGTTTATTGCGGGCGGCTAGCGAAGACTCTAAAACCCTTTTCGCTCGTAGATGTATTACAGAACCGTGAGCGGTAGCGACCGGATGCGAGCACTCAACCTAAATAATGTTTGTGGCTCCGGACTCGATCATTAAAC
>DASXQM010000269.1:0-5219 GCA_036507195.1 Pyrinomonadaceae bacterium | reverse complement strand
CGTCCATCCGCAAATCGCCTGGGCCAAGCTGCGCGCCCTGCGCGACGGCGCGGCGATCGCGAGCAAGAAGTTGTGGAGTTGAATTCAAGAGTGCCTGTTCGGGATAAACGAAACAAAAGCAAGAAAGTCTAGAAGTAAAAGTCTGACCCTTGATTCCTATCCTTAAACAACAACGTCCCCTAGTTCGGATCCCAGCGCGGATAAAAGGTCGGCAAAGGGGTCAAGTCCGCTTTTTGCTTTCTGTCGTTGCGTTTTCAGCTAACAGCGGACTTGACACCTTCTGTGTGATTTCCTAGTGGTCGCCGGTGGTTCGACGAACTGGGGTGTGGAGTGGTTGGCGCGCGACGCCAAGTCGCGCGATATCGTCACGGTCGCCCTAAGGGACTGCACCTACTCCGCAACCGACGAAGCGCAGGCCGCAAGCCTCGCCAACATCGACGACTTTCTGGGTTACGTAATGAATTCTGGCGAGGTCGTAGAAATGTTCAAGCGAACATGAGGTCGAACCCTAAATTCTGTCATCACACTTCCCCCTTTGAAAAAGGGGGAATGAGGGGGATTTGTTGAAAGTACCCGAGCAGCAAACGGTTCGAAAATCTCCCCTTGCCCCTCTTTTTCAAAGAGGGGAATTTGGTTCCCGCGCTGCTAGCTCACGGCCTCTTCGCGATAGAGCTGCGCCGCCTTCAGCAGCGGCGCGTCGCTTACGCTGAAAAGCAGAGCGTCATCTCGAACAAGGTTCCTGTGGCGGTGCGGGCACCAATTGAAGGGTCGGCAAAGGGGTCAAGTCCGCTTTTTGCTTTCTGTCGTTGCGTTTTCAGCTAACAGCGGACTTGACCTCTTCTGTGTGATGACCCCTTCTGTGTGATTCAATCACATCCATCTGCTGCTGGAGACGCCTTTGGGAAACCTCTCCAAGATGATGCAGCCGTTTCAGACGAGCTATACGTTGTATCTGAACCGCCGCCATCATCGGAGCGGGCATGTGTTTGAACAGCGCTACAAGGCGCTATTGGTAGACAAGGACAATTATTTATTGCAGGTGAGCCGCTACGTTCATCGCAACGCCGTAGAAGCCAAGTTGGTCAAGCGGCCGCAGGACTACCAGTGGAGCAGCTATGGTGCGTACGCGAGTGGCAGACGGCAGCGCGGGCTGACGACATGCACGATTTTGGAACAGCTGGGAACCAAACAACGGGAACAGATCAAAAATTACCGTGAGTACGTGGAAAGCTCGCAGGATCGGGGCATACGCGAGGAGCCACCGCCGACCGTCAAGCAGGTGGTTATCGGAGATGAGCGGTTCGCCGAGCAGGTACTAAGAAACCGTCGTCCAAGTATTGCCAACGAGCGCCTGTGTACGTTGACCGATATGGAAAAGGCGGTATGCCAGGTTACGCGGATCGACAGAGATGACCTGGCGAGGCCGCAGCGAACGCCGGCAGTCAACCGAGCGCGAGAACTGTTTATGTATCTGGCGCGGCGACACACCGATGCGAGTTTGCGTGAGGTAGCCGACCGACTGCGGGTTCGCGACATATCGACCGTGAGTCACGGAGAGAAGCGGGTCACTAAGAGCTTGCAGGACAATAGCCCCGCAGCCAAAGAGTTGAAGAGGATTCTGAAGAAGACGTATTCACTTATTCTTATTCAAGCCTGACCCTCGCCGCCTGACTCTCTCTTGACCTGCCTGCTCATGGGCGACCCCAACCCGGTCCTGGACATGCCTGACCCTCGCTGCGCCCCCGCGCCCTTATGGCCGTTTCCCCGTGATCCTACTACCTGCTAAATTGCGATAGCAGACCCCGACCCATGACCATGGTATGTGGAGTTTGCTCTTCAATAGAGAGCGAGCTGAGATCACGGTGTCAACTTCGAAGCAGCGCAGCATGGATAATCCCTTCGTCTCTAACCTAAGCGATGTTCCTGAAGGAGCCCCTGCCGGTCAGGCCGTCGCCTCCCTGAAGGGTTACGCGTACCAGATTTATGCGTCGGCTCTGGCTTGGCTAAATCTCGGTGATAACGAAGCACTCTATCTGGAAGTGGCGCAGGACTACGCGATAGCTGCCAAGAAAGCGCTGGCGGCGGTTCAAGTCAAGGACACACAGGCAAAAATCACAATAAATTCAGCGAGTATTCGACATGCGATAGATGACTTTGTCGACCTAGTCAAACGCAATCCGGGAAAGCGAGTTGTACTCCGATTCTTGACAAGATCCGACGTCGGAGCAGAGCAAAAGCTCAAGGACAGGGCTGCAGGTGAGCCGACGCTGAAATATTGGGCTAAGGTGGCCGGCGATGCTGATATTCGCCCCTTGCGAAAAATTTTGGAACGGCTCGATCTAAGTGATGCGGCCAAGGGATACATCAAGAATCGCACGGACGAGCACTTACGAAGCGATCTGGTAAGACGTATTTCTTGGGATTACGGCGCTCCCGGCTTTGATCAAATCAAGCGGGAATTTGAAGAGCGGGTCGTCACTTTTGCTAATCAAGAGCTTAGAGTTCCGCCGTCTGAAGCCAAGCAATCGGCGACCACTATCCTCCAGCACGTTTTGGAGACGGCCATCGAGGCAAAGCCGTTCAAGCGGAAGCTTACGCGCGCCGCGCTTCTTGAGCTGGTGGAGAAGGCAACCCATATATCGATTCCGCGCGCAGGTCTGGAAACCCACCTCAAAGCCATCGTGTCGGAGGCGCTCGATTCTTTTCAAAAACCTAGCCTGGAGATTACCCCCAGCCCGCAAGCTGATATCGCAAGGGACGCTCTGGAGCGCGACTTTTCGTCTGGATACCGACAAGCTCTGCAACGAAGCTTCTTTCCAGAGGCACAGAAGCAAGATCAATTTCAGCCTCTCGCGCGGCAAATTCTAGACGGCAACTTGGTTGTCCTGTCGGAGGAGCTGCGCCGCCGTATTTTTCTTCGTGCGGCGAGAAGCGCCGCTGTAAAAAAGGACTTGCCGGCCGCCGAACGCTTCATGAGTGCCGCAGCCGAGCTCAGAGGCCCGGACACTGATCTTCCCGCGCGAGCCAGGCTCGCCGAAGCACGGAACGCAATAGACACCGCTATTCAAATTCTCCGGGACGCTGTGGATGCGGATGCACGCGCGACGTTGTTATCGATCATCGCCAGGGCGCGCGGCAACAATGTCGCTCTTGCTTGGCTCGACGATCAAAAGCTCAACGTTCACGATCTTACCGCCAATGGTATCTACACTGTCTGCAATATTCACCTTGCCAAGGAGGATTACGAGCGGGTTAAAGACATTCTTGAGGCAATTGGTGAGAGTATTATTGACGATTGCCCGTATTTCCTGCTTCTGCGCGGTGCTATACGGTTTGCCTCCATCCTTGCGAAGCCCGCGCGGCGCCTCGCGCTCATGGGCATGCAGCTCCTCAATATCCGGCGCATTCGTCCTATAACCCCAGATACGGAAACGAGGGTCACGCTTGATGGCGCCATCGAGGATATGCGGCGCCTTATTCCAATCTTGAAAGGGATTGGCCTGCACGAGACTGTCAGAATTGCTGAAGACTATATAACTTGGTTCGAGCTCCTTCATCCCACACATTGTAAAGCGTCGCTGGTGCGGCTCGCGTCCGATATGCAGGACCTACCCACAGCACTGAAGCGCATTCAGTTCGCATTGGCGTATCTGCCGAATTTCGACCCCGCGCCTATTCTCAAATACCTGGAGAACAGGGCTGCCTTCGGTGGGTTGAACGAGGATGAGCTTCGAGCCGGTCTTGCGATCCTCGTGGATAACCATGAGAACACGGCCCCGCTGGCCGCTTTTATCGCACAGCATCGGGAAAAGCTGGACAATACGTTCGGAAAGATGCCAATCCGTGGGATCGAAATTCAAGCGCTTGCGCACGCGGGCGACGCCAGCGGCGCGAGGACGGTCCTTGATGCCAATCGTGCCGCCATCGAGCCTGATGAACTCGCTCACCTGAACGCGATTGTTTCGGCCGCCGAAGGAGCTGATCCCATCACCGAGTTCAAACGTGCGTATGACACAGCCAAGACAACCGACGCACTCCGAAGTCTGATTGCCGAGCTCAGCAAGCGCAACGATCATCGATCCATCGGTCCCTATGCCGAGGAGCTTTTTGCGAAGACCTGCGACCCGCTGGATTTGGTATTCGCGGCGCGTTCCTACGCTAGGACCGGCGACAATGACAACTTCATGCGGATCGTTGAAGCCAACAACGCCATACTCGATCGCGACGGCCGAATTCGCCGCCATTATGCTTGGCAAATGTTTAGCCGTGGCCGTCTCTCGGAGGCGCTCGTGGAAGCCCAGCGGCTTGCTAAAGAGCCCACATCACGCGATCTCGATCTTGAGATCGCGATTGCCATCGAAAGCGGCGAGTGGGAAACGCTGTCGCAGCCACTGACTGCCTATCTCCAGGCAGCAGCCAACGTACCCGCCATTGCATTAATCCGTGCAGCCCACTTATCCCAGGCGGCAGGACAGGGCCCACTCAAGGACCTGGTTTCTGCCGCCCTTGTCAAAGGCAGCGACGACCCGCACGTTCTGCTCGGGGCCTACGTTGTCTATGTCGAAGAAGGGTTGGAGGAAGATAAGGAAGAGGCCCACCACTGGTTTCGCCGCGCCTTGGATCTTTCGGGCCCGGATGGCCCCATTCAGCAGTTTGAACTGAAAGACATCCTGGAAAAGCACACGGAGTGGTCTGAACACACCCGGCGCATCCACGAAGGCATCACGCGAGGTGAAATCCCGCTGATCATCGGTACTGTGGGCCTTCGGACGACCCTTGTTGATGTGGTGTTGCGCAACTTTACCCGCAACACCGGGCTTGCTGACGCACGGCGCAAGGTTGTGGTCCCTCTATTCTCGGGCCGCAGGCGACCTGAAACGTTCGGCGAGATTAAACGTGTGGCCTTGGATCTCACCGCGCTTCTCGTGCTCGGTTGGCTTGGCATTCTTCCGAAGGTGTTCGACACCTTCAACGAGATCGTCCTACCGAGCGGAACTTTCCGTGACCTGTTCGAGGGCCGGCGGCGCATCCGCGAGTTTCAGAAATCCAGGTTAAGGCGTGCCGAACGCATTCAGCAGGCGATCGCATCCGGGAAGATCAAGGTTGTTCGGACATCGTTATCCCGACGGGATCCTCTCGTCGTTGAAGTTGGTGAGGAACTGGCCGGGCTTCTGCGCATAGCCGAATCCGCTGATGGATTCGTTCTTCGTCCGGCTCCC
>DASXQM010000268.1:0-6263 GCA_036507195.1 Pyrinomonadaceae bacterium | reverse complement strand
GATCACCACAGGCGGGATCTGAACAATCCACCCACTGCCGTGGGTGGGATTCAAAAACTCGGTCACCGCTGTTTGTAGCCCGGACTTGAACCATCCACCCACTTCCGTGGGTGGGATTTCTGAGTTTTGACACGGGCTCTTAGCCCTTCCGTGATCGCTACTAAATCATCGGGGCTATGCCCCAAGCCAGGGGCGCAGCCCAAGAAATTGTTACTGGCACTTTTCGGTGGGGCATAGCCGCCACCGCACATCAGACGGCGGAGCCGGACCGCTAGAACAAGATTCGCTAACTCAGATTTTCCCTGGCGGCCAGACGTCGACGCTGAGTTCTTCGCAGTAATGCAAGAGCGGATCGCCTTCCGGCGTAGGCAGGCCTTGGGATTCGATCATGCTTGAATTGAGCAAAATGAGTTTTGCCGTTTGTAAAGGCCAGGGCTGGTGGTGAATGCGAGCGCGGTAGAGATTGCCAGCGTCTTCGCTGTAGAGGCAATAACGCTCGGTTAGGAAAAACTCGAGCGAGCCTGGTTGCAAGGTTGGAAGCTTCTCACCAGTCTTCCATGAGGAGTGAAACTCGGCAGGCGGATCGTCAGTGCGAACTGAAGAATAATCCACAAAGTAATCTTCGCTCGTGTTTTTCTCTGTCAATTCTATTTCAGCTTTGTAGTACGGCAGATGGTAGAAAGCGCGTGCCGCCAGAACAGCCGCAGCGCTGTTGCAATCGAGCGAGAAGAACCAGACCCCCGGCACGTTATCGAGATAGACATAAGTTCGCACATTCAGCTCGTGCGCCGATCTCAAGCCGGGAACGGGCGGAAGAAACGGAGGAAGCGCGCGAATGTCCCACATGGTAAACGGTGCTACAGCGATCCATGCCGAGCCATCGAAGGTGTCGATTTCAAGCGCTTCAGGAATCAGTGGTCGCAATAGCTTTTCATCGATCCGCCAGTGCATGAAGAGAAGCTTGCCCCAGTTCTGATGCATGATAGGCTGGCCCTTGGGCCGCTGGCGCATGGCCAGGCGATCGAGACTACTTGGTGGCTGTTCTTCCATAGTTCTATCCAGTTTTATTTCTCTGACCACCATGATCAAGGAATTCTTCACGCCACCGCGCGTATGGACAAAAGCTGTTGCCTTCATCATTCTTAATACTGCCAATTAACATTGACGTAGCCGGTGCCGCTAGTTGGAACCGCATAGGTATGGTTGGCGCCATTCTCCCAGGTCACGGCGCCGTTTGCCGCAATCTTGATGAACTTGAACTGGATTGTCTGCCCGGCGGGGACGCTGGCGGTAAGGAACCAATTTGGATAGTTCGGCGTCAACATTGGTCCAACTGCGCCGTCCCACGTTGTACTCCAGGCGCCCAACTCGACAGTATTGCCGGTCAGGAATATGTAGTCGCCCGTTTGTGTTGGCGTCGCGTTGTAGACCGTGAACGTAACGGGAATCAGCTTCGCGGTTAGCACCGTATATTGAATGCCATTCGAGACTGTTCCACCTGAATTCGTCACGGTGACGTTGTAGTTGCCGTTTGCAACTGACGGCGTAGTGACAACGATTTGAGTGGGTGACCATGCATTGACGGTCGCGCTAGTTGTTCCGAATTTCACAGTGCCGGTGGCGGTGCCAAAGTTTCTGCCGGCGATGGTGGTTTTCACGCCCGGCTGCCCGACGGTTGGTCCCAATGAACCAATCTGAGGTGGGGCTGCACCTTCCGTAAACTGCCAGACAGAGACTGCATGTGCGGGCAGCGTGAACGTGTTTACCGGGTTATTGCCGCCTGATCCGGAACCCACCGTAATTGGAACACCGCCAAGCAAACCTGTTAAGTAATCCGACTGCGTACCCAGAGGAAGCGACGTATTCAGTCCGCTGATGTTATAGCCGGTCGTCTCATTCTTATTGATCGCGACGAGCACTACGCTCCCGAAAAACTTTCGTTCGAAAATATAGACGTCGTTGTTTATCCAGCGCTGGGTCATGGAGCCGTAGGGAATCGCCGGATTGCTGCGACGCAGTGTCGAGAGTCTGTTGCTGAGCGTGTAAGCCGTGGTGGAGGTCGAGAAGCCGGGCATCATCGGACGGTTATATGGGTCTGTGCCGCCGCTGGTGTCGTTGTGCAAGTATTGCTCGGTGCCGTAGTAGATACAGGGAATGCCGCGCGAAGTGAGAACGAACGAGAGCGCTTCGTGGAGGCGGTTATTGTTATTGTTGACGGAAAGGAAACGCGCCATGTCGTGATTGTCGATAAAGGTCACGAGGTCTTCTTTCCACGTAAAGTTGTTTCCTTCCGCTGTGATGACGGAATCAATCTCGCTGAAGTTAGCATTTGAGGCGAACACACTGCGGATCGCGGTGTTGAGCGGGAAGTCCAGGAGCGAAATGCCGCTCTTGTTCGCGAACTTGTAGGAGTCGTGATAGAGCGGGTCAGATGTGTTTCCCTGATACCACTCACCAAACAGGAAACTATCGCCGTAAGTGTAAACGGAATTGGCAAAGCTGTATTCCCAGCCCCAGGTTATGTGCTTCACCGCATCAATACGAAACCCGTCTGCGCCGTGCTGCTGAAAGAGTTGAGCAGCGACCTTCAGGTAGCCGTCGATGGTGGCGTGTTCCTGATTAAGGTCAGCCAGGTCAAAGAGGGTGTAGTACTGAACCTGATAACGATCATCCCAGCCGCCGCCGGAGATGTTTGGGTTGTGGTGGAAATAACCATTGGTGTCGCTGGTGTAGTTACCGAGAAAAGTGCTGTTGTCGTAGAGCGAGCCAAACTCACCGGCGTTGTCCTGAGTTGAATGGTTAGGCGCAAAGTCAATGATCACCTTGATACCGTTCTGATGGGCTGCGGTGACCATGGCATCGAAATCAGTCCAGGTGTTGCCGGGGTTGCCGAAATGTTCCTCGATGCGTTTAAAGTCGCGACCCTGGTAACCGTGATAAGAAGCCGTCGGGTTGCCATCGCCGTCAGGGATGTTGGTGTTCAAATTGTCAACGGGCGGTGAAATCCAGATCGCGGTGACGCCCATACCGGCAAGGTAGGACATCTTCTGCTGAATGCCTTGCAGATCGCCACCCCAGTAAGCTCGCCAGTTTGTTTTCGTTGCGTCATACAATCCGGCGCTTTGCGACGGGTTGTTGTTAGCGGTGCTGCCATCAAAGAACCGGTCGGTGATGATTTGATAGACGACTTCGCGCTTGAAGTCGGAGGCGAGCGCGACGCTGAATGGATCAAAAAAGATTGAAAGAAGAAGCGCGATTGCAGAAAGTCTGTGAGTGAGCTTTCGCATGACAGAGCTCCATTTCGGTTTGCTGGATTGGTCAAAGAGTCGAGGAATGAGGAATGATACAACTAAATGCGTCCGGAAGGATGAGTTTTTCATCAACGGGTACGGCAATAGGCCTGGCCAATAGGCTTAATACTGAAGTTGACTATAGCATCCGGCGCTACCGCGCTTCTTAGAAACATGCCAGAAAAGCCCTTATTCTTGGCATGTTTCATCTCGCTATCTGCGCGTCGCAGACGAGCAAAGCTACTCGGTTCTGTATTGACTGTGTCCCTTCTCGAATTTTCGACCATTCACGGCGTGCTGCTCTTACTTATCAAACTGAACCAGTACTCATCAACGACGATATTCGTCTGGAGTTGACGGTTTCGGGAAAGGTCTTTGACAGAACCGCTGCACCGGCGCGAAGAGTTGCTGGCAGTATTGGTCGGCTGAAAGATCCACGCGTTTACATTGCGCGAGCCGCCACTGGCTGCTCTTGATGAAGTCGGTTTCCTTTGGCACTTCATCACAAAAATTCGGGGTTGGTCTGCTGGCTTCAAGGCAGCTTTGCAGGAAGAGATTTGCTGCTAGTGTGCGGGCGAAACCAGGGTCCGCCTTGTACCGCAAGATCGATTGGTCCACGCAACTCTGGTTGTCGGTGGTGAGCCCAACATTGCGGCCTTCCGTTACCTGAGCTTTGCCTCTGGCGATCAGCGCGTCCTTGTTGTGCGACCACCAGTAAACTCCGGCGGCAATAACTCCAACCACCAACAGCACAATTACGAAACAAACGATAATTAGTGCTTTAGCCCAACCCGGCATAGTTTTTCTCTATCCTGGCGAGAAGAGTCCGGTAATTCGCGGCCCTCACTTCAAATATTTATCCAGCCAATCGAGCACCGTGTGATACCAGAGCTGCGAATTCTGGGGCTTGAGCACCCAGTGCCCTTCATCGGGGAACACGAGGAGTTTTGAGTCGACCCCCATGCGCTGCGCCGCTGTAAACAATTGCAGGCCTTCGCCAAACGGCACGCGGTAGTCGAGTTCACTATGAATAATGAGGATCGGCGTCTTGAAGTTTTTGACGAACTTGTTTGGCGACCAGCGCGCATACATAGCGGGATTAGTCCACGGTGTTCCTTTGAACTCCCAATCCGTAAACCAAAGCTCTTCGGTCGCGCCATACATGCTCTCGAGGTTGTAAACGCCGTCATGCGAGACGAGTACTTTGAATCGGAAGCGGGGATCGTTGTTGTGTCCCTCAATCCAATTGATCATGTAGCCACCGTAGCTGGCGCCGGCCGCGCCAATGCGATTTCTGTCGATGAAAGAATTGCGGCGCAAAACGTCCGCGACCCCATTCATAATGTCGGTGTAGGCTTTGCCGCCCCAGTCAGCGCTTATCTCGTTTACAAATTGCTGGCCATACCCGGTTGAGCCGCGCGGATTCGGGAGAAAAGCGATGTAGCCGTTGTTTGCGAACACCTGCGGGTTCCAGCGATAACCCCAGTTATTAATAAAAGCACTCTGCGGTCCGCCATGAATGATGACCGCAAGCGGGTACTTCTTGTTCGGATCGAAGTCTGAGGGCTTGACGATGAACCCGTGGATCCTTTTGCCGAGCGCACCGGTCCATTCCACTTCCTCGGCTTTTCGCAAACCGAAAGGCGCCATTAGATTCTTATTCGCGCTTGTCAGCGCTGTCAGGCTGCCGCTATCAATGTCGGCGCGATAAATCTCAGCCGGCATTGCCATCGAGCTGTTCGCGAAGACCAGCGATTTTCCGTCCGGCGTTATTTGTAAACCAGCGGCCGAGACGTTCGGCACCATTTTTTGCGGTTCGGCGCCCCCAAGCGGAACTCGATAGACCGGCAGACGACCACGCTCGCCCGCGATAAAGTAAACATAGTTCCCGTCCGGCGATAGGGCCGCTTCTTCAACCTGAAGGTCAAATTTCTTCGTAATTTCGGTGCTGGCGCCGGTCGCACGGTTGTAGGTCATCAGCCGCCAGCGGTCGGCCTCGAATCCGGCCGTTGCCTGGGAACGATAGACGATGTATTTGCCATCTCGCGTGTAGATCGGTCCGACGTCGTAGCCTCTATTTTTCGCGGTAATGTTTTTCGCGGGGCCACCCGAGAGAGCCAGCACATAGATGTCGCTGTTAGTGGAGATCGCTTCTACTTTATCAGGGTTGCGAACGTAAGCCAGCTCTTTGCTGTCCGGCGAGAATGCGTAATCCACGCCGGTGGCGGCAGCGTAAGGGGGTGAATCAAAGTCTCCCGGAGTTAGATCGCGTGCCGTGCCACCTTTGCTTGACACTACAAACACATGAGTTCGTTTGACGTCGCGCCACTCGTCCCAGTGTCTGAAGAGGAGTCGGGTAGTGACATGTGCTTTGACCTTACTCTTTTCCGCTGCTTCGTCTTTCTTCTGATTGCAATTGTCATCTGTGCAATCCGGGTACACTTCGGAAGAAAATGCGATCCAGTTTCCATCCAGTGACCAAACAGGCGCTGCGGCATTCGTAGAGATCTTGGTGATCTGGTCCTTATGGTCGCCATCGTTCTCCATCACCCAGATTTGACCGCCGGTGGTGTAAGCGATCTTCTTACCGTCAGGAGACCAGCGGGGTGACGTGGCTGAGGCGGCCCCGTTCGTAAGTTGTTTCAGGTTGCCGCCTTCAACCGGCAGCACATAGATTTGAGTAATAACCTTGTTGGCATCCCAGTTAACGTCGCCGATCGTGAACGCGACGAGCTTGCCGTCTGGTGAAACCTGCGGGTCGCCCACGCGGCGAACCTTCAATAACTCTTCAACAGTGAAACTGCGGTTCCCCTGTGCGTACGCAATCGATGTTGGAAGGCAGACTAAGGCGAACACAAGAATAGAAATCGCGATGACGAAACGCTTCATATGAGTCCTCTGGAGAGTGGCTAGCAAATTGTAGGGGATAGCGAGGGTATTATTGCATTAAACGACTTCGGGCGCATCTGGTTA
>DASXQM010000267.1:0-11545 GCA_036507195.1 Pyrinomonadaceae bacterium | reverse complement strand
GATCACCACAGGCGGGATCTGAACAATCCACCCACTGCCGTGGGTGGGATTCAAAAACTCGGTCACCGCTGTTTGTAGCCCGGACTTGAACCATCCACCCACTTCCGTGGGTGGGATTTCTGAGTTTTGACACGGGCTCTTCGCCCCACCGAAGAATACTCCTGATGAATTTAGGGGCTGCGCCCCATCGACGGGCGTAGCCCAAGAATTCAAAAGTGCTCTGCGGAAGGTCAGAGACCTTCCGCACAACAGCCGGCGCAGCCGCTTTCTTATCGGACCGCAGCGAGGATGATCTCGGCAGCTCTCTTTGATGCGCCCCCTTCGCCGAGTTCATTAGCCACCTCGCGCAAACGCTCGCGCGCATCCTCATTTTGTTTCTCATCAAGCAACAATAACAGCTCGCTTGCTAGTCGCTCGCCGTTCAAATCATCCTGCATTAGTTCGGTCACCACGCGTTCGCCTGCCACCAGGTTTACCAGTCCGTAATGATCAGTTGTTATCAAACGTCCCAGGGTGTGCCAGTTGATCCCCGACTCTTTGTAAACGATCACCATCGGCGTCTCCAGTAATGCCGCTTCCAGTGTCGCGGTTCCGCTCGCAATAGCAGCCACATCAGCAGCTGCGAGGGCTTCGCGGGATTGCCCGGAAACGATGTGCAGACACGACGGAAGTGGCAGGGGCGTCGCGCGCTGCGCACGCACGATGTTTCTCACTTCATCCGATGAGCGGCTGGGCGCGACCACAATAACGAATTGAATCTCGGGGCGGCGAACGGAAATAAGCGCTGCTGCTTCAAGCATCGGCGGCAGAATGCGCTCCACTTCCTTCTGACGGCTACCGGGGAGAAGTGAAATAATAGGTAATCTCGAATCCAGCTTCGTCTGCCGGCAAAACTCCGCGCGATCCGAAGCGACATGAACCTCGCCGGCGAGTGGATGGCCCACAAACTCGACGTGATTGATCCCGCGGTCGGCGTACCAATCCTTTTCGAAGGGAAGAATTGAAAGCAAAAGGTCGACGTCGCGGCGAATGTTGCGGACGCGATACGAACGCCAGGCCCAAAGTTGTGGACTGATGTAGTAGATAACTTTCAAGTCGCGACGGTGAAGCACGCGGGCCAGTTTCAAATTAAAGTCGGGCCAGTCAACCAGGATGACCGCGTCCGGCTTTCGTTCAATCGCTGCTTGTTTCAGAAGTTTATATGCTCGCCAAAACTTCGGCAGGGCGGCGCCAATTTCCAGTAGGCCCAGAATAGCCAGATCATCTGAGCGGACAATTGAATCGACGCCGGCGGCCCGCAGCAAAGGTCCGGTCGCACCGAAGAAATCCAATCGTGCCTGAGGCGCGGCCTCGCGCAAGGCGCACACCAGCGCCGCGGCGTGGGCGTCCCCTGAAGCCTCGCCGGCGACGATCATTAATCGGGCCGTTTCCATCGGCGCGCATGATAGCAGTGAAGTGAGCAGTAAGCAGAAAGCAAAAGGCAGAGGGCAGAAAGGTTGCTAGTCAGCGGCTTTGCTGCCTGATGTGCGGTGAGGTCTGCGAGCGTTACCCGTTGCGGCTCTGCCGCCGCACAGTGCGGAAAGGCTGTGCCTTTCCGACGCTCGGTATCTGATGTTTCATAAGGCTGCGCCTCATGAATCGGAGGAGTAGCCTCTAATAATGTTAAGAAAGACTTACGGTAAGGCGGAGCCTTACCGCACTGTGCGGCGGCAAAGCCGCAAAAGCGAGCAAGGCAACACTGCTTTTCTGTTTACTGCCGTCTGCCTACTGCCTTCTGACTCCTGCTTACTGCCCACTGCTTTTCCGTGTTAGCATCGCTGCGCTGTAAAGAAAACAAGGCGCGCGCTCGGGTGAAGGCTTCATGGTAGTGCTCGCCGGTTTAGTCCGGAGGCTCTGGTTCTTTTGCGCGTTTGTTTTCCCCCAAGTCGTCGGTTCTCGCTTCTTCTGACACTTTTCGTTTACGCACTCTTGAGCGCCGGTCTGCCACGCGTTAAAGCGCAACAGACCAATCCGGTCGATCGTAAGGTCACGAACCCGATGACCGACACGCCCAACGTCAATCCGTTAACTCAGGATCAACCTGTCAAACAAAAAACCCCGTCCAGGCAAGGTGAAATTGGTGAGGCGACTGACTTGCTCAAAGTGGATGCAGGCACACAGACCGTTTCCGGCCCAAAAGAAGCCCGTGTCTTTGTTTATGAGGGAAATGTTGATGCGCGCATCGGCACTTACCGCTTGCAGGCTGATAAAGTGACGGTCTATGAAGCGACCAACAAAGTAATTGCGGAAGGCAATGTCGTATTCGATCAAGGTGACCAGCAGCGCATCACCGGCACGCGAGCGGAATGGAATTACCGCACGAAGACAGGATTTTTCCTAAACTCGACCGGCTTCACCAATCAAACACAGGACGGGACAAGACTGTATTTCACCGCTGACCGCGTGGAAAAAGTCAGCCTCGATACGCTCATCGCCACGAACGTGCAGGTTACCGCCTGCGACGAGGACGTGCCTAAGTGGAGCTTTCATGCCAAGCGCGCCAAAATAAAAACCGGGGATCGGGTGCGCGTCTATTCGCCTAACCTGCGCGTCAAGGGCGTGCCGATTTTTTATCTTCCCTACGCTTCCGTCTCCATCAAGCCGCGGGATCGCGCCTCGGGATTTCTGACGCCGACCTTCGGTGGTTCCGGCCAAAAAGGGTTTCGGTTTTCAGGCGGTTATTACCAAACGCTGGGGCGCTCGGCCGACATTACGCTGCGAAATGATATCTACACCTCGCGCGGCATTGGTTATGGGGCCGACTTGCGCACGCGCGCCAATTCTCGTTCGTTTTTCAACGCCGGGTTTTATACGGTTAAAGATCGAATTTTTGGCAACAAGGCAGACGCGGACCATCCGGATCAGGGTGGCTCGAGTTTTTATGTTGAAGGAGTTCACTATTTCCCCAACGGCTTCATTGCCGCTGCTGACGTTAACCTAACCTCCAATCTGGCTTATCGCCAGGTTTTTTCTGACAGCATCCAACAGGCTATTTCGCCGGAAGAGCGGTCCCAGGTTTTCGTCAATAAGGACTACAACGATTACAGTTTTAACTTCCTCGCGCGTTCGCAAGTCACGTCTTTGCCAAACTCGCGCATCCGCATTCGCGAGCTTCCCAGCGTGTCCATCGACAAACGGGCGACGCCGCTTGATTTTTTCAAAAAGCTGCCTGTCTATTACTCCTTCGAAGCCGCGGCCGAAGGCGTTAGCCGGAAAGAGACGGTCGATGATCTGGTTGCTTTCAGGCGCGACGTCGGCGGCGATCCGATAGTTTCGCCCTCCATTGTCCAGCGGCTCGACTACCATCCCCAGATCCAGGTGCCGTTATATTTTTTCGGCGTGTCGGTGACGGCTTCAGCCGGCGGCCGAATTACCTTTTACTCAAACTCAATCGATCCCGTGAATCGCGCGATACTTAGTCGCAACATCACCAGAGGCTATGGCGAGTTTGAATTAGACGTTCGCCCTCCGGCTCTATTCAAAGACTTCCATCGCAGCAATGGCAGCTTCTTCTTCCGGCATCTGATCGAGCCTTACATTACCTACCGCCGTATTGCCGGCGTCAACAACTTCGATCGCGTTATCAGGTTTGACTACGTCGACGCGGTTGCTGACACCAACGAGATTGAGTTTGGTATTTCAAATCGCTTCTTCACACGGCGTTCGACTGAGAACGTCAGTAGCGCCGCAGCGAAGGCGACCAGAACCGGGCAGAGAGTCCCAACCTCAACCCAGCCTTACGAAGCACTCACGATTACAGTACGCGGAAAATATTTCTTCGATCGCTTCTTTGGCGGCGCGTTGGTTCCCGGCCGGCGAAACCAGTTTTATCCAATTAACACGCTCTCTGGTTTTAGCTACGGCGGCGTTCCGAGACGCTTTTCACCGCTCAACATCGAAGCCCGCTACCGCCCGCGCAATGATGTTTTTGTCGATCTACGAACGGACCTCGATACGCGTGGCGGCGGTGTCAGAGCACTCTCCACCACGTTTGGCATCAACCGGCCGTTACTTCAGGCATTCCAAAGTTTCTACTACACGCGCGCGGTCGAGCTTGTTCCCAGCCTCGCCCAATTCGCTGATGCGCGTGGCAAGGAACCAGGCACGCTGCGCGGTTCGCAGTGGAGTCCTTCATTGTTTTTGGGCGACCGCGAACGCGGGCTCTTTGGCGGCGCATCTTTCTTTTTCGATTTTCAAACTCGGCCGGGAACCAATGGTCGTTCCCTGATCAGCTCCACGGTGACGGTGGGCTACACCTGGGATTGCTGCGCGGTGACGGCGCAGAATTACACCTTCAACGTAGGCGTCAGGCAGGAAAACCGCATGGTCTTTAGTTTCCGGCTCAACGGCATCGGCACTTTTGGCACCGAGCAAATCGGGCAACGCTTCCGCTAGAACGCAAGATTAACAATTTGAAAGCCCGGCTAATCGGATCGCGCAGATTCTATCGAGGGCCCTTGAACTCTTCTTACCCATGAGCTTGTCTCTGGGCTGCCATCGCTCCAGCGACCTGAGCTTCTGGCGCCTGTAAACGAGAAGGGAACTGGTATATATTTGCCGCGGCGTTATCACTATTACCGCGACCGCTCCCCGGTCTGGTCGCTTTCGAAAGTCACGCCCAGGAATTTGCTCGCCGGATTCCGATTCCGATAAACAATCGATTTCATAAGCGTAATAAGAATTACTGGAAGTACTCTTTAGTTGTAGGAGATTCGCCCTTATGCAGGGTCCATTTTTAGGGACAAAATCGGCGAGCACACGCCTGGCCGTCGCGTTTTCATTTCTGATTATTCTCACATTCTTAATCGTAGCCGCCCTGCCATCACGCTCGAGCGCGAAGCTGCAGGGGACTGAATCTGGCGTAAATAGAAAAAACCTGCGACCGGAATTTGTTCCCGGCGAGGCGCTCGTTCGCTACCGCAGCGAGCGCGCGGCCAACCGGCAAACGCGCCAGACAATGCTGAGCGCAGCAGGCCGCCAGCTTTCCGTCCAAATCGAACGTTTCGACGGAGCTGACATTGTTCCCGGTTTGCGCCTTGCTCGCGTTGCCGCGGAAGACACAATGGCGGCGATTGCGGCCTTGCAAAAACAACCGGACGTTCTTTACGCTGAACCAAATTATCTACTGCATCTGGATTTGACGCCAAACGATCCGCGGTTTACCTCCGGCGAGCTGTTCGGCCTCACCAAAATCGGCGCGCCCGCAGCCTGGAATACGACAACGGGTAGCAGCTCGGTCGTTGTCGGCGTTACTGATGAAGGAATCGATAAGAATCATCCGGATCTGCAAGCCAACATCTGGACCAACCCCGCTGAGATAGCGGGCAACGGCGTCGATGACGACGGCAATGGGTTCATCGACGACGTTAACGGATATAACTTCGCGAGTAACACGGGAACGATTCCCGCCGAGAATCACGCGACCCACGTTGCCGGCACGATTGGAGCCGTCGGCAACAACAACACGGGCGTCGTCGGTGTTAATTGGCAAGTATCCCTAATGTCTTTGAAATTCATAGGTGGCTCCGCAGGCGCGACCTCTGACGCTATTCGCGCGAGCAACTACGCGAAGCAAATGCGCGATCTTTGGGTCAGCACCAATGGGGCAAAAGGAGCCAATGTCCGAGTTCTCAACAATAGCTATGGCGGAGGCGGATTCAGTCAGTCGTTTCTCGACGCCATCAATAACCTAAACGCGTCGGGCATTCTTTTCGTTGCGGCTGCGGGCAACACTCCTGATAATCCTGAACCCAACAACGATCTCGTGCCGCATTATCCGTCCGGTTATGATGCTCCAAATGTTATCGGCGTAGCAGCCACTGACTCGAATGATGCGCTCGCTTCCTTCTCCCACTTCGGCGCTACCAGCGTGCATCTTGGCGCCCCGGGCGTCGGCATCCTGAGCACCACGGCGAACAACACCTATTCATTTTTCAACGGCACCTCGATGGCTACGCCACACGTCGCCGGAGCCGCGGCGTTGCTGCTGGCTCAAAATCCAAATCTGACAGTGCAGCAGTTGAAAAGTCTCCTGATCTTCAACGGCGACTCGCTGCCATCCCTGGCGGGCAAGACGCTGACCGGGCGGCGTCTGAATGCTGCTAACAGCTTTGTAGCGCTTGCCGAGAACGACACCACACCGCCGGGCACAGTTACCAATTTCCATATCAACTCTCAGAATGGCCGCGCACTCAATGTTGGCTGGACGGCCTCAGGCGACGACGGAGCGGCGGGTCAGGCCTCGCTCTACAAACTTACCTTCACCGATGCGATTACCGGCACGGTGATCTTTTTAAAGAGCGTGCTTCCCAGTGCTACAGGAGTTACTCAGGCTATAGACGTAACCCTTCCCTACCGTCACACGAGTGGGACTTTGACGCTTCGAGAGTTTGATAATTCCGGAAATGAAGGTGCGCCGGCTACCACTAGTGTCTCTGTTAGTTTGATTGAAGGTGATCCTTATGTAACATCTCTTGGTAATAGCGCAGCCTTATCCACAGGCGGAACGCCGCTCGCGCTCATTGGTGACGATAAACTCAAACTGAATTTTGCGTTGCCGTTTGCATTTCCTTTCTTTGGGCAAAACTTCTCGACCGTCAATATCTCAACTAACGGCAATCTTTTCTTTTCGCCGCCACCGACGCGTAGCAACGGCGACGCCGACGACGTGCCGAGCTCCTCGATTGGGATCACCAAGTTCAAAATGATTTCCGGCCTTTGGGATGATTTAAGGACTGACTCCGTCGATCCGGTCAATTCCCCATGTACCGGCTGCGACGTCTTCGTCGTCAACCCCGATCCCAGTCGCATCATCTTTCGCTGGAAAGGGGTAACTTTTGGTGATGAAACGATCGCAACTCAGTTTCCCGTCAACTTTGAGATCGAACTGCGTAGCAACGGCACGATCCTGACGCGTTATGGCGCCGGCCAAAGCGCACCCACCAACACCGGTCTTTTCTCCGTGGTCGGGATTTCGGGAGGCGAGCCGGAAGCTTATGTCATCCCTTCCCATACTTCCGAGCAGGTTTCCATCAGTCTTACCAATGTGCAGGAAGTCACTTTCCTGCCGCGAGCGAATTCCGTGCTCAGTAGCGTGCAGTTTTCAGTTCCTCAGTTTCAGGTCATTGAGTCAGGACTATCCGCAACGGTTACGGTAACGCGGATGGGAGACACCTCAACGCAGGCGTCGGTCGATTTCGCAACCAGCGACGGCGGCGCGACGCAAAAAGGCGACTTCACGTTTGCAGTGGGCACGCTTACTTTCGCGGCTGGAGAAAGCAGCAAGTCGTTTTCAGTGTTGATAGTCGACGACGTGTTCCAGGAAGGAACTGAAACTTTCAGCGTGGCGTTGAGCAATCCCATCGGGACGATCATCGGCGCACGGAGCGTCGCCGCGGTTGCAATCTTAGACAACGACCTCTCTCCGGGCGCGCCAAATCCTCTCGACAATGCCGACGCGCAGTTCTTTGTCAGGCAACACTACCTCGACTTCCTCAACCGGGAGCCTGACGCTGCTGGTCTTGCATTCTGGAAGAATCAAATCACAGAGTGCCAACAGCCTGGCGCAACCTGCGATGCCGAAGTTAGACGCGTTAACGTGTCAGCAGCATTCTTCCTCTCGATTGAGTTTCAGGAGACGGGTTACCTGGTTTATAAAATGTACAAAGTCGCCTATGGCAACTTGCCCAACGCCCCGGTGCCGGTGAGATATGAAGAATTCCTGCCGGACACCCAGCAGATAGCGCTGGGAGTGATGGTGGGCATAGGCAACTGGCAGGCGCAGTTGGAGAGTAACAAGGTGGCCTTCGCGAATGACTTTGTTAACCGGACGCGTTTCAGTACCGCTTATCCGACAACGCTGACGCCCACGGAGTTTGTAAATACGCTCATTACAAACGCTGGGTTTACACCGACACCGGCAGAGCGACAGGCGTTCATCGATGAGTTTGGAACGGCAACGACTACAGTAAACACGGCAACGCGCGCGCGCGTGTTGCGCCTTGTGGCTGAAAACGGAACCTTCTCGCAGCAGGAGTTGAACAACGCGTTCGTGCTGATGGAGTATTTCGGCTACCTCCGGCGCAACCCCAACGATCCACCGGAAGCGACGCTCGACTACGCTGGCTATAACTTCTGGCTGGGCAAGCTGAATCAGTTCAACGGAAACTTTGTTAATGCCGACATGGTGAAGGCCTTCATAGTCTCCGGGGAATACAGACAGAGATTCGGTCCCTGAACCGTTATTGGCGATCTCGCTTCGCCACTCGTTTCCCGGGAAAGGCTCCTGCTCGGATGCCTTGCAGTTTTTCCTATTACGGACATCGTTCGCGCTTCCTGCTGGTGGCGATATTGGCGCTCGCCAGTATCACAACAAACAGCATTGCCACCTTGGCAACTTCGACCTCACCGGTACTGGTTGGGGGAAACAGCGCCTCACTTTTGCTGCAAGCCGATAAGCGCCCGTCGTCCACCGAAAATATTCGCGGGTCTGATCCAAATCGTCTCACCATTACAAACAGTGGGAGCCCGAGGATTGCATTTGGCAGCGCCCGCAATGGCGGCAACCATGATGTTTTCCTAATGGACATCGACGGCGGCAATCAAGTTAGACTGACGACCAGCCTTGCTTATGACGATCAACCCAAGTGGTCGCCTGACGGTTCCAAAATCGCATTCATGAGTGGTCGAGATGGCAACCTCGAAATCTACACCATGAATGCCGATGGCAGCACGCAAACAAGAATTACTAACAACCCCATGGCCGACGGTTTCCCGGCCTGGTCGCATGACGGCACAAAGCTGGCTTTTGTTCGCGGCAATCTCAATAGCCCCAGCACTTTTGAAATCTTTGTCATGAATGCCGACGGAAACAATCAGGTCCAGTTAACGCACGACTCTGTCATCGATGGTGTGCCGTCCTGGGCTCCCGACGGTTCAAAAATCGTTTTCATGAGCGGCGGCAGCAGCGTGTTTGATACGAATAGCTTTGAGATCTTCACCATTGGCGCCGATGGCAATAACCGTATGCGCCTGACGAACAACACAGTGGTGGATGGTCAACCGTCTTACTCGCCCGATGGCACGAGGATCCTGTTTGCCAGCGGCGAGGCGCTGAATCCCAACGGCATTGAAATCTTCGTGATGAATGCAGACGGCAGCAATCGAAGACGACTGACGACTAACAGTGTGACCGATGGTTTTCCAGCCTGGTCGTTTGACGGTTCAAACATTGTCTTCGCCTCGGGCAGCGTCAGTGATGAAACGACGGTCGAACTATTCGTGATGGATGCGAACGGCAACAACCGAGCGAAGCTTACCAACAATACAGAGGTTGATTGGTTTCCGGATTGGGAGCCGGTCGGGACGCCGGCGTCACAGGTGCAATTCAGCGCGGCAAGTGGAACTTTTGGGGAAGGAAACGGCAGCGCGCTGATAACAGTTGTGCGAAGCGGCAATACGACGGGCATGGCTACAGTCAACTATGAAACAAGCGACACCGCGGGTGCGAACGGTTGCAACGTCGTTGTGGGTGGCAGCGCGTCCTCGCGTTGTGATTACGAGACGGCGGCAGGGAGGTTGAATTTTGCGCCGGGAGAAATTTCCAAGAGCATTTCAATTTTTCTGGTGGATGATTCTTATGATGAGAATGACGAAACTTTTACCGTTATTCTCAGCAATCCGGTTGGCAGCGGCGTCTCCCTGGGTTCACCTGCGACAACTACAATCACAGTAACGGACAATGAAACGGCCAGCGGTCTCAATCCCATCGACCAGCCGAGTTTCTTTGTGCGGCAGCACTATACCGACTTTCTCAATCGCGAGCCTGATCCCGCGGGCCTCGCATTCTGGACCAATCAAATCACATCTTGTGGCGGCGATATTCAGTGTGTGGAGATCAGACGTATCAACGTGTCTGCCGCATTTTTTCTTTCAATCGAGTTTCAGGAAACAGGTTATCTGGTCTATCGAATGTATAAGGTCGCGTTCGACCCACCCGGAATTCCCGTACCGGTCAGATACAACGAGTTCCTTTCAGACACGCAGCAGATTGGGCAGGACGTCATCGTAAATGTTGGCAACTGGCAAGCGCAGTTGGAAGCCAACAAGCAGGCGTTCGCTGCAGATTTTGTGCTGCGCTTGAGATTTACGCAGGATCACCCAATCTCAAACACGCCGGCTGAGTTCGTTGACAAGCTATATGCGAATGCGGGCGTAATACCGACACCGGGGGAGCGCACAGCAGCCATTAGTGAGTTTGGCGGAGCGCCAAATACTGCCGACACGTCGGCGCGTGCGCGAGTGTTACGGTTAGTGGCGGAGAACTCGACTCTGAAACAACAGGAATTGAACAAAGCCTT
This sequence comes from Pyrinomonadaceae bacterium, assembly GCA_036507195.1. Classification (GTDB taxonomy): domain Bacteria; phylum Acidobacteriota; class Blastocatellia; order Pyrinomonadales; family Pyrinomonadaceae; genus PSRF01. The sequence goes on along the minus strand of DASXQM010000267.1, from coordinate 1,148 downwards.
CGTGTTGATACAGTACTTTGGTTATCTCAGAAGAAATCCCTTCGATCCTCCTGAGCCGACACTCGACTTTCAGGGCTACAACTTCTGGTTGAATAAACTGAACCAGTTCAATGGCAACTTCGTCAACGCCGAAATGGTTAAGGCGTTCATCGTCTCGGGTGAGTACAGACAGCGTTTTGGGCCCTGACTTTTGCTGCGTCAGATCAGAATCGAGAGCAGTAGCGACAGCCCAACACTCAACCATCAGAACCGAAAGCGGTAGCGACCGGCCCGACACTCAACCATCAGAACCGGGAGCGCTAGCGACCTGGTCCGATGCGGGACGCTCAGCATCGTGGGTCGACGAATACGGAACGGGGAGCAGTAGCGACCTGGTCCGTGATCATTAGAAATGAGCTTATTGTTACTGGACCCGGTCGCTACCGCTCCTGGTTCTGTATTTGTTTGGCGCTGCAGCTCGCTTCCTGCTGAAGACAAGGAGCGTAAGCAAGAACTCTGGTATCGTGGGTCGACGAATACGGAACCGAAAGCGGTAGCGACAGCCCAACACTCAACCATCAGAACCGGGAGCGCCAGCGACCTGGTCCGATGCGGGACGCTCAGCATCGTGGGTCGACGAATACGGAACGGGAGCAGTAGCGACCTGGTCCGTGACCATTACAGATGAGCTTATTGTTACTGGACCCGGTCGCTACCGCTCCTGGTTCTGTATTTGTTTGGCGCTGCAGCTCGCTTCCTGCTGAAGACAGAGCCGTGTAAGCAAAAACTCTGGCATCGTGGGTCGACGAATACGGAACCGGGAGCGGTAGCGACCGGCCCGACACTCAACTAGCAGAATCGTGAGTTGTGGACATGAGACAGCGACATTCACGTTGCCTCCATGGCCAGTCGCTACCGCTCCCGGTTCTGATAGAGGAGCAGCACGCAAATAAAAAAGGCCGGACGCAAATCTGAATCCGGCCTTTCCCGATGAGTGTGTGACGCGGTCGCAACCGCTTATAGGCGCCTGCCGCTCAGAAACGGTTGAGATACTCGCCCGAAACAATAAATGATCTAACCATCTGTGCGGCGTGAAAGTCGCCGCCGTGGTTATTCAATTTCTGCAACCAGAAATCATAACCGGTATAGTCTGTGTCCGGGCCTACGTT